>CBHYLN010000023.1:0-46799 GCA_966128725.1 uncultured bacterium | reverse complement strand
GGGTTGATTCATGATGAATCGCTCCACGATGCCCCGTTCCTGCTTCATGACTGCACGACCATTATCACGTTGAATACCATTCCATACGTCGATCCCCAACCGAACACCCCACCATGCGGCCGGGCGTCAATCCAGAGGAACAGACAAGCACCGCAAACCGCTCACAAGACGCGGACCATGGGGGGGGTATCCCACAACCGCGCGTCATCTTGCCGGCATTCGATGTATGCATGGCACTTGACTCTCCCCCCCATCCTGCTCTATCTTGCCCCCGCTCTCCCCAGAGCTGGCCCGTTGGCATGGGCCGCCATCCGTCCTTTTCGGAACATCGCTGACCATGTTATTCAGGCACCCCGTGGTATGTGGGTGCCCGGCAGCGCTGTTATGCCCGGTAACGGAAGCCAGGGAGAGCAATGAGCGACCACGCCCCAACACAGCAGGCACCGCCCACAACCGTGGCGGCAACACCCGCGCGACAGGCCCAGGCCAGCGAACAGCCGTTCGAGGCGATGTCGGCAGTGTCGGCAATATCCACTGTTGGCCGGAAGCTGGGCAATCAGGGCGTGCAACGCCTGGCACGGAACGCTGCTGCATTGCCACGCGTACAGCGCGCATGCGCATGCGGCAACACGGCAGGGGCATCCGGCACATGCGACGATTGCCGGAAGAAGGAGGAATCGGCGCTGCAACGCAGCGCGGCCGGAACACCGGAAGCCAACACGGCCCCTTCCATTGTCAACGATGTGATCAACGGCGGCGGCAGCCCGCTGGACCCGGCCACCAACACGTTCATGAGCCAGCGTTTCGGGCACGACTTCTCCGACGTGCGCGTGCATACCGACTCGCGCGCGGTTGAGTCCGCACGGGCAGTAAGCGCGCACGCGTATACGGTTGGGCGCAGCATCGTGTTCGATGGCGGCAAGTATTCGCCGGATACCAACCCGGGTCGCGCGCTGCTGGCGCACGAGCTTGCACACGTGGTGCAGCAACGCGGCGCGGCACCGGCCGTTCAATCAAAGCTGACCATCAACGAGCCCGGCGGCGCCGATGAGGTTGAGGCCGACGCGATGGCAAACGCGGCCCTGAGCGGCGCCGATGTACCGCCGGCAACTGCTACGCCTGCGGCCAGAAGCGCACAGCGGGCAATTGTGCAGCGCGCAACGGTGCAGACGGATTTCCAGTCGCCGGCAACAGCGGCGCAGGTATGCCTTGTGCGCCTGCACGGCGACGAGAGCATCGCGCTGGACGCCGCGCGCAGTCTGCGGAGCCGGTATTGCGCGAATCTGGTGTGGGTGGATAATCCGGGCCGCTGCGTGAACGTGGGCCCCAGTTGCAACGTGGACCCCAACCGGCTGTTCACCGCGCGCGACAAGGCGTTCACCGCCACCTGCCCATGCCCGACTACCGCACGAACGGCCGGCGCCATGACCACGTACGACACGTTCCGGGCGGACCTTATCGACAAGATCGGCAAATGCCGCGGCGGCAGCGGCGGAAGTCTTTCCGGCACGTTGCCGGTGATCTCGCTGCACAACAACACTCCGGGCGCGCCGCTTTCGATCAACTCCTACACCCACGCCAGCAATACCAGCCGTGGCGAGTCGCATGCCACGGACACCAGCGTAAGCGGCAACCCGCACATCGAATCGCCGGACCCGGCAATCCCCCGCACCGATGCCGACAACTTCTTCCTGGTGACGCGCGGCACCGATTTCACAACGCTTAGCGGCCGCGGCTACAATGTGGTGCAGCAGGCAACCGGCCCGCATTCGCATCCCGGCAGCACTGCGCATGCCGATGCGTACGACGATGGGTCGCTGTCGATCGCGCTGGCATCGGAACGGTTCATCAACATCGAGGCCAAGAAGGTAACCGGCACGGGGCGGGCGGCGCAGGTGGCGCTGGAAACCACGATGGGCGAGGAAGCGCTGACGTCGTACGGAATATCCGCGGGCGCATGCCCACCGGCCACCGGTACAACCCCGGGCAGCGGAGGCACACCCGGTGGTGGCGCCACCCCCGGCACTGCCAGCCCGCCACGCAGCGGCGCCGGCACCGGCAACACTCCAACCACGCCGAAGGTGGCCCCGAAACGCGCATCGCAACAGGGCTTGGTGCCTGGCGCCGGCCGGCGCGTGCAACGGCGGGCATCGAACTCCGGCAACGGCAACTCCGCCGCGCCACGCCGCGCGATTACTGCCCGGCATGTGGCGCCGGGCGTACAACGGCAGGATGCCGGCGGCCCTGCGCCCGCACCGGCGACGCTTACACCGATGGCCCGCGAAGCGCAACCGGCGGGTTCCACCCGCGAGACAGCCTGGACACCAACCTCCACGGGCTGCCGCGCATTTGTGAATCAATCGGACCTCGACGCCGCCAAGGCCCGCTGGGCAGCGGTGCTTACGGCGATGCCGGTAACGGAGGTGATCGAGTGGATCATCGGCGTGCGGCGCCCGCCAACGGCCGCATGGAACGAATCGCACACGCAGATGACCTGCATGCTTACGGCGCTGCAGGCCGCCTCACGCACCAGCGGAAGCCCCATCACCATGACTCGCCAGACCGATGTGACCCAGCACATTGTTGGGAGCACTCGCGACGGATATCGCAACTACAGCGACCAGGAAGGCATCTGGAACAGGAAGTACAACTTTACCGGCGCCAAATTCGATCGCATTACCACACGCGCGATTTCCGCCTGTGGGCCGCAGATCGGCGCCGTGGGCGACCAGTGGGACCCCGGCAATCCCTGCCACATCGTCTGCTGGCGCAACCCCTCGACCTCGGCCGACACACCCAAGGCAACCGCCGCCAACGAACGCGCCGCAACGGCCGCAAGCTGCGCGCTGCCAACCGGCAGCCGCAACCTCACGCCCGACGAGCGGCAGCAGGAGATCCTGGAAGCGTCGTCGGCGCCGGGAATTTCACGCCACCACTGGGGCACCGACTACGATCTGTTCAGCACGGAGGCTTCGGACTGGCGGCGACGAGGCACGGGATTTCAGGATGAGTTCGAGTGGCTGATGCGCAACGCGTCGATGTACGGCTTCATTCAATCGTTCACACCAAGCTCGGTGCCTACAGGCGGCAGCGGCTACATGGACGAGCGGTGGCATTGGTCCTACTACCCGATCGCGCAGGCGCTGCTGGAGTACGCACGCGGAGTGCAGGGCAGCCCGGTGTTCGATTATCTGGACACGATGACGCCCGCAGCGCGTGATGCCGAGATCGACAGGATCGCCACGATGCTTGCAACGCCGGGATTGCTTGCCCCGGGCGGGGCAGGCCCGATAATATTCCTGGCACAACGAGCCATGATCACCGCGGTGCTGCAACAGCCCACCATCAACCGCGCTCTGGCCGGGCGCTGGGGCAGCTCACCGCAGTTCAGCTTCATTCGCAGCCACTGGCGCGAGTACATGTTCAACGTGAACGAGACGGCGACGTTCTAGGCGCCGTACGCCTTCAATCACACGCACGCAAAGCCGTGAGCGGCGGCCTACTTGATACGGGGGATCTCCACCAGGTCGGCGCTGACGAACTGCCCGCCGTTGTAGCGGCCTTCGCGGGGGCCGTTCTCCAGGCTGAGCACGCCGCGCGGGCACACCGTGGCGCACACGCCGCAGCCAACACACGAGGCCCGTATGATGTTCTCACCACGCTGCGCGTAGGCACGAACGTCGATGCCCATCTCGCAGTACGTGGAGCAGTTGCCGCACGAGATGCACTGACCACCGTTGGTGGTAATCCGGAAACGCGACCACGTGCGCTGCAACAGGCCAAGCACCGCGGCCATCGGACAGCCGAACCGGCACCATACGCGCGCGCCCATGATCGGGTAGAACCCGACACCGATCACCCCGCTGAAGATCGAGCCGATCACCAGGCCGTAGAATTTCTTCACGCCATCCTTGGCGCCGCCAAGCACCATGCCGTGCAGGCTTTCGGTGTCGTTCAGCCACAGCAGCACGGTGATCACCGTGATCATCGCCAACACCGAATAAATCATCCACCGCTCGATACGCCATGCCGAGAGTTTCTTGCTGGAGAGCTGGCGATACGGGTCGCCTGCGGTTTCGGCCAGGCCTCCGCAGCCGCATACCCACGAGCAGTACCAGCGCTTCCCGAAGAAGTACGTAAACACGGGCGTGCCCACCACGGTCATCAGGATGGCCCAGCGAATCGCGAACGCGCTGAAGCCGCCGGCGGCCTCCATCGTCTTCACGGTGTCGGGGAACAGGTAGTCGTACTTCAACGGCCAGAAGTACGTGAAGTAGAACTCCGGCTTGTTGATGAGCTGCAGCACGGCCGGCACCAGATAGGCCAGCACAAGCTGGAAGAACATCACCGAGAGCGTGCGGATGATCTGATATCGATTGTGCCGGTACTTCAGGATGGCGCGCAGGCCCATCACAAGGATCGCTACCGTATACAGCGTGCCGTACAGGAACCACTGATCGGCCGGCTTGCCGCGCAGCAGGTTGCTGAGGGGATCAACGGTGCGGATCAGATGCTCCAGCGGTCCACGGCCATCGGCCCCGGCCAGGTCGGAATGGAAATACAGCAGGATATAGAAGCCGGTGATAAGGATGCCCAGCACCCACCCGATCGCGCCGCGCGCCGTTGCCTTGGAGAACATGATGCCGTTGTTCTGTACGCCGGCCACGGGCTTGTTGTACTCCTTCAGGATGTACACGGTGCCGCCCGTGGCAATCAACCCCACGCCAAGCAGCAGCGAGGCCAGCGGATACGCCGAACCCGCGCCGAATGCCGCCACCATCAGGGCAATACATCCCACACCAACCACCATCAATGCCATGCGTTGCGCCGCACCGGTGTGCCCTGCGGGATTTGATGTAAGCTGAAAGCTTGTGTCGTGCGTGCTCATCGTGTTGCCTCCTTGCGCGCCGAGGCGCCGTTTGCCGAGCGCGCCAGCAATCCGCGTTTCGATTGCAGTTGCACCGGCGGCCGGCCGCTGCGCGCGTTGTAGGCAGCCACTACGTGACTCTCGAACTGCTGGTAGAATTCCGGATCGAAGTTTGCCTCGCCAAGCCGTTGCAGCACCTGCTCTATCGGCAGGCGCTGGCCGATCCACTGCTCCACCATCCGATGCCGATAACGAATCCCGAATGCGTTCATCCCGCGGATCTCCCCGTCGCGCGCTCCATAGTTCAGGCGCACACAGTGCCGGCCATCGGGATGCTCCCAGTACAGCGTGTGTTCGTCCTCGGCCAGCGTTGGCCACACAAAGCCATAGGTCTGGTATTCGATATCGAAGAACTTCGCGCTGTTGAACCACACGCCACGGTTGTATGGTGTGGGTGTGCCGCAGATAGTGCGCGCCACGACCTCGCCGTGCATCTTGCCGGTGTACCAAAGCTGCTCCACCTTGGGGTGGTTGGGCTTTGGCTGGCGGAACTCGGCGCAGTCACCGATCGCGTACACATCGGGGATGTTCGTGGCGAAATATTCGTCCACCAACACACCGCGTGCGGTCTCGATGGCGGAGTTCTTCACCACATCGATGTTCGGCGACACCCCGGCGGTAAGCGCCACGAACTCGCAGGCAATCTCCTCGCCAGCATCCGTCACCACCGCGCGCGCGCGGCCGTTGGCATCCGGAAGAATTTCCTTCAGTTGTGTTCCAAGCCGCAGGTCGACACCGTGCTCGCGGATGTGCCTACTCACCAGCGTCGCCTCCTCGCGTGGAAGCACATTGTCCCAGTAGTTCTTTTCGCGCACAAGGAAGGTGACGTCGATATGCCGGGCGCGGAGCATTTCGGCGACCTCGATGCCGATCAGCCCGCCGCCAACCACCACACCGCGTTTGATCCCGGCAGTCGACTGCTCCATCAGCTCCAGATCCGGCATGCCATACAGCCCCTGCACGCCGTCGAGATCCTGCCCCGGCCATCCGAACCGATTGGTTTTCGAGCCTGTTGCAATCAACAGCACATCATAACGGATCATCCTGTCGTCGGCCAGATGCAGGTGGCGCGCCGTGGCGTCGATGCGGCGCACGAACCCGCGCACCAGATCGATACGGTTCTTCCGCCAGAACCAGTCCTCGTAGGGCTTGGTCTGCTCGTAGGTCATGTGGCCCATATAGATATACATCAGGGCCGTGCGCGAGTAGAAATGATCGGTCTCGGCCGAGATGATCGTGATGGTGTCCTGGCTCATCTTGCGGATGTGGCGTGCGGCGGTAACGCCGGCGATGCCGTTGCCAATGATTACGATATGCTTTCGGCTCATGACTGCTTGTGCTAGGTCGATTTGGCGGAAGGCTGACACAGCCCGGCTGGGCACCTCGAATGTGCCTGGAAGTTAGGCAATCGCGACTTGCGATGCGGCCACAACCCGCCGGATACGTACACGGGAACAGATTCCGATGTATCGGAGGATTATTCCCGCCCTCGCTTGCAACCATAACCGGGTCTCCGTGGTGGCCTCCGGACCCACCGTACCACCTCTCCACCGGACCAACCAAATGTATCAGTGGGTTGCTCACACGAAACTCACCCTTTTGTAGAACTGGCACGGGTCCTTATCTTTGTGGTCCTTTGCTCGGATCGTGAGCATCGATAACTGACCGATAGACTGCTGGAACGGCAATGTTCGAGAATCTCAGCGCAAAACTCGACGAGGCGATACGCCGCATTAGCGGCGAAGCGCGGCTATCCGAGGAGAATGTCTCCGAGGCGCTCCGCGAGGTTCGCCGTGCCCTGCTCGACGCCGACGTCAACTTTCAGGTAACAAAAAAGTTCGTCGACGACGTCAAGCAGCAGGCGCTGGGGCGTAAAATCGTCGGCTCGGTAACGCCGGGCCAGATGATCGTGAAGATCATCCACGACGAGCTGGTCAAGCTGATGGGCGGCGAACGCGAGGATATCTCGATGGCGCCGGCCGGCCCAACCATCATTATGATGTGCGGCCTGCAGGGCTCCGGCAAGACCACGCATTCGGCAAAGCTGGCAGCGTATTTCAAGGGCAAGGGTCGCCAGCCGTTGCTGGTTGCCGCCGACACCTACCGTCCGGCGGCCGTTGAGCAGCTCAAATCGCTTGGCGCGCAGATCGACGTCCCGGTGTTTTCGCTTGAAGGTGAAAATCCGGTGGCCATCGCCGAGAAGGCGATTCTGGAAGCCCGGCGATCCGGCCGCAACGTGGTGATCATCGATACGGCCGGTCGGTTGACGATCGACGAGGAGATGATGGAGGAAGTGGCCCGGATCAAGGACCGGACCAGGCCCAACGAGATTCTCTTCGTGGTCGATGCGATGATCGGCCAGGATGCTGTAACCACTGCCAAAGCCTTCCACGACCGCCTCGATTTCGACGGCGTCATCCTCACAAAGCTCGACGGCGACACCCGCGGTGGCGCCGCACTCTCCATCCGGTCGGTAGTCAGCAAGCCCATCAAGTTTGTCGGTGTCGGCGAGAAGATGGACGCTCTGGAAGCGTTCTATCCGGACCGCATGGCCTCGCGTATTCTCGGCATGGGCGACGTGGTGTCGCTGGTGGAGAAGGCGCAGGAGCAGTTCGACGAGGAACAGGCCAAGAAGCTCGAGGAAAAGCTGCGTCGCAATCAGTTCACGCTCGACGATTTCTACGAGCAGATCCAGCAGATCAAGCGGATGGGTTCCATTCGTGACCTGATTGGCATGCTCCCCGGAATGGATCGCGCGCTGAAGGGTGTGGAGGTTGACGAACGGGCGTTCACACGCCTGGAAGCAATCATCACATCGATGACGAAGGAGGAGCGCGGCAGTCCGGAGATCATCAACGGAAGCCGCCGCCGCCGCATCGCAACCGGTTCCGGAACAAAAATCGAAGATGTCAACCGACTCCTGAAGCAGTTCGAGGAGATGCGCAAGCAGATGCGCATGCTCATGGGGGGAAAGATGAAGGGCCTGATGCGCGGAGTTGGAATGCCCGGCCTGGGACGCAGGCGATAGCAGCATGCCGCCTCGATGTGCGCCGCGTTCCCGCGGCCAGCGCTTCGAAGCACGCGCGCGCACGCCGTTCAACAGGCCTTCGAAAGCGTAGTAGTCAGCATAGAACAACATACACGAGTAACACAGCTAACACGGACCAGCATGGTTAAGCTCCGTTTGAGAAGGATGGGACGCAAGAAGCGCCCAGTTTACGACATCGTTGCAGCCGACAGCCGCAGCCCGCGCGACGGCCGTTTCATCGAGAAGATCGGCCAGTACAACCCGATGGTGCTCGCCAATCAGGTCACCCTGAAGCGCGACCGCGTGCTTCATTGGCTTCAGACCGGCGCACAGCCGACCGACACGGTGCGCGCGATCCTCAGCCGCGAGGGTGTTCTTCTGGAAATGCACCTGAACCGCAAGGGGAAGGCAGCCGAGGAGATCGCCCAGCAGATCGAGAATCACGCTGCCCGCAAGCAGAACCGTGAGGCTCAGGATCTGGCAGCGGTGACCGCCGCCGCCGAGAAGCGCCGTCAGGAGGAAGAGGCCGCCGCTCGCGCTCGCGAGGAAGCTGCCGCCAAGGCCATTGCCGACGCCGAGGCAGCCGCTGCTGCCGAAGCCGCCGCCGCCGAAGCTCCGGTTGCCGAGGTTGCCAGCGAGGAAGCCGCACCGGCTGTTGAAGGCGAAGAGGCCGCAGCCTAAGTGTTGGAACGTCGCGGTGGTAAAGGCGGTGCACGATGAGTACGGCGCCGGAATCCGAACGTACGCGCATTCGCATTGGCGTTATCGGACGCACCTTCGGCTTGGACGGGGGCGTCCGATGCGCACTTGATGCGGAAGCCGTGCCAACAATTGCCGTACCCTGCGCCGCGTGGTTGGGATATTCGGCCTCGTACACTCGGGAGATCACTCTTGAGCGTTACGAGGCACGATCCGACGAAATCATCTGCTTCTTTGCCGGGATTGGCGACCGCAGCGCCGCCGAAAGCTTGCTGGACCAGGCCCTGTTCCTGGCCGCCGAATCGGTGCGGTACGCCGACGAGCTGATCAACCCACGGTTGGTGGGCTTCCAGATCCGCGATGAGCAGGGCACGGTGCTCGGGGTGGTAGCCTCGATCTTCCGGACCCCGGCCCACACGGTCTGGCAGATCGAAAGTGATGGCCGCGAATGGCTTCTGCCGGCGATCAGCCAGTTTGTTCTGGCTGTGCTCGATGATGAACGCGCGGCGATTGTCCGGACGATTCCAGGGATGATGCAGGATGACGATGACGGCCCAGCCACCGGATGATCACGAACGGCCTCGGCGCGAGGAACCGTTCCTGCGGATCGACATCGTCAGCGTTGTGCCGCAGACCTTCGAAAGCGTGCTGAACGCTTCGATTCTCAAGCGGGCGCAAAGCGCGAACCTGGCCGAGATTCATGTCCACAATCTGCACGACTACGGCCTTGGCCGTTACAAGCAGGTGGATGATACGCCGTACGGTGGCGGCGCCGGCATGATCCTTCGCCCGGAACCGATCTTTGAATGTATCGAGGCCCTTCAGGGCCAGCGGCAATACGACGATGTGATCTACCTCTCGCCCGATGGCGAGCTGCTGACACAGGCAATGGCCAATCGCTTGTCGATGGCACGCAACCTGATCCTGCTGTGCGGCCATTACAAGGGGATTGATGAGCGGGTTCGCACGGCGCTGGTGACGCGGGAGATTTCGATCGGCGATTACGTGCTTACCGGCGGGGAGCTGCCCGCACTGGTAATCACCGACGCCATCGTTCGCCTGCTGCCCGGAGCGCTTGGCGACAGCGAGTCGGCCCTGAGCGACTCGTTCCAGATTGACCTGGTGGACGCCCCGTATTACACCAAGCCCGCCGAATATCGTGGGCTCACGGTGCCCGAGGTGCTTCTTGGGGGCGACCACCGGAAGGTAGCCGAGTGGCGCGAAGCCGAGGCCCTTCGCCGCACGCGCGAACGTCGAGGTTCGCTGCTGGATGGCGACTAGGCCGGCAAAAGAAAGTGTTCTTGATTAAACGAAACCTATAACTCAAACCCCATCCGCGATCCGATGGCCTGCGGCCCTGGCGCCGCATCGCACCAACTGAACGCATGGAAGGGAATCGTGGAGGTGTATCATGAAAGAGATAGAATCCCTCACCGAGCAGATCATCGCCCAGACCGCGGCCAGCCGCGCGTCGCGCAACGGTGATGCCGGCGACGTCATTATCCCAACGTTCCGCCCTGGCGACGTTATCAATGTTGCCGTGCGCGTTGTTGAAGGCGACAAGGAGCGCGTGCAGAACTACGAGGGGATCGTGATCTCCCGTCGCGGCGCGGGTGTCTCCGAGACCTTCACGGTCCGCAAGGTGTCCAACGGTGTTGGTGTCGAGCGCATTTTCCCGATCCATTCGCCAACGATCCAGGGTATCCGGATTGTTCGCCAGGGCCGGGTTCGCCGCGCAAAGCTCTACTACCTTCGTGGCCTTGCCCCGAAGGCGGTCCGCGCAAAGACCACCTGATGCCGCAGCCGGCCACAGCCGGTGCTCCGAAATACGAAACGGCCATACATTCACTACGATGTGTGGCCGTTTCCGTTATGCTCCCGCGTCGGCATGCCCCAGCAGAAAGCGCATCACATCCGGACCTCGACGTTTCGCGCAGCACCCAACGATCTTCTAATACAGCCCGCCAACATTGCGCCGTACCCCGCGCTCACCCAGCATTGGCAACGCCGCGGGCCGATTGGCCGTGCCCGATGTGTCGGTAAGCGCCGAAAGAAACGCCAACAGATCGGCGCGATCACCGGCGCTCAGGTTCAGCCTGGAAGTCGGCAACGTCTGCGTGGGCGGGCCGATACCAAGCCCCGCGCCACCGCCTCGATCGTAGAAATCCAATACGTCGGCAAGCGAGCCAAACGCTCCGTTGTGCATGTATGGCGCGGTGAGCGCAACGTTGCGAAGCGTGGGGGTTTTGAACGCGAAGCGCTCCAGCTCGATCCGGTGCACGTCGTACCGGCCGGGATCGGCGTCCAGCCGTGGCCGCACGGTATCGTATGCAGCCGGCACACCCAGGATCTCCGTTTCGGTTTCGGCATACGCCGGCGGCAGCGCGCCGTTGAACAACGGGGCGAAGTGGCATGTGCCGCAACGTGCCCTGCCCATGAAGAGATTGAATCCGCGGCGTGCCTCGACGCCCATCGCGTTGTCATCACCTCGCATGTATTGGTCGAACGCGGAGTTCAGCCGCGCAAGCGATCGAACATAATCGGCGATCGCGCGGCGGATGTGTTGTTCGGTGATGGCCGCCGAATCGGGCATCCCGAACGCACGAGCAAAACGCGCGCGGTACTCCTGGCTGCCACGCAGACGAGCAACCGCCTGGGCCAGCGAGCCATGCATTTCGTTGGTGTTGGCCACAACGGCGGCAGCCTGATCCTCCAGATACATCACCCGCCGATCGTAGAAGTATCCCGATTGCAGTGCGGCGTTGAGAAGCGTTGGGGCGTTGCGCGCCACCATGCCATCGCGCCCGAAGGCAACGCTGCGCTCGCGCCCATCGGCAAAGGCCTTCTCCGGCTGATGACACGAGGCGCACGAACGCTGCTGATTGCCGGAGAGCACGGGATCGAAGAACAGCAGCCGCCCAAGCTGTACCGCCTCGGCACTGCCCCGCACGGCATACGCGGGCGCGAAGAAGTATGGATCGAACGATTCGGTGGCGAACAGCGTGGTGGCATCGGCGCCAAGCGCGCGCCGATCGTGCGGGGCCGGGATTCCGAGCACGCGCCGAGCGTGCCCCAACGCGCCGAACAACGGATCGGCGTAGGCCCGGATGAAGGTCAACCGATCGAACACGTCGAACGTGGTGGTCGGCCGAAGGGCCTGCCGCGCACCGGCAAACAACGAATCCAGACGCCCGGCCGCGGCGGCATCACGCTCACGGAGCGCCGTAGCATACAACGCATATGTGCGTTGCAGGGATTCGAGCGCGGCCGCGGCTTCCTGCACCGACGTTCCCGTGTACGCAACGTCGAACCCGGAGAGCCCCAACGCGATGATCCGCACCATCTGCTCGCGCATCGCTGCGAACAGGTGCGCGTCGTCCAGCGGAAGCGTGGGCAGATATGACCGAAGCCGCCGCACCGCCGATCGCACCGTCGCGATCTCATCGCGCACCTCGCGGGTCGGGACGGGTTGCTCGCCGAACAGCCCGGCTTCGATCACCTGAAGACCCTCCGGCAGTATCGGATACTGGTTCGGGTCATCCTCCTCCACCTCGCTCACCGGCGGCCCGTTGATCGTCGCCGCGGTGGACGGCGTATAGTGCTCCACCAGAAACTCCACCCGCTTGTACGCCACGCGTGCGGCCGCGAAGGCCGTACGTACGCGCATGTCCACACTGTCGTGGTCAGCGGCGCGCACGCCGGGTTCGGCCAACAGGTTCGCCAGCCGGACCAGCGCGGAGTCGAACAGATTCAGACCGTCGCGGTAATAAGCCCGCACATGCTCGGGGCGCGGCACCTGGCCGTCGCCAACGCCGCCGCCACCGGCACAGCCGGCCAGAACAACGGCCAGCGCGATAACCGAAACAAGCTGAAGGATCACGAGCCGTGGTGCCATCACAAAGATGCGGTAGTATGAACACACGAGCCGTTCGGGATGGCATCGCCCCCCCGAACGGCTCATTGCGCGAATGTATTCAGCATGCGCCAACGCGATCAGCGCGGCAATCCCTTCACGATCACCATCTGGCTGGCCTGATTCTCCGAAGCCCGCACCGTGCCACCGTCCGGATTCTTGTAGCGATCACCGGTCCACGTATGCGGCTGGATCGCAAGCAGGAAGGTGTTGTCGATGCCCACAAGCGACGAAATGTCGATCAAGCCACCGTACTCCCACGATCCCTTCTTGGAATCGCTGGCGCCGTTGTACTTCGTCTCGCCGCGGTGATGGTTCAGCTCGGTGGCAATCTTCAGCGTCTTGGCGGCGATGTCGTACTGGTAGATGTACGAGTCGTGCGTTTCGTCGCCGTAGCCGTTCGGGTCCTCCTGAACATACACATAGTTCTGCGTCACGCAGATGTTGTCGGGGTTCTGGAACATTCCGGCGATGCCGGCGCGGTCATCGCCGTTGAGCACCACCTCCAGCTTGCCCTTGGTTGGGTCGGCGGCGTTCAGCGTAAGGCGATACACACGTCCGTATTTGGTGCGGCCCTTGTCGGCATTGGCGCCGGCGTAGTCCTGTCCGGTAACCGTGAAATACACCTCGCGACCGTTGCCGGCGCCCTTGCGGTAATCAACGTCCTCCACGCGACCAAACTGAATGGCCTTCAACTCAACGGTCTTCGCATTGGTCTGCGCGCCATCAAGCGATTGCTGATTGTCGATCTTGCGGAACTCGACATCGTAGCTCTGGCCAAGGGCCATGTCCGTTTCGCGCATGTTGTTGTCCACGCGGGCCAGCGCATACAGGCTGCCGCCGTTCAGGTCGCCAACGGTATTGGAAACATACAGCGCCACCTGGCCGCCCTGCGGGCCGGAGTCGTCGTCGGTAATCACGATCACTGTTTTTCCGGTGTACACATCCTTCGGCAGCGGCAGCGCGTTTTCGGCGCTCCAGTGGCCAAACGCAGGAAGCGGGTTCGACTGCCCAACCGGCCCCAGCGGGTTGATGGCGTGGATCATCGACTCCGCACCGCTTTCGCCGCATGTGAGATACGTAGGCCCGAATCCGTGCTCCTCCGGTGTTGCCATTGTTGCCGAGCACAGGCGCCAGCGGCCGTTGTCGGAGTTGAGGAGGTACTCGCCCTTGACCGGCTTGAACGTCTTGTCCAACGTGATGCGCGACACGGAGTAGTTATCCTCCTGGTTGACGATCAGCGTGAACGTGCCGTCGGTATTCTTCAGAATGCCGCAGCCGTCGGCCGAGCCACCGAAGATGTAGGATGGTGATTGTGCCAGGGTGTCGTCGCTTCCGATCAGCGAGAAGAACTCGAGCCCGGCGACATCCTTGCTCTTGATCAGTGGCGGCGTTACCGACTGGTTCTTCAATTGCACGGGATTGGAAGCCGGATCGGTTGACTTGTCGTCGCACGCAACCAACGTGAGACCGAGCAGGCCGGCGAACGCAAGCGAGCGCAGCGCGTACGTGATGACCATGGGATCGTTCAAGAAGATGAAGTTGGGCAACGTGGCGCGCTGGGCGCTCATGCGTTGCGAAGGGGTTTTCAGCGTCATCAAACTATCCCGCCGGCGTTATGCCAATGTTAGTGCCGCGTTATGAATGTGTTATCCCATGCCCCGCCCGCATGCATCATACCGGGCGATAAACAGAACGGTTCCGTACGGGCATTGCCGTACCGAACCGTTGGAATGGATCCTTGAGTGGATGAGGCAGTTATCCCAGCAGCACAACCTCACCGGTCTGTAATGACTCGGTCGCCGCGATCGTGGCCAACGTGGTATCGTACAGACTCTGGAAGGAGATCGGCATCGGTTTGCCGGCCTTCATTGCATCCAGCGTTGCCTTTACCTCGGCGCTGTGCCCCTTGTCGCCGCCGAACTTCACGGTCTTCAGCTTCCGCCCCGCAGCCAGCGTAACCTCACGGAAATTATCCATGATCGCCGTTTGCCCACCGCCGAACACCTCGAAGTATTCCTTCGGGATCGATGCATCACCGTTGGCAAGGTACAGCAGCGTGCCCACCGATCCATCGCTGAAGCGAATCGTGATCGAGACGGAATCGGCATTGCGAGTCTGCGAGTTCTGCGAGCCGATGGCGGCGGCATACACCGACCGCGGTCGGGCGCCGCACATGAACTGCATACAGTCAATGAAATGGCAGCCCTCGCCGATAATGCGGCCACCCTGCGACTCCGCCTGCACCCAGCTATCCAGCTTGATGAAGCCGGCGTTCACACGATAGGTCATCACCAGCGGCTCGTTCACCGCGCGGAAATGCTTCTTCATGGCCGCAAGCGAATCGGAGAATCGGCGGTTGAAGCCAACCATCACGTTGCCGCCCTTTCGCTCAACCACTTCACCGATGGCCTCCAGCTCCGTACGGGTGATCGCCAACGGCTTCTCCACGAACACCTGCTTGCCGGCCTCCAACGCATCCAGCACGTAGCGCCCGTGCGAATCGTGGCGCGTTGCGATGAACACGGCGTCGATCTCGGCGCGGCCGACAAGCGATCCGGAGTCGGTGGCGGCATCCTCGAACCCGAACTTCTCGGCCACCGATCGCGCGTTCACCGACGTTGATGTTGCCACCGCCACCATCCGGGCGCCCGACGTACGCACCGTGGGCAGCAGATAACTCTGGGCGAAGCTGCCGGCGCCGATGAATCCGATTCCCAGAGCGCCCTGCTTCGGTTGCGCGGTGTTCACCGTCACGGTACGCACAAGGGCGGCCGGGCCGCGATCGGGATAGGTCAGCACAATGCCGATATACGGCTCCTGAATCTTGCCGGTGATCAGGTCATACGCGCGTTCGGCCTCGGCGATGGGTATGCGATGCGTGATGATACGCTCCACATTCAAACGGCCCGCGGCAACCAGATCCAGCACCGCCTCCATGTTGCGCCCTTCGGTCCACCGGACGTAGCCAACCGGATAGTCAATGCCTTCCTCCTCGTACTGAGGATCGTAGCGCCCAGGACCGTAGCTGCACGAGATGGTGATATCAAGCTCCTTCTCGTAGAACGGCGAGCGCGGGATATCCATCCCCACGGCGCCCACCACCACTACGCGCGCGCGTTTGCGTGCCGCCTTGATCGCCAATTCCATCGGATCGTTCGAGCTGGTACCGGCGGTTATCACCACCGCGTCGCAGCCGATGCCACGGGTGAACCCCTCGATTGCGCCAAGCGCGGCCGAGCCACTGGTAACAACGGCGTCGGCGCCGAACTCCCGCGCCAGCGCGAACTGGTTCTCGTTGATATCCAGACCAATCACCCGGCAGCCCGCGGCTTTCAGGAGCTGCACGGTCAGCAGGCCCAGCAGGCCCAGGCCAACCACGGCAACCGACTCACCCAGATTCACCTTTGCCTGGCGCACACCTTGCAGCGCGATGGCTCCCAGCGTTGTAAAGGCTGCTTCGTCGTAGCTCACCCCTTCGGGGATCTTCACGGCGAGATTGCGGGGCACGGCGATCACCTCGGCATGCGAGGCATACCCACCGCCGGCGCAGGCAACACGATCGCCGGGCGCGAACTCGTCGCACCAGGATTCGATCACCACGCCGGCGGCCGAATACCCAAGCGCCTTGTAGCTGTCGAGCTTGGTGCGCACCTTGTCGATGGTGTTCATCACCCCTTCTTTCTTCGCCATCTCCACAACCTGCTTCACCAGATCAGGGCGCGTGCGAATCTTCTCCAGCATCGAGGCCTTCGCCGTGGAAACGGACGTACGCTCGGTACCGGCGGAGATCAGGGTGGCGAAGGTGCGCACCACGATCATCTTCGGTTTCAGCTCGGGGGCCGGCAGCTCTTTTACATGCAGCTCGCCGGTCTTCTGATATTGAATGGCCTGTAGCATCGATGCGGAATATGTGCGATGGCGCCGGCCTGGCGGAACCCGCGGCACCATGGGATTTACGGTTCGGATATATGGGCAGATCGCTAATGTACGCAATCGCGCACCAGTTGGCGCACGGTGCGCCGCCGATGCTGACGCAGGTGTCGGATGGCATTGTCGATGGGCATGCCCGGTTTCGCACTTCGCGGCGTACGAACGTCAACCACGCCCGCCGCGCACCCGTCGCCAGGCCTGCCGGACAAACTGCAATGCGTCGCGCCATCGCCCGAAAGCGCCGGCCATGGAAAACGGTATGCGATCGCGAACGCTGCGCGTGGCCAGCACGCCAAGCATCACATAGCTTACCAGCACACCCAGCGCGGCGCCGCGCCCCCCCAACGGAGGCACCAATACGAACATCGCCACAACCGACACAACGGCCGCTGTCAGCGTCACCCGGAAGTAACGCCGGGCCTCGCTGAGCGCGCCCAACACATAGGTGTTCATCGTGAAGGGCAGCACAAGCGCGGCAAGGCTCAGGTACTGAAAGATGACGGCGGCTTCGTCGTACTTGCCCTTGTAGATCCAGTTGAACACGTCGCCGGTTGGCCCCAGCCAGATCGCCACCACCACGGGCGTAACAGCAATCATCATGAAACCGATCATTTTCTCCAGCAGCAGCACCAGTTCGGCCTGCCGCTTTTCGGCGGCGAGTTTGGCAACGGCCGGATACACCAGCAGCGAGGCGGCATCGCGCATGGCCTCGAACCCACGGAAGAACTTCTTGGCGGCATCGTAATTGCCAACCACCGCCGAGCTTGCGAACCACTTCAGGATCAGCGTGTCGCCCTGGGTCTGCAAGGCCATCGTTGCGGCCGAGCCGAATTGCGCAAGCCCAAGCCGCAGCATCTGACGTACGTTGTCGCGAGATATGGCCCGCGTGAAACGCACCGAACGGCGGAAGAACCACAGGCCTACCAACGACGAAACACCGCTGGCCACCGCGGCAATCATCATCATGTCGCTGGCGGTTGCAAGCCAGCCGCCGTTCCAGCCCACAACGATAAGCCCGATGGTGGTTACCGAGAGCGCGGTTTCGATGAAGAACGTTGCGCGCGTATCGATGGTAAGCTGCGCGACCTTCAGGAAATAGGTGCGCACAAGATAGCCGAGCGTGACCAGTGGGAAGTACGACAGCGTGGTTACAAGCTGGGGCTCGCTGAACGTGTCGGCAATCACCGTACGGCCCAGATACACGGTGCCTGCGAGCACAACGCAGAAGAGCGTGTGAACGATCGCCGCGATCGTGAGCGACTCGTTACGACGTTCGGGAATCACGCCGAAGTTCACCATCGCCTGCAGGGCAAGGCTGTCCGAGAGCATGAAAACCGTGGTAAGGATTGCCTGGGCGGTGCTGTATATGCCCCATTGCGAAGGGCCGATCATCTTCTGGGGCAGCAGAAATGCAAACCCCATCAACACGGTCACGCCTCGTGCGGCGGTGGACCAAACGGCCTTCGCTATGTGCTTGGATAACTGCAACGGCGGGCAAATCTACTGTACGGGCAATCGGAACGCAACGCACATGCGACAACCGGAATCGAGGCGCCATCACAGGCCATGGCATCGGCCAGCGCCACCATCACCGGAGCGATTCCAGATAACCTTGAAGGATGATCGCCGCCGCCCATGTGTCGGCCGTGCCCTTGGCGGCACGCTTCTTCTTTCGCATTCCCGCGCCACGCATCCCTTCGGCCGCCGCGCGCGAGCTGAACGCTTCATCCCACTCGATAATCGGGCACGGCAGCATCGGCGCCAGGCGTTGCGCGAACGCCTTTACCAGACGTGTCATTTCGGTTTGCGTTCCGTCCAGAGCGTACGGCATGCCCAGCACAACACGCTCGGCGCGGTGTTCGGCAACCAGGCGCGCCACGTCGTCAACCGCCGACGGTGTGTTGGGAATCACCACCAGGGGCGAGGCAAACAGGCCAAGTTCGTCGGAGAGGGCCGTGCCGATGCGCACTGTACCGAAGTCGATGGAGAGAATTCGCATGACGCGATGATACGGGATTAGCGCAGACTGATCCGCTGCGGGCCGCCGTTGATGGGCAGCAAACGTATGCGGCGGGTTCCAACAAACGCGGCCCGGGGATTGCCCCCGGCCGCGTCCAACACAAGCGCTGTGTTGGCACATCTGATTGCCTACCCTGTGCAGGGCATACTTGTTGAAGTACCACTCCAGACCCACGCGAGGAGCACGGAGGCCGATCTGCGAACCACCACCCGATTCCAGGTTGAGCGTGACGATCTCCAGCATGCTGTAGACGCCAACATTCTGGTTCATGAAGTACTGCAAACCAAAGCCAGCATACAGAATCTTCTGCGTGCTCGTCGTAACGCCATTGTCAAAGCCGTTCAGGCGCAACGCGACCTGAGCGAACGGATTGACCTTGCCTTCGAACAGCCAACGCCCGAATACCTCGAACGAGTAATTGGTTGTCGATACACTGTTAACGCTGGCCATATCAAGCCCAAGGCCAGCACCCAACACGAACGATGGGCTGAAAGCGTACTGATAGGTGGCCCCAACTGGAACATTCCCACCCGTGCCGGCAACAATACCGACACCCGACTGACCCGACGGGGCAACGCCCGACTGCGCTGCGGCGTTCGAGGCGCCAAGCACGAGCAATGCGCCGAAGACCAGGGTTAATGTGAAGAAGTTCGTCCCCTTCATACAAGCACCTTACGATGTTTATTGATGTTATGCGCTTCATCGAGCGCCGTGCCTACGACGTACAACATGGGGGTGAGTTGCGTCAATGGGCGGCTGTCCGGTGGAACATAGCGCGATATCGCCGATTTTCCAGCAAAAATATGTTCCAGGGTTATTTTTTTGACTTGCGGTGTTCTGTAAAAACTCGTATCGGCCTCACCGATACCAATTGAGCCTGCTACAGATCGAGCGCAACGATGGCGGACAGTGCGACCGAAAAGAGATCCTTGTCGTTACGGTAACTCAGCCGCGAATGCACCACCTCGATCGGCAGCCACTCAACGGCGCTCACCTCGAACGCATGTGTTTGATTGCCTTCACCGCAGTAGCGCATCAGATACCACGTTACGGTTTTCGCCACGCGTTGGCGCTCGCGGTTGACAAAGAAGTAGCGTGTGGATGGCAGGTCGGCAAGTATTTCGGCGCGCACACCGGATTCCTCCTCAACCTCTCGGACCGCCGCCTGCTGTGGGGTTTCACCCGGCTCCACCCATCCTTTCGGGAAGCTCCAGCCGCCATGCTGGCTGTGCTGGATCAGCAACACCATGATGGCTCCGGAGTCGGCTCTCCGAGCAACAATCCCACCAGCCGACCACTCGTTCACAGTATCCATGCAAGCGCGTCAAGATCGTCCGAATTGCAACGAGGGGGGAAGCATACATCGGAGTGGAAACGATGCCAACATTCGGCCAGCGTACCAATCAGGCCGTCGGCAACTTTTCGTCGGCGCGTAGCGGCACATCGGCCGCACGCAGGCCACGATGCAGCGCGCGCACGCGCAGCAGTTCGCGGAACATCTTCACGGAATCCGAAACAGGGTTCAGCGTGGACCGCTCGTCGTTGTACCATTCAACCGGGATCTCGCTGATGCTGAATCCCAGTGTGCGGGCGATGTACAGGGCTTCCACATCGAAGCTGAAACCGTCGATCTTGGTTCGCGAAAAGATTGCCTCGGCCGCTGCGGCACGGAACCCCTTGAATCCGCACTGGGTATCATGGATACCACGAACAGCAACAAGCCGCACGAAGAGATTGAAGATGCGCCCCATGGTTTCGCGATACCACGGTTGGTGCTTCTTGATATAGCTGGAATCAACCGCACGGCTGCCGATAACCACATCGAAGTTGGCCAACCCGGCCAGCACCCGCGCGGTTTCGGTGATCGGTGTGGAGAAGTCGGCGTCGGAAAAGATGCGGAACCGACCTTTTGCCTCAAGCATTCCACGCCGCACCGCGGCGCCTTTGCCCATGTTGCGCGGCTGCTCCACAAGCCGTATTCCCTGGCCTTCGTGCCGGCGCACAATTTCCGAGGTATCGTCGCGCGAACCATCGTTCACCACCAGCAGTTCCCACGTATAGCTCTGCAACGCGAGATATGCCCTGGCTTGTTCGAGCGACCGCTCGATGCGCGCGCCCTCGTTGTATGCCGGTATGATCAGGGAGAGATCCATCAACGCTCTGTTATAGAGAAACGTGCCGGTAACGCGGTGCCCACGCGAGCACCATGCGTTACCAGCACGTTTTCAAGATACGTAATCGACTACGAGAAGAACGTCCCACCTAGGCTTCGAGCAGGCTCGGAGCATGGTTCGGGCACCGCCTATCGCGCTCCGGAATCGGCGACCGCGGGCTTGGAGCTATCGATTGCCCCCGATGTAAGCGCGGCACGTCCGGTCAGTTCCGTAAGCCGCATCCGAAGCGCGGCCGCATTGGCCTGCATGGCCCCGCTGGAATCGCCCTCGTACGCGGCAATACGCTTCTGGAGCTCGGCAACCGCACCCGTTGTATCGTTCTTGCTGAGATACTTGTCCAGGGTAAGGTTATCGATCTGCCCACGGATATTCGGATCGCCCGGGTTCTGTTTCAAGGCATCCTCGAATACCTTGATGGCACCGTCATAATCACCAAGCGCAGCCAGCATCTGTGCCCGCACCTGCTGCGGGTTCATGTTGTATGACTGCCCGCCAGCATCCAGCGCCGACAGGGTTTTCTTGGCGTACTTCGCGGCCTTCTCCTTCTGCCCTGCCTGACGGTAGATGTTGGCGATCTCCGCTGTGAACGGATACGGAATCGCGAACATGTCCGGATGGATCAACGCCTCCAGCTTGTCGAGCGTTGCGATCGCGCCGGCAGGATTCTTCTGGGCAAGCTCCTCGTTGGCGAGGCTGATGTACATCAGTCGATAGTTGATCATCAGCCTGCGGTGATCCTCCATGAAGAAGGTATTCGGATCATCCAGGTTGCGGAACTTGAACCCGTAATGCGGCTCGGTGAAATGCTGGTCGGCCGGGAGCGTCCCAAGCAGGCACTTGCGCATCACGTCCATGTTCATCGCCACATCGGTAAGCGGGTTCGGCACCTGCTTCACCGGCATGATCCGATATGCCATGCCTTCGGAGCGGAAGTACTCCTTCAGGCCACACCATACGTCCGACTGCGTGGACGTGGAGAAATACACCGGCCGCTGCCACTTGTTCGTGCGGAGAATGTCGCGCACCAACATATGCTGCACACCAAGCAACTGCCTGTCGCCGTAGTTCATGCCAACCATCTGCCAGGTCATCTTGCCGGGCTCCTTTACGGTGCCATTGGTGGCCCATGCCATCACATTGGCTGGCACATCGAGCATCTCGGTTGCGTTGTCGCCCAGCACCTGCGGATGCAGGGCGCGCTCGTCGCGCTCCGGCAGGCGAAGCTGCTCGTCGGTAAAGGAGATGGGCACCTTCTGCGCTCCCCACGGCCGCTCGTTCTTGAGCTGCCAGATGTACCACGAGGTCTGGCCCAGCGAGAGGTTCACCACGCGAACATCGCGCCGCACACCCGCCACATCCTGCATGTACCACAGAGGGAAGGTATCGTTGTCGCCGTTGGTGAAGAGGATGGCATCCTTTTCACAACTCTGCAGGATGTTGTAGGCATAATCCCACGGCACCCAGTTCTTCGATCGGTCGTGCAGCTTCCAGCCCCCCACAACCATATTGATCGGAACTGCCAGGAAGCCCAGGCATACGACCACGGCCACCAGACCGGTCTTCGATTCGGTGGATTGATCGGCCTCCTCCTCGCTGGCAGCGCTGGTGCGCTTGGTAACGGCATCGGCAAGGGCCGAGACGCCCAACCCGATCCACATTGCGAACACCATGAAGGAGCCAACGTAGAAGTAGTCACGCTCGCGCGGCTGCGGTTCCTGCTGGTTCTGCTGAAGGGCTGCAATCACACCAAGCAACAGGAACAGCGTGGAGTACACCACAGCCATCTTCCAATCGCGCCGGAAGTGATACACCAATCCTATCAGACCAAGGATAAGGGGCAGGGCGAAGAACCGCACAGGGAACACATCGGTGTACCCGGTGGGTGTAATAAACTCGTCGCGCGTTTTCTGTTGAACACCGCTGAATGCCACAGGAGCGTCCTGAATATCGCTGGCCCGACCAACGAAGTTCCAGAACAGGTACCGCAGGTACATATGGTACACCTGGTACTTGAACATGAAGTTCAGCTCGGCGCCGGCGTACACCTTTGCGTACTTGTAGGTACCATCCTCGTTCTGGCTGATGGGTGGGTCCCACGGTCCGTACTGATCCTGATACCGGCGATAATAGTCCTCGGTTTCCTGACGCCGAGGCCACCAATCACGGTTTCCGTACTGCTCACGGCCCAGGTAACTGACCAGCTCCGAAACCGTGTCCGGCTCGTTCTCGTTCATCGCCGGATGCGCGTTGGCACGCAGCAGAATGTGAGCGTACGTGGAGAACCCAAGCAGGATAAGCAGAACCGAAGCAGAGGAGAGATAGACGATGGAGTTCTTGTTCTTGACACCCCACCACGCGGCGCCAACCAGTGCGGCAACGATAAGCACACCCAATACCGGGCTTGCGGCGATCGCCTTCGGGATAAAGGTCAGCGGTGTCTTATAGATGATCCCCATGAAGGCCACACCGATGATCGCGAGCGCGCCAATAAACGATGGGATCGAGAAACGGAACTTGCGGAAGTAGATCACCATGCCAACCGCCGGGATAACCAGCAGCGCCAACAGGTGGATGCCAAACGCCAGGCCGGTGACATAGGCAATCGCGAGCAGATAACGCTCGTGGCCGACGCGCTCGGCGCGCTCGTCCCAGCGCATCATCAGCCATATCAATACGGCGATAAGCGTTGTGCCGGCGGCATACACTTCCGATTCAACCGAGTTGAACCACTGGGTATCGCTCCAGGTAAACGCAAGCGCGGCAATCAGACCACCACCATACGTTCCCACGTACGACGCCGTCGAGCGATTTTCCTTGAACGGACGCCAGCGTTCGATCAGCTTCACGGTGATCAGGTACACAAGCGCGGCGGTAAACGCCGAGGCCACCGCCGACACCATATTGATTCTCCATCCGGGATCGCCGATCGGAATCATATGGAACCAACGTGCCACAAGCAGGAACAGCGGCGCACCCGGCGGGTGCGGAACCTGTTGCCATGCGGTCGCGGCGCTGAATTCGCCGCAGTCCCAGAATGGGACCGACGGCTGCAGCGTCAGCGTGTACGTGATCAGGGTGATCAGAAACGACACGCCCGCCAGAACACGGTTGGTCAGCGTGTATTGCTTCATCGAAACTCCTCGGTTATGTATCGAGAGTGTACTCTGTAGTTCTTCCGTGGGCTCCGCGTAACGGCAGGTTATGCCAGCGGAGGTTCGAACCGGTCAATCTGCCTTTACAACAGGCAGCGAATGATAATGAGGCGCCGGCGTGCCGCTGGCCATCAGGGCCGGCAACGCGCGCTCAACATCGGCGATCAGTTGCAGGGCGAACCGATCGGCAAACGGATATCCGGTGCGCGTAAGGCTCAGGCGATCGGCGCGCTGCTCGGCATATCCGCCGGCAAGCATGCGACCAACAACCGATGGAGCAACCTCCGCCAATTCGGCGCCGGCGACATCTCGAAAGTCCGACAGGATCACCCCACCGCTTCGCAGGCCAAGGAACAGGATCTCCTCGATGGCCAGGCCCGGAGTAACCAACTCGGTGGACGCTACCGGCAATCGCCCGGCGTCGACCGCATCGAGATATGCGCTCAGGCTGGAAACATTGGCCCAACGTTCCGAGCGCGCCGCCGACCGGACAAATGAATGCGCCGACGGACCGAACGCAACATATGGGCGCCGTTCCCAGTACCCTACATTGTGCCGACACTCCAACCCGGGGCGCGCATAATTGCTCACCTCGTACTGCACGAAGCCGTGATTGCCAAGTGTGGCCATCGTCTCTTCGTACATATCGGCTTCGAGCCCCTCGGCAACTGGCCGCACAGCTCCTGCTAGACGGAGCGCGTTCAGCTTGGTTCCTTCCTCGAACACCAGCGAGTAGGCGCTGATGTGCCCGGTACCCAGCCCGACGCCTTCGTTAAGGTTCGCCCTCCATCGTTCGGCCGTCTGATTCGGAAGGGCGAATATAAGGTCGAGTGATACATTCTCGAACACCTTACGCGCGGCCTGTAAACCGGCACGGGCTTCGGCCGCCGTGTGGATACGGCTCAGAAAACGGAGTTCATCGTCATCGAAGGACTGCACGCCGAAGCTCAGGCGATTAACGCCCAGGTCGCGGTACCCCTGCAACCACCCTTCGGTAAGCGCGCCGGGATTGCACTCCATGGTGATTTCCGCGTCGTCGGCAATCGGGTACAGCCCGCGCAGCCGCTCAACAATGCGTGTCATCTCGTCGGGCGACAGCAGCGAGGGCGTTCCGCCGCCGAAGAACACCGTATGGTATAACGACGGTGCATCGCCGGCCGCATCCAGTTCGGCCGCACGCATAGCGATCTCCTGGAGAAGTGCGTCAAGAAAACGCGACTTGCCCTCGAGGTTTTCGATGGAGTAGAAGTTGCAGTAAATGCACTTCCGCTCGCAGAACGGTATGTGGAGATAAAGACCCGCCATTGTGCGAAGCCATAACCGGGCAATCGCGGCGCTATCGGATGATAGTACCGATTCGGCCCCACCGCACACCGTCGTCGGCGTTGTGCGACCAGTACACGAACAATGCCTCGCCGATCAGCGCATTACAGGACACAAAACCGAACGATCGACTGTCGCGACTTTCGGCATCGTTGTCGCCAAGCGCAAAAAAATAGTCTCGCTGAAACGTGTAGTTCGTGGCCGGAAGGCCGCCGAGGAACACGATGCGATTGTCGAAGGCAACGCTTACACCCTCGGCCTCGATCCACGGTCGCCACAGGGCCGCAGCCATCGAGTCCATCTCGATCCTGTAGCCCTTGTACGGCACAACAACCGGGTTACCGGAACGGAGCAGACCAATAACGCGCGATCTGGAAATCGGCGACCGGCGATGTTGGGCATCGGGGCTGGCCGCCAACTCGACGCCGTTCACGCGGATGCGTCCGTCCACGAATTGCACTGTGTCGCCGGCGACGGCAACGCAGCGTTTCACAAGGGTTTCCGCCCTGCCCGGCTCGGGGTTATCGAACAGCACAACATCACCGCGCCGCAGCGTACCCAGCCCCGGCAGCTCGAGGAACGGAATCGGTACCGAAGTAAACGGTATCGTCCGCGGCGAGCGCAGCATATAGGGCAGCTTGTTCACCAGCACGACATCGCCGTCGACAATGGTGGGCCGCATCGATCCGGTGGGGATGTTGTACGGCTCAATAACAAAAATGCGCCCCAATGCCAGGAGGATCAGGCACAGCGCGAACCAACGCAACAACCGCCGCAAACGCCTGTTGTCGGTTGCACCGGTTGATGCCGGCTGGCCGTCGTTCGGGTTGGAAACGCCGGGCATCACATGCTCCAAACGGTTGGTTCTGGCAGAGCGCATTATCCAACACAACAGCAGGCACCAGTTGTACCGGATTCAACGCACCGGACAATCACGGCGGGTTCCCGCGCAGCGGATGCCAGGCGCCCGCGCTACTGCACGGCGTTGAAAATACGGCTCCACACAACGGACCCGATTTTCTCCAGCGGCTGTGTGAAAGGGATTGTCGGATCCCACGACCAATACACCACCATCGGTGTGCCGATAACATCCTCAAGCGGGATAAAGCCCCAGTAGCGGCTGTCCAACGAGTTGTTCCGGTTGTCGCCCAGGCCAAAGCAGTAATCGCGCTGCACCGTGTACGTGGCGGCGGGCACGCCGTCAACAAGCACCACGTCACCATTCCGTGTAACCTCGTGCCCCTCGCGAGCAAAGAAGACGCGGTATAGCAGCAGCGTGGAGTCGTTCAGCGGGATCACGTCGCCGGCGCGCGGTATACGCATCGGCCCCCAGTTGTCGCGAGAGTAATTGGCGCCTTCAGGAAAGGTTCTGGCCCAATCGCCGGCATCAACCGGGCGATCATCGTATTTGGCGTTGCGCGGCATCACCTGTTCGGCGCCGTCGATGTACACGCGGCCGTTGCGAAGTTCCAAGGTATCGCCGGCGGTTGCCACACAGCGCTTCAGATAATACTGGAGTTCAGGAGAGCTTACCTGATCGCGATCGCCGGGATACACGAAGACAATAACATCACCCTTGCGCGGCTCGCGCAGGCCTGGAAACCGGACATACGGGAGTGGGATATCGAGGAGGGGAATCGTCTGCGGTGTCGTTCCACCGAAGATGAATTTGTTGACCAGCACGTAGTCGCCGGTCATCACTTCGTTTTCCATCGACGAACTGGGCACCACAAACGAGGCCACCAACAATCCGTTGGTGACCATCACAATGGCCAGCGCCAGCGCCACGATCTTGATCCACAGCAGCACCATTCGCGCCGCCGATTGCGGCGCGTCCTCCGACCGCTCGGGCGTTGGCGTGGCGGCCAGGCCCGTTGTGGTATCGTCTGGTGCGCTCATGGATGGCTCGCTTCCCAACGGTTCGATGTTGGAGAACGGAGCTTATTGGATGCCATTAAAAATGCGGCCCCATCGGATGGACCCCAGTTTCGCGAAGAGCTTCGTGACCGGGATATCCGGACTCCACGACCAATACACCATCAGCGGCGTGCCAACAACATCCTCAACAGGGATAAAGCCCCAGTAGCGGCTGTCGAGCGAGTTGTTGCGGTTGTCGCCCATGCCGAAGCAGTAGTCGCGCTCAACCGTGTACGAGGTGGCGGGTTTGCCGTCCACCGAAACGATCTCACCGTTCTGTGAAACCTCGTGCCCCTCACGCATGATGAACACACGGTACATCACAAGCGTAGAATCGTTCAGCGGAATCACATCGCCCTTCTTCGGGATTCGCATCGGACCCCAGTTGTCGCGCGTAAACCCCGCGCCCTCCGGGAACGTGTTGTGCTTGTCGCCAGGCCCTGGATCGTTGTTCCCGAAATTGACGTTGCGCGGGTTGGCCTGCGGTTTCCCGTTGATATGCACCTGCGCGTTGCGCACTTCAAGCGTATCGCCGGCAGTGGCAACACAGCGCTTGAGATAATATTGGAATTGCTCGGACTTCACTTCGTCGCGAAAGCCCGGGAAAATGAAGACGATAACGTCACCCTTTTCCGGCTCGCGGATGCCCGGCAGACGCAGGAACGGAAGCGGCACATCAACAAACGGAATGGTCTGCGGCGTGGAACCACCGTAGATGAACTTGTTGACGAACACGAAGTCACCGGCCATCACCTCGTTTTCCATCGAGCCCGTGGGAACCACGAACGAGGCCACCAACAACCCCTGCACCACCATGACAATCGCGAGGGCTATCAGGATGGTTTTGCCCCACGACAGTGCAGCCTGGCCCAGCGTTACGGTTGGCTCGGCCGGCTTGCCCGGCTTTTTGCCGCCTTGGCCGGGCTGTGTGCGCTTCGGAGCTGTCCCCTTGCCGGCCAGTATATTCTTGCGTTCTTCCGCGTTCATACGTTTCTCTGCTGGCTATTGCAGACTCATGAAAACCTGATCCCGGGGGCTGGGATCGGACAACAACTATTGTGCGACTTCTCGATCGCGATGTTCGGCCGCAATCGCCGGTGTGGTGTGGCCGCTGGCAGTACATGCACCCTCGCGGCTGACCGCTGGATCGGTGCAAGTCTCAGGCCCCTGACAACCGTTCACGCGGCGGCGCGTGCGAAGTTGCAGTGCACGGCCGTGGCTCAGTCTTCCATCGAAAGCACCGCGAGGAAGGCCTCCTGCGGGATCTCGACGGCACCAACCTGCTTCATGCGCTTCTTGCCTTCCTTCTGCTTCTCCAGCAGCTTGCGCTTGCGCGAGATATCGCCACCGTAGCACTTGGCCAACACATCCTTTCGCATCGCCCGGATTGTATCACGTGCGATGATCTTCGAGCCGATGGCCGCCTGCACGGCAATCTCGAACATCTGCCGCGGGATCAGATCCTTGAGCTTGGTGCACAGCTTGCGGCCGTATGCATACGACTTCGCACGGTGGATGATCATCGACAGCGCATCAACCGGATCGCCGTTAAGCATGATGTCGATCTTCACCAGATCGCCCTCGCGCATGCCGATCAGCTCGTAGTCCAGCGATGCATAGCCGCGCGTGTACGATTTCAGCTTGTCGTAGAAATCGAAGATCACTTCGGCCAGCGGAATCTCGAACGAAATATCGACGCGCGAGGCGGAGATGTACGCGGTGTTCTTGTACTGGCCTCGCCGTTCGATGCAGAGCTTCGTAATGGCGCCGATGTATTCGGCAGGGCAGATGATCTGCGCCTTGATGTACGGCTCCTCGATCGTGGCGATAATGCCGGGGTTGGGCAGGTCGGCAGGGTTGTCCACCACTACCTGTTCGCCATTGGTTTTGGTGACCACGTATTCCACGTTTGGGATCGTGGTCACGATCGTTTGATTGAACTCGCGCTCCAACCGCTCCTGCACAATCTCCATGTGCAGCATGCCAAGGAAGCCGCAGCGGAATCCGAAGCCGAGCGCCGTTGAGGTTTCGGGTTCGTACAGGATGGCCGAGTCGTTCAGCGAAAGCTTCGCCAGCGCATCACGCAGCGCCTCGTAGTCGTCCGAGTCGGCGGGATAGATACCGGAGAACACCATCGGCTTCACCTCGCGGAAGCCTGGGATGGGCTCGGTTGCCCCATCCTTCACGGTGGTTACCGTATCGCCCACACGCGTATCCTTCACGTCCTTGATGGCAGCGGTGAAGTATCCCACCGAACCACATGGAATCGTTTTGGTACGCATCCGTGCCATGTGCAACACACCGGCTTCCTCCACATAGAACTCGCGGCCGGTGTGCATGAACTTGATCTTCTGCCCCTCCTTCAACTCGCCGTCCACCACGCGCACGTAGGCAATCGCGCCGCGATAACTGTCGAACAACGAATCGAAGATCAGCACTCGCAGTGGCGCATCCGGTTTGCCGCGCGGGGATGGAATGCGGGCAACGATAGCCTCCAGGATTTCATCGATCCCGAGGCCCGCCTTGGCCGAAGCCAGGATCATTTCCTCTTCCTTGCAGCCGATCAGATCCATCACCTGCTGCTTCACACCGGGCAGCGTTGTTGCGGCCGATGGCAGGTCAATCTTGTTGATCACCGGGATTATCTCCAGGCCCGCCTCGATCGCCAGGTAGAGATTCGCGATCGTCTGCGCTTCCACGCCCTGCGTGGCGTCCACCACCAGCAACGCGCCCTCGCACGCGGCAAGCGAACGCGAGACTTCGTAGCTGAAGTCCACGTGGCCCGGCGTGTCGATCAGGTTCAGCACATAGGGTTCCGGATCGCCATGTTCAGGGGCACGGCGATACTCCATCTGGATCGCGTGCAGCTTGATCGTAATGCCGCGCTCCTGCTCCAGAGGGTTATCGTCGAGAACCTGATTGGTGGTCATTTCGCGCGCGGTAATACGCCCGGTGCTCTCCAGCAGCCGGTCGGCCAGCGTCGATTTTCCGTGATCTATGTGCGCAATGATGCAGAAATTGCGAATCCGATCCATATAGTGCGTTACCTGATAAAGCAGTGCTCACGCTTACCGCTTGTCGGGTAAGGTTCTTCACGATGCAAGATGTTCAACTTACGCCCCGGCGCCGGAGTGTGCAAGGGAACGGCGCGGACGCTTGCGCCTTGTTGCGAAACGATGAAGCCTGCAACCAATACATCAGCTCATGCCCGTTTGGGGGTTGATTTCTATTGCCGCGACGCACGCCAGGTAGCCCGCGATCTGCTTGGCCGGATTCTGGTAACCCAGATCGGGAGCACACGAACAAGCGGCGTCATCGTGGAGACCGAAGCATACCTGGGCGACGGCTCCGATCCGGCCAGCCACGCGCATCGCGGGCCAACCCAGCGCAACGCTGTCATGTTCGGTGCCAGCGGCCAGCTCTATGTCTACTTCATTTATGGGATGTATTACTGTGCCAATGTCGTGACGGGCAAGGATGGTGTTGGCGAGGCGGTTCTCGTACGAGGGATTGAGCCGCTGGAGGGCATTGAGGTAATGCGGCAGCGACGAGGGCGCAGCCCGGCGCGGGATGCGGACCTGAGCAACGGGCCGGGCAAGTTGACGATTGCGATGGGGATCGATCCCGCGCTGAACGGCGCGGACCTTGTGTCGGGCGGCGAGATCTGGATTGAGCACGGCGCGCCGCTTGATGACGGGGACGTACTGATTACCCCGCGCATCGGGATTACCAAAGCGGCCGAGCATCCGTGGCGCTGGGTACGGCGCAACCGGTAGCGGGCTCAGAAACCGAAGATGGCCTGGCGCGCCCGCACGGCTTCCGGGCGTGATTGGTCGGGCACGATGAAGAGGGATGGATTCCGCGCCCCTTGCTACTTCACACGCTCAACACGGCGGATCTCCGGCACGCGCCACACCAGCGCCTGCTCGACGCCGGCGCGCAGCGTTAGTATTGCAAGCGCGCAGTGTTCGCATGCGCCCACCATCCGCACTTCGCATGTGCGGGTCTCACTTTCGAATCGCACGAACTCGATGTCACCGCCATCCTTTTGCAGGTACGGACGGATGAATGCAATGGCCTCGAGAATCCGCTGGTCGAGGTCGGGCTCGTTTGCCTGTTGTTCGGAAGCGGGCGCATCGGTTGCGTTCATGAGCGCGCAATGCTGCTACTGATTGTTGAGTACGATCTGCACCGGCGCCGATGCGGCCTGCGCAAGATTGTTGATCGAAACCTGGGCGGCCAGCGCCCGAGCAAGCGAACGAATCCCCGCCGCCTGCTCCGACTCCGGATTCCGCACAACAAACGGCACGCCTTCGTCGCCCCCCATGCGCATTTCCATCACGATGGGAATCTCGCCAAGGAAGGGCACGCCCATTTCGGCCGCGGCAATCGCGCCACCACCATGCGCGAAGATATCATAACGCGCGCCTGTATCCGGCGCTATGAAGTAGCTCATGTTTTCGATCAGGCCCAGCACCGGAACCTGCACCTTGGAGAACATCGCCAGCCCCTTGCGCGCATCGGCAAGCGCAACATCCTGAGGAGTCGTGACGATCACGGCGCCCGAGAGCGGAATGGTCTGTGTCAGCGTGAGCTGAATGTCGCCCGTACCGGGGGGCATGTCGAAGATCAGATAATCCAGCTCGCCCCACTCCACTTCCGACATGAATTGCTTCAAGGCTCCGGAGGCCATTGGCCCGCGCCAGATCACGGCCTGATCGGGATCGACGAGAAAGCCGATCGACATGACACTGACACCATGAGCCGTCAGCGGAACCAGTCGGCGCTCGCCCTCGGCGTTTTGGAACATCATCGGCCGCTGATTTGCCAACCCGAACATCAGCGGCACCGAAGGCCCGTAGATGTCGGCATCGATCAATCCAACCTTGCTTCCATCCATCGCCAAGGCAACGGCCAGGTTGGCCGCAACGGTGGACTTGCCAACGCCGCCCTTGCCCGACGCAACGGCAATCGTGTTCTTTACGCCGGGCATCACGGTGTTGCGGCGCTCGCCCCCGCTCGACGTAACTCGTGCGGTCATCGCCACATCAACGCTGGTTGCCCCAAGCTCACGTATCAGGCGCTCGGCCTGCTCGCGCATCTGGTCCTTCACCGGGCAGGCAGGTGTAGTCAGCTCAATCGTGGTGCGCACGTGGGCACCATCGATGGCAACTTCCTTCACAAACCCAAGCGAGACGATATCGCGCCGCAGATCGGGGTCGATAATGCCCGCCAGCGCGGCGCGCACCTGTTCCTCTGTAATCCGGGTTTCCGGTGACGATGTATCCAACGATCCCATATTGGCTCTCAGTGGGTTTCGTAGTCGATGTTTCGGGCCGCCTTGCTACCACAAGTGCCGCCGCAGCCGTTTAACATAGGGAACCTTACGGTGATTGCCGATAAGAGAACGTAACATTCGGCAGGCACCACCATCAACACAAACGCCCGGGCCGCATTGGCGCCCGGGCGTTTGGTGAACATGGCATCATCTGGTTGGGATCAACGCTTCGAGCGATACCCGCGGTCACTCGGTATCACGGTCCTCGATGTGCTCGGCCTGGTGCTTGATACCGTTCGCTTGATACGCCAGCACCCCCAGCGCCCACGGATGGGCCACGCCAAGCATCGTGTACATCAGAAGCACAACGGTCTTGTGCGGATCATCAGGGTGCTCATCGACCTTGACGGTGTACAGCGACGGGAAGAATCCGCTTACGCTGGGGTCGGCGATTTCGACGTCGCTTACTGTGTATTGCGAATACGGGATGTCGATCAGCACTTCGCCCATGCGGTCGAAGATGCAGCCATTGATCGTCCTGTGGATCACAAATCGGCCGCCTTCATCTGATCTGAGGGAGTTCAGATGGGTAAGGCCGGCAAAAATTGGATGATGTGAGAAGAACGTGGTCACCGATCCGGCCGCTGCCTCCCAGACACGGTCCTTCGGGGCATTAACCTCAACCTGTACGGCAATCGTCTTCTCGGGTACGTCGAGCCGATTCAACAGCTCGTTGTGTGTCTGGTTCAGATGATCCTCGGCGATATGGATGTGGCCATAACGCCGTCCATTGATACTCTGAACCTTCGTAGGATACTTATACGTGTAGTTCATGGCAGTACCTCGTGCATCTACAAGCGGTTCCTTATTCACTCGCTAATCTTAACAACCTGTAATCGAAATGCAATTCCATTTCCGTGCCAAACTGGTCTTGAGCATAGACGCGCCGCTCGCCTGCATGTTTTGCTTGCGTTCGGCACTCGACCGCATTCGCATTACAGAGCTGTAATCATTGCGACATCCCATCACCGAGTTCGTTGAACATCCGACCTCACCGCGCCGAATTTTTATCTGGATGGACGCTCCATCCACCATCCGGCATCACTCACGTCACTGCTACCAACATAGATGCGCCACTTAAACTTGTCCCAAACTTCAACAAAAACTTTAACGAATGCAACACTTTACATACAAATCACTGTCTCTTCGTGACAATTGATCACGCCCCGTGCCATTTTCGCCTCCATTGTTCACGCTTGTGGCAACGAATCGTCACCCTGCAGCCTGTTGGGTTATACGACGGCAACCCACATATAGATGACGCCAATCGCCATCGCCACATAACATAGCCTGCCAGGGAACCGTTCATCCGGTTGGAGCGTATTTTGTATGTTCGGTTCCTGGAAGTGTGTACAATTCTTGGAAGAAGGCAGTGAACAGGCGCAAGGTTCTACTTCGCGGTGTTGCTCGTATACTCCCGGCTATTGCAGTCGGTTACTTCCTTATTGTACTGAACGTCGCGCAACCTGGGCTTTATGCGGCCACCAAAGGCTATCAACCGTGGTTCGCGAAGCTGCGCGACACACTGTTTGTTGCCGACAGCACCTTCCTGGAGATCCGCCTCGATCACCAGATGATCTACCAGCACTTCCGTAGCGGGCGTGTTGAACGCTACCCTTGCTCAACTGGAAATCCAGCGATTCTGGACGGAATCGCCACCCGCCAGGGTATATTCACGATTCAATCGAAGGCCAAGAAGACACTTTCCGAACAGTTCCAGGTGTACTTGAACTATTGGATGGGCTTCGATGGCGGCATAGGCTTTCACGGACTGGACGGCCGTTCGTATTACCGATTCCTAGGCCGGCGCGTGTCATCACACGGATGTGTCCGGATCAGCAATGAAACCGGCGCGAAACTCTTTGGCGTGGTTCCAATGGGAACGGTGGTTTTTGTTCATGGCGGCTCGCCCGCACGTGTGGTCGCATTTGCCGACACGGCTGCTGGACCAAACTCACGCCCAATATACGAATTCGATAAGGCGGTTCTCAAGAGGCGTCTTGATGCGGTGCGAGAGGGACGATGGCAGGATTCGGCCCTTATGGCCCGGATGGTGATACCGTCGCGCAAGCGCCTCAGCGAACGCGTGGACGTTGGCAGCGTTGACCCGAACTTCGTTGTTCAGTTTCCAATCCCGATTGTCAACATTCCCATACGCCCGGCCGCCTTCCATCCGCCCATACAGGCAGTGCCACCGCTGCGATACAGGCCAACCACGGACACGTCCGACGACGCCTGAAGTCGCCCACGTTCTGGCATCAACGCCATTTCAACTATTGGCCGGTAACATCGGGAAGGGTGACACAGGTCCAATACGGTGCAAACTCCAGCGCAGCAGCGGTCGCTTCGGCTGCCGTGCCAAACAGCCCGAACATCGTCGACCCGCTGCCCGACATCAGCGCAAACACCGCCCCCGCATCATACAGACGTTCCTTGATCCGCGCCAACTGTGGATAGTGGCCGAACATAGCCGGCTCGAAATCATTCACGAGTTCCGCCCGAAGGATTTCCGGATTAAGCACTCCACGGCGCAGGATCAGCTCCAGATCGGTCGCAGGCCGATCGGAGTTCCGCGCGACCTGCTGATAGGCCCACGGCGTTGCGATATGAATCCCCGGATTTACCAGCAGAACCGCGAACGGCAGGGTCAAGTCCACCGGGTTCAACGTTTCGCCCCGCGATCCGGCGATTGCAAGGCCGGCCCGCAGAAAGAACGGAACATCCGAACCCAGCGCCGACGCCAGTCCAGATAGTTCACCGTTGCCTACATCCACCCCCCACAGCGCCGCGGCCCCCTTCAACACCCCGGCGGCATCGGAGCTGCCCCCACCCAGCCCCGCGCCAATCGGTATCCGCTTTTCCAGCTCGATTTCAAGCCCCAGAGTCCTGTCACCAACATGATCCCGAAGCGCCAACGCCGCCCTCACGCATAGATTGGACGCGTCCGAGCCAAGTTCCGGGTTGCCGACAACCGAAAGCTTGATCTGGCCATCATCACGCCTGGCAAGCGTTATGGAGTCGTGCAGATCCAGGGCCGCAAAAGCCGTGTTGAGATCGTGATATCCATCACTTCTTCGGCGGAGCACTTCCAGACCGAGATTGATTTTCGCCGGCGCGCGAAGCCGGAGAACGGGCTGTGACAGGGCGGCCGAATCATTTTGGCTGGTTGGCAGCATCACTGTTGCATGTGTCATCGGGTATCGACGGGCAAATTCTGCACGCCGTGCGCTTTGATCTGGCGATCGCGCGTTGTAGTTTTGCACTCTTTTCGTGCAGTAATGCGCACGAGTCGTTCTCTATTCTCGATCACTTCAGGAGTAGCGCCATACTACGGAATCAGCCACAAGGTAACAACGCGCGGCAGCAACAGCAGCGCGTCAACAGAGAGATTCGTGCACCGCGCGTGCGCGTTGTGGACGAAGCCGGTGAACAGCTCGGTGTAATGTCCTCTCGCGAGGCGTTGCAGCTTGCCATGGATCGCGAACTGGATCTGGTCGAGATTGCTCCGCAGGCGAACCCGCCTGTCTGCAAGATTATCGACTTCGGCAAGTTCAAGTACGAGCAACAGAAGCGCGATAAAACGCAGCGGAAGAATCAACACCAGCAGCAGCTGAAGGAAGTGCGGCTTCACCCGCGTACCGACAGCCATGATGTTGATTTCAAGACACGGCATGCCAAGGAGTTTCTCGGCGAGGGCCACAAGGTGAAGTTCACCGTTGTGTTCCGAGGCCGCGAAATGGGTCACCAGGAAGTTGGTCGTGAGCTTCTCGAGAAGATCATCGAGGCCCTGGTTGACGATTCGAAGGTGGATCAGGCAATTCGAATGGACGGCAGAAACATGTCGTTGATTCTAGCGCCTGATGTCAACAAGAAGAAGAAGGCCGTGTAATCCCTGTAATTGCAACGTATCGGCCGGCCAGCGCACGGCTCTCCCGCAATGGGAGCCCGTGGCAGCACGCCGGCTTTTTCTTCGAAGAAGTTCTCACTGTATCATACATCAATCGAAGCGAAGGAGCTTTTCATGCCGAAGCTGAAGACTGTGAAGTCGGCTGCGAAGCGCTTCAAGGTGACCGCCTCAGGGCGCTTGAAGCACGAGAAGGCAAATCGCAGCCACATCCTTACGAAGAAGGCGCCGAAGCGTCTGCGTCAGCTCCGTAAGGCCGATATCGTCGGTTCGGTGGACGAGCCGCGTATCAAGCGCATGTTGGGAATGTAATCCCCCGGCATACGCTACGCTATCGCAACACTCGCGCACGGCGATGTGCCCGGGCATTCGGGGCCCTGTCCCTTCGGGACGGAACACCGAGGCCTTTCGGGCGACGGCATTGAGCCGCACAGATACTCGCCTGCGCATTTTCATCAACAAAATCTGTAAAGGAGCATCATGCCACGTTCAAAGAACAAGGTCGCGTCTCGCGAACGCCGCCGCCGCGTACTGAAACTTGCCAAAGGATACTGGGGCGAGCGTAAGAACGTATGGACAATCGCGAAGAATCATGTTGAGAAGGGCCTGACGCACGCATACCGCGATCGTCGCCTGAAGAAGAGAAACTTCCGCCGCCTCTGGATTGTGCGTATCAATGCCGCGGCGCGTCTCAACGGCACCACGTACAGCCGTCTGATTGATGCGCTGAACAAGAAGAACATCGGCATCAACCGCAAGGTGTTGGCGGAAATCGCCATGCACCAGCCGGAGGTGTTTACGATGATTGTGCAGCACGCGCAGAGCTGAGCACCCGATCATCGTTGATCTACACTCGGTCCCCTCTTCGCGTGCGAAGAGGGGATTCGTATTTTTCAGCCTCACGTTGCCAAACGGCCATGCGCCAGTAGCGCAGGCACCGGAGCCCAAACACGCAGACTCACGATGCTCGATACCATACATGAACTTCGGTCGCGGATTGAACGCGACATAGCCGGCATAACGGCAGCCGCCGATGCCGAGCAGTTCCGCCTTACCCATCTTGTGCGCAAGGGCACCATCGCCGCGCTGTTCGATCGCCTGCGCGAGGTGCCCAAGGAAGCCAAGCGCGAGGTGGGCCAGGCACTCAACGAGCTTCGCACATTCGCCGAAGCCGCGTTCGCCAACGTGCAGGACTTGCACGGCAGCAGCAAACCGGGTGCGCCGGCGCAGGACATTACGCTGCCCGGGCGCACGCTGTACCATGGCCACGAACATCCCATCCGGCGCGCCCAGGCACGCATGGAGGAGATTTTCACGCGGATGGGATTCAGCATTGCCACCGGACCGATTGTCGAGGACGATTATCACAACTTCGAGGCATTGAACTTCGCGCCGGACCATCCCGCCCGCGACATGCAGGATACGTTCTTCGTGAAGGCTGAGGGTCGTGATGACCTCGTGCTGCGGACACATACCTCACCGGTGCAGATACGGGTGATGCAATCGCAGAAGCCGCCGATCCGTTCGATCATGCCGGGCCGCGTGTTTCGCAACGAGGCCGTATCGGCGCGATCGCTGGCGGAGTTCCATCAGGTGGAAGGCCTGTACATCGATCGCGGCGTAACGATGGCGCAGTTGAAGGGCACGCTGTTCGAGTTCGCCAAGGCATATTTCGGAGACGATGTCAAGCTCCGATTCAGGAACTCGTACTTCCCGTTCACCGAACCATCGGCCGAGATGGACATCACGTGTTTCATCTGCAATGGCGAGGGATGCCGGATTTGCAAGAAGACGGGGTGGCTGGAGATCCTCGGCTGCGGGATGGTGCATCCCAACGTGTTGCGCAATTGCGGAATCGACCCCGAGATATACAGCGGTTACGCCTTCGGCATGGGGATCGAGCGCACGCAGCTTCTGCGCATTGGTCTGGATGACATTCGCCTGTTCTACGAAAACGATATCCGCATGCTGGAACAGTTCTGACGGGCTGTTGGCCAGCGCAATCCGCCCTACCTGGATTCGCGCCAGCCTGGCGCACCGTTCAGAGGCCCGAACACTTGCACGGCCGCGCACAGGCTCGATTGCCTGGCGCGGCCGGCGCATCATGATGCGAAAACAATGATCCATCCAATCCAGCCTCGGCGCCTGAAGATCAACGAGATCTTTTTCTCCGTTCAAGGTGAGGGAACTCGCGCCGGAATGCCGTGTGTGTTCGTACGCCTTCACGGCTGCGGGCTACGATGCTCGTATTGCGATACACCGTACGCTCTGGATCATCGCAGTGGGGGTGAATGGATCAGCTTCGAGGATATCCGCGAACGCATATCGGCCTTCCCAACCCGCTTCGTGGAGTTTACCGGCGGCGAGCCGTTGGAGCAACCGGAAGTACATGCGCTGATGCGCGAATTGCTCGACGACGGATTCATCGTGGCGGTGGAAACCGGCGGCCATGTTGATATATCGCAATGCGATAATCGTGTGATCCGCATCATGGATCTGAAGACACCGGGCTCGGGCATGATGAAGCGCAACCGGATGGAAAACCTGCGGCATCTCGGTGAGCACGATGAGGTGAAGTTTGTATGCGCGTCGATTGAGGACTACGAATGGGCCAGAGAAGTCATCGAGACACATCAACTAAGCGGGCGTGTTGCCGCAGTGCTGATCTCACCGGTGTTTGGCGCGGTTGAGCCGGTTGCCCTGGTGGAGCGAATCCTCCACGACGGTCTGGACGTTCGTTTCCAGCTACAGCTCCACAAGTTCATCTGGCACCCCGACACCCGCGGCGTGTAGTGCCGCCACATGCCGATCCCTCCCTGCCACCATCCTTCAACTGTCACGCATCGCTTGCCCGCCGTTGCTCCGGCATTCATCACAACGCCAGGCCACCACGCACCGCATCGCTAACAAACGTTGCGAACTCTGTGTTAGAGACGTGCACACACTGAGAGCTCTCTGTATGCGCTGAACCGTGCACCCTCTGGCTTATGGCGAGTTGGGGCACGCACCATCAATTTGTTTCCATGAGGAGCACAGCTCATGCGAAGAGCTCTTGAAATCATGTTGGCGTTCGCGCTGCTCGCCGCACCATGCAGTGCATTCGCGGGCGGTGGTGGCGACCAGGAAAAAAGCGGCGGAGAGCCGTTACCTCTCCGCCGCAGCGAGGCGGCATCGGGCTCCTATCCAGGAGGCCCGGCCAGCAAGGCACCACTTTCTACCGGCTACTACGTTGTCGACAACGACGCGCCCGCGCTTGACCCGCGATGGGCACCAACGTATGCGATCGACCAGTCACCGCCGAGCCAATGGCGACGCATTCTCTCCGGGCCATCACAGCGCGACCCAGCCGTGTGGACTGCTCCGGAAAGCGAGGGGTACGAGTACTTCCGCAATCCGAACAACATGAACGATTCCACCGACAACGCGTTCGCCGGCCCTATCTCAATAGGCTTTCCGTTCTATTTCTATGGCAGAAGGTACGATAGCTTCTATGTGTCGACCAACGGACTGATAGCGCTTACCAACCGACGATATCAGTACAACGAACTGGGCAACCGTGTGGACTACGAAGCCGTTACCGACGACATCCGACCACGGGCCGGGAACGCCGCCAGCGACACAACGCCCGACGACTACGGCTATCGCTACGTGGCCCTTGGCAACAGCAACTCGCCAACGGCGGGGATCCTGAGCCCGGACAATCGCCCCTTCCCCGCAACGAATCAACGCTCGGTGATTGCGCCGCTGTGGGACGATACGGAACTATCGCAGTACGATCCAATTACGATGCAGCCGGATGACTTCGGCCAAGTACAGTGGCGACGCGACGCCGGTGGGCAACGCCTTATCGTGCAGGTGACCAACCAGTCGATGAAGGGAACCAAGAACATCCCGTTGCTGGGAACGCAGGCTACCGTGCCAAACCGCGCACTGCGCGCCAGCTACCAGGTGGTGTTCGATCGCACGGATTCCTCGGTCTCCGTGAACTACAGCAACTTCCGCGGAAGCTGGATGGAGCCGCTCTCGCAGGTGATCAACGTACCGGCAAACGTGATGTTCGCCTCGAACGCCACGTTCGGCCTGCAGAGCCACGATCAGGAATACACCAACTATCTGGCGAACTATCAATTCGGTGGCGGTGTGTATGTAAACGGCAATCCGTTGGGCACACCTCACAACGCAATGGCGGTCAAGTTCAAGCAGTGGAAGAATGTGGTGCGCGTGCTGAGCGTGAGCTTCCAGGTGCCAAGCCAGTTCGTGCCCGGCACATATGTTGACCTGCCGGCAGGAACGCAGGCCGACAACACCGAGCTGCTGCTTGGTGATGCGCTGTTGGGCGTGATCCGTCCGGTGGGTGTGGTGCAGAACGTTTCGAGCGATGTTGGCCCCGTCAACGTAACACGCCAGCCGATTCGCTTCAACGTGGTGTTCCGTATTCGCGATCTGGTGAACGTCGCAAACACACCGGTGTATCAACGGACGCAGACCACCGAGGCGCTGTACCCGATTGACGGCGCCGGCCCCGGCCGCCCCAGCCAGACCACGGTCACCTTTGACCCGTACATCACCAACGCGAACATCCCGCGCCAGACCGGCCGATTTCGTGCCGAAGTGATCGCGTTGGATCAGGCGCCCAACGGCGCGGGCTACGGCCAGGAGTGGCCGTTCGACGATACAACCGGCGTGCGGCTTTTTGGCATCAAGCGCCTGACAATGCCGTTCATCAACTCATTCAGCGACTTCAACATTTCGCAGGAGGACGGCACGATTCCATCGGTGCAGCAATGGGTATCCCTGGGCGCATCGGTGGTTGACGGCGAGGCCAACTGCTATAATCCACCGCCGCCGCGTGGCCCGGCCGGCCCGGCGTTGCAGCAACTGAACTCGCCGGTATGCTTGCTTGACCGTCGCGACGTAGCCGGTGGTTTCTACAACAACAACGCCCCGGGCGTGCTTGGCGGCGATACGCTGATCTCCTTCCCCATCAACCTGAGCCAGTCGGTGGTAAACCCCGTGCTGCTGCTTTCCTACCAGCGTGCCGGACGCCAGCAGAATGGCTACCCTCGTGGATTCAGCGACAACGTGCGCATCGGACCGGAACAGGCCGTGTACAACACCGTCAAGGACAGGTTCCTGCAACAGCCGGACAAGTTGGTGGTGGAATTCGCCGAGCCAAGTCGTGACGGCGTGAACGGTATCGTGAACATCCAGAGCGGATGGCGCGATGGGACGTTCAACCAACGCAACGACCGCATCAACTGGGGAACCACGTCACCGCGATGGGGCGTGTTCGGCGGCGGCGGCGGCTCCGGGCTCGACACTGCCGGCAAGGTCATCGTCGATGAATTCGACGCCGGCAGGGAGTCGGAATTCAACCGCGCCTATATCCCGATTCCAAACAAGTGGGCACGCGCCACACCGGGCAACAAGACCTTCCGATTCCGCATCCGTGCCGAATTGAAGATGGACGGCAACCCTATCGGCTCGCCGGCCGACGACGGCGACAACTTCTACGTGGACAATGTGATGCTGGTTGAGCCGGATAAGCCGGAGGTTGAGATCACGGCGGTTCGTGTGGACTGGCCATACACCGAGGCCCCGGCATCGCAGGCGCGCGCCATCCCGCTTTCGGTGAAGATCGGCAACAACGGTTCCACCGCAGCTACCACGTTTGGCGTTGCGATGTTCGTTGAAAACCTTTCGGCACCGGCGCCGCGCGGGCATTACAACTACTATCGCTATCAATCCATCGTATCGGTTCCCGCCGGGCGCGACCGGGTGGAGAACTTCCCGACCTGGAATGCGCAGGACTGTGGCGCAAGCATACGTGTTACGCCGACGTCGCAGCCGACTATCACGAACTATCGTATCTCGGCACGCATCCTGCCGCAGAACTTTGATACGTATGGCCCGAACGACCTCAGCTATACGGATCTGAATCTCAGGCTGGGACCAACGTTCGCGTACGATGACGGCAGCAACGATGTGCAGAACGCGGCGCAGTTGGTGGGCAAGGGCCTGAACCTGATCCCACCAACCAATCAGGACGGCAGCGGCGTCTCGCCGTTTGGCCCGTCGGGTGGCTCCAGCTCCGGCACATTCGCGATGCAGTTCCGCATCCTGACCCGCGACACGATCCGCGGATTCCAGGCGTACTTCGGCGCGGCCAATCAATCGCAGGACAACATCCTGTACACCCTGTACAAGCAGACCGTGCCAAACCCGAACAATCCACCCTCGGGACAACCGGTGGCGTACGCCTACGCACGACGCGGCCAGGGGATCGAAGGTGTGAAGTTCGATCAGTATGTCACCTACCTGCTCGATACGCAGTACGTGGCCGAGCCAGGCATCTACTTCGCAACGATTGCTCAGCTTGGGCAAACGGGGCTTGAGCTTGGCGGCGACGGCAGTCGCATGGGGCAGGTGACAACGATTGCATCGCCGGGTCCGCCGTTGGGCGTAGGCAACTACAGCATCCCGGCACATCAGGAGATGCGCCAGAACCGGTTCTGGTACGAAGTAACCACGGGTTCGGGAAACTGGAATCCGATGCTGACGCTGACCAACAACCCTGGATACGCTCATCTGGATTATCTGGGAACCGTTGGCCCGCTGCCAACGTATACACGCGGCTCGTGGATACCGATGATACGGCCGTACTTCGGGTACAAGGAAAGCAACGCCTGCATGGTGGAGCCGGTTGAGCTGTCGGCATTCAACCTTACGGAACTTGCCGATGCCCTTCGCCTGGATTGGACAACGTCGGCCGAGATCAACAATCACGGCTTCACGGTGGAGCGCCGTGCCAAGGGTGTGCCCGATGGTTGGCAGGACCTTGCATTCCAACAAGGCGCCGGCACAACCAATCAGACCCAGAGGTACGCGTATACCGATCACCAGGCGCAGCGTGGCGTGACGTATCAGTACCGCCTGCGTCAGGAGGACCGAGATGGGTCGGTGAACTACAGCGATCTGAAGGAAGGCCGGATCAACGGCTCGAATGCCGAGAACGGTGCGAACGTCCTTTCGCAGAGCGTGCCCAATCCGGTTACCACCCGGGCGCAGATCACGTTCGTGGTTGCGGAGTCGCAGACGGTAACCCTTGAGATTACCGACATCCACGGCTCGGTTATCCGCGACTACACGGTTGAGGCTTCGGCCGGCCGCGACAACACTGTGATCTGGGACGCTGCGGATTCCCACGGAGCACAGGTGCCCAACGGCACGTACATCTACAAGCTGAGCGGCAACGGATTCACGATGGCAAGGAAGCTGTCTGTGTCGCGGTAATCGGTGTCGGCAATCATTGCCGCGCACGCCTGGCTGCCGCCTGCCGTTAACGGTTTGCGGTGTGCAATACACCACAGGGCTCAGCATGCCGGAGGTGCCACGACGGTGCCTCCGGCATATTGTTGTTTGACGCCAACACCGTTGGCATGCATCGGCGCTGTTGGCCGAGCCGGGGTCTATCGCCCCTGATGAGCAACCTGTACAAGGGCAGCCTCGTTGCCGACGCGCACCAGATAGGCGCCGGTTGGAAGCTCGGCAACCGGAACGTGCGTAACGCCCGGCGCGGCAGCAAGCGTCTGGACTTCCACACCGGTCCAGGAGAACACATGCACGGTGCGGTCGGCAACCGCCGGGTCAAGCGCGGAGCAATCCACCGATAGTACGGAGTCGGCAACCGACGGTGTTGTGCAAAGTCGGGAGCGTTCGGCTGCCGGGCTGGTGCGGCCCTGTCCGCAATCAACCAACGGGATGTCGAGGTTGACTTCGCTGTACGTGCCAACCATTGGGAGCTGCACGTGCTGCACTGAAGTGCCCCGGCCGATGGCGCTGCCGTACACAAACAGTGTTGCGTACGCGCTGGCAGGCACCACGGCGAAAAACTCGCCGGTGATTCTGTTGGCCCGGCCAATCGCAATCACCGCCTCGCTTGCGGAGTCAACAACGGCAATCATCGGCGCCGATATTGGCAACGTATCACCCAGATGTACGATGCAACGGAGCAGTGTTGTGGCGCACAGCGGCGGCACGGTGGCCGCGAACAACTGCAAGCGACGCCCCACGGATTCCCCCTCGCGCTCGGAGCAGTAATACACGACATCACCGCTGGCCGGTATCGAAAGGAATCGCTCGTCCAGCTCGGTGTTGAACGCAGCGCCCATATTGACCGGCGACGCCCAGGAGCCATCGGGCAGCCGGCTGGCATAGAAAAAATCGAACCCGCCCAAGCCACCATGCCCCTTTGACGAGAAGAACAGCGTCTCGCCATCAAGCGCAAGGAACGGAGCCTGTTCATCCTGTGGCGTGTTGATTGGCGCCCCCACGTTTCTTGGCGGCGACCATTTGCCTGAAGGACCCACGGTGCTCATATAGAGATCGGCGGCATCCTCGTACTGCGAGAGGCGGTTGGACGCAAAGTAGATCGTGCGGCCGTCGGCGGAGACGGTTGGTTGGGAATCCCAGAACGGCGTATTCAGCTCCGACACCGGATGCACATCGCGCCAGGTGTCGCCGTCGAGCGTGGCCTGGAAGATATCGCAGTCGCCCCTGCCGCCAGGGCGATGGCACGCGGTGAAGTACAGCGTGCGTCCGTCGGCCGTGATCGCCATCGCCCCCTCGTTCTTGGCCGAGTTCAACGGGGTGCCGGGGTTATACGGCGCGCTGAACATGCTGTCGCCTGCGGCACGCGCCACGTACCAGCAATCGTGGCCGCCAACACCGTCACCCCGATCGGACGCGAAAAACAGGATACGCCCATCGGCTGAGATTGCCGGCGCATAATACACAGCGTTGTCGTCGCTCAGGACAACCGCCACGCTTGTTGAGTCCGGTCCCGACTGCGCCAAGGCGTGCTGATGAGCAAGCAACAACAACGCCGATGCGATGATCATGCCGGCGACGTTTCGCACTGGCCGATGTATGCGTCGATAGTCGTTCATATATCGCGATGATACCACCGCAATCAATCCGAGGCAACGCTGTGCGTACGTGAAGGAGCCGGTGAGAACTTTTCCCCGGTTCCTTGTTCGTAGTATGAACCTGTCAACACGCATGCCTGGTTTGTCGGGCGGGCCAGCCGCCCCACCAGCAACAACGCAGTCGTATTGGGTGTTCGGGCTCGAAAGCAGACCGGTTGCGGTGGGGCATTTCCACGGATGATTGCACGCACACACCCACGCGGCCGTTGACGCATGCGCCCGACCTCCTCGCATGGGGAGCGTCGGGCGCGTTCGTTGTTCCCACCATGTACCACCTGCATCAAGCAGTCGCCGGACTTCAGCCAATGATCTCACCGGTTTCAGGGAGAAAATACTTCAGTCGCTAAATAATTGTTGCGACGGATAACGTCTTGCCGTATATTTGTTCTGTTCTCAATAGAACAACATCCGCTCGCAGTTCCGACGACAGGCAGCGCGAGGTGCAACGAGAAGAGGGCCGGCCATCGAGAAGCAGCGCAACAGCATTGCTTAATCACGCTTTCAGAGGAGATATGAACATGTCATGGAAGATTGATCCGGCGCACTCTCAGATCCAGTTCTCGGTGCGCCACATGATGATCTCGAACGTTCGCGGCCGCTTTGAATCGTTTACGGGCACCGTTGAGTTTGATGAGCAGAATCCATCGGCTCTCTCGGCCACTATCGAAGTCAATGCCGCCAGCATCACAACCAACGAGGCTCAGCGCGACGCACACCTGCGCAGCGCCGATTTCTTCGCCGCGGATGAATATCCGGTTGTTCGCTTCGTGAGCACGGGTGTGGAATGGAAGAACGCCGAGCACATCGCGATTCACGGCGAGCTCACCATCCGCGACACCACCCGCCCTGTAACGCTCGACGCGGTGTTTGCCGGGGTCGCACGCAGCCCGTGGGGCACAACCAGCGCGGGCTTCAGCGCACGCACGAAGCTGAGCCGCAAGGAGTGGAACCTTACGTGGAATCAGGTACTCGAGACCGGTGGCTTCCTCGTGGGCGACGATATCACACTCGATATCGATGTGGAGTTGGTGCAGGAGAACGTAGCCGAAACGGTAACGGCCTAAGCCATGTCCTTCAGGGATCATCGCGTTTGATCCCGTCGCGTGCAATTGAAGCAGCGCGCAATAAAAAACGGGACCCACGATGTGGGTCCCGTTCTGCTAGTCGTAGACGGTTCCGGCTTCCCGACGGGAACCGGCAGGTGCTCTTCCCTCCGTTACCTGGCTAGCACAATGTTCGCGGTCTCGACCATCCCCCCAACACGCAATCGGCAGGTATACATCCCCGAAGGCACTTCGTTGCCACCATCGTCAAGGCCGTCCCACCGCTGGCTGAAACGCCCGACGCCGTGCATCGCGCTCACAAGCGTGCGCACACAGCGGCCGGCCGCGTTGTAAATCGCCAGATCCACACGATCACCGGCAGCAACGGTGTATTCGATGGCGGCTGTTGCCACAGCCGGGTTGGGCACAACCGAAACGAGA
>CBHYLN010000022.1:0-47977 GCA_966128725.1 uncultured bacterium | reverse complement strand
CGCAGCGTGGCGTCGCCGGCGAGCGCGCCGCGCAGGCGCTTCAGGACGCACAGCTTGCGGAAACCCGCGGGCCCGGGGCCCCCGGGGCCGGCGACGGGGCCCAAGCCCCCCTCCCCCCCCAACAAAAACCCCGAGCCCGCCCCGGAGAACCCCCCCCAAAAAAAAAACGAAAGCCCCGCCGGAAACGGCAGGGCTTTGCTTGTGCTCCCTGGGGGACTCGAACCCCCGACCCACTGATTAAGAGTCAGTTGCTCTACCAACTGAGCTAAGGAAGCGAGGCAATATGCACCCACTCACCCATTTCCCCCAAATAGTTTCTTCACGGAAGCGTTTTCTTACAATTGGTGGAGATTTCGCCCATTCCCCCTCCTCCGGCGCCTGGCCGCGTGCAGCAGGATAGCGCCGCCCGGCAACGGCCGCAGGCCCGCAAACACAGCGGCCCGGTACCCCTTTTCGGCGGGCGCCGGGCCGCTGTTCATCATCACAAACCCCATCACGGCCGCCGCATGCGGCCGCGCGCGCTACTGAACGCGCATGATGAATGCCAGGCGGTAATATGGCGGCAGGCTGGAGGCCGAGCCGCTGTTGCCAACGTAGTTCGGCACATCCACCGTGTGGGTGTGGGCGCCGTCGTTGGTGGTTGCGTTGGCGAAGCCCAGGCCTGCCTGGATGGCGCCACCGGCCGGGATCGTGTGCGCATGCGCGCCGTCCGAACTGGTTGCGAATGCGGCGTGGTCGTGGTCGATGCCGTGTGTATGGGTTGCCGCGCCGCCCGTGGCGCCCACATTGTAGCTGCCGCCGCTGCCGCTTACGCCCATGATGAAGCGATCGGTAAGGTTCGGCGTGCCGCCGGTGCCGTCGCACAGCGCCCAGCCCGCCGGGATATTTGCCTCCGAACCGCTCCACATGATGATGCCGCCAACCGGTATCGTGCCGAAGCCGCCAAGCGCGCGGGCGTTCACCGAGTCAACATGCAGCGTACGCCAGCGAAGCGCCGGTGTGCCAAGGTCGAACGTGTTGTTCGCGTCCGGGACAACGTTGCCGCGGGCGCGGATTGCGTTGCCCGTGCCCGCGGTGGTCACCAGAAGCGCATCGGCGGTGTTGGCCGCATTGCTAAGGCTGATCACCATGCCACGCCCCGTGCCGGCGGTTGTTGCCTCGATCGCTGGCGCGGCATTCAACGCGTTCGTGTTGGCAACCAGAAGGCCGCGCCCCACGCCGCCGTTGCCGGCCTGCAACACATTCGCCGCCGAAAGCGCGTTGGTGGCGCTGAACATGCCCACCACGCCCGTGCCGGCGTGCACAACGGCAAGGCCGTTGGCGGTGCTCGCGGCATTGGTCAGGTTCACCACCGTCCCGGCGCCGGTGCCGGCGTGGTTAACCTCCAGCCCGTTCGCGGCGTTTGCCGCATTGGTAGCGCTCAGCCGCGCGATGCGGCCGGTGCCGGCGGTTATCACCTCGAGCCCATCGGATGGGTTGGCCGCATTGGTGAGGTTGATGGTCTCGCCCTTGCCGATGCCGTTGGTGGCAAGCGTGATCACCGGGCTGGCATTCGCCGCGTTGTTGATCGCGAATGCCGCCGCCGGGCCAAGGCCGGTCGTGGTGGCCGAAATCAACGGCCCGGTGCCGTTGGTCAGCAGATCCAGCACCGGGCTGGCATTGGCGGCGTTGCTGATCTCGAAACGCCCGGCTGCGCCCAGGCTCTGCGTGCGTGTGGTCTGCGCCGGCGCGGCCGCCGTGGTGTTGGTTACCGCGAACCGCCCGGCCGAGCCGGTGCCGTTGGTGGTCATCTCGGCAACGTTCGCCGTGCTGGCCGCGTTGGTGACCGAGAAGAACGCCGCGCGGCCGGTGCCGGCGGTGTTGGCCTCCAGCACGTTGGCGGAGTTCGCCGCGTTCGTGGTCTGGAACAGGCCCGCGCCGCCCGTGCCTGAGGTAGTCCCGACCACCGCGATGCCGCTGCCGTTGGTGCTGGCATTCACCGCGTTGGCGGCGCTGGCGGCATTGGTGAGGCTTACATCCACGCCCCTGCCGGTGCCGGCATGATTCACCTGCACGCCGGACGAACCGTTCGTCGCGTTTGTCAGGCTGAACGCGGCGCCACGACCGGTGCCGGCATGGTTCACGTCGAGCGCGGTGGCGGCGTTCGCGGCATTGGTAAGATTTGCCTGTATCCCCATGCCCGTGCCGGACGTCCCCACACGCAGACCGATGCTGGCGTTGGCGGCATTGCTCAGCGCCACATCAAATCCCATCCCCGTGCCGGCGGTTGCCACAACCACTCCCGTGCTCGCATTGGCGGCGTTCGTAAGGTTCACCGCACCGCCAACACCCGTGCCGGCATGGTTCACCGTAAGGCCGTTCGACGCATTGGCCGCATTGGTAAGGTTGGCCTGAATCCCCCGGCCCGTGCCGGCCGTGTTGATCTCCACCGCGGTGGACGCATTGGCCGCATTGGTAAGGTTGGCCTGAATCCCCCGGCCCGTGCCGGCTGTGTTGGCCTCGATCACGTTGGCGGGGTTGGCGGTGTTGCTGGCCGTGAACAGCCCCACGCGCCCAACACCGGCGGCGCTTACGTCCAGCGCGGGCACGGCATTGGCGGTGTTTGTCGAGGTAAACCTGGCCACGCGGCCCGTGCCGTTTGTTGTGGCATCGATCACCGGCTGCGAGTTGTTCGCGTTGTTCGTGGTCAACTGCGCGGTGGTGCCGGCGCCCAGGTTGTTGCCGATAATCACCGTGCCCGGGCTTACCGGGAACAGGATCTCGAACTGCGCCGCGGTACCGATGGCGCTTATGCCGTACACGCCCGGGCCGCTGTTGGATGTGCCCGCAACGCCCGCCATATCCACGTTGTCGCCACGAACCGCCGGCGAGAACGGCAGGGTAACGCCGTTGTTGGCGCCGCGCACGCCGTGCACGGCAATGCCTGTACCGTTGGTGGTCGCCTCAACGGCATTGCCGTTGCTGGCGGCGTTGTTCACCTGGAACAGGCCCGCATGCCCGGTGCTGACCGTGGTCGCGGTCAACGCGGGCGAATTGTTCGCCGGGTTGGTGACTTCAAACAATGCCGGGCGCCCCACGTTGCTCGTGCCGTATACGCCAACGCCGGTGCCGGCAATCACGGTTCCGTACACACCGTACGCCGTGTTGCCCGTGCCCGTGCCGATCACGCCCTTCGCATTGTTGGCGTAGCCTTCAACACCGTTGCCGCCGGCCGCGGCGTCGCCAACAACGCCGGAGCTGTTGGTCAGAACGGCAATGCCGCTGCCGGCCAGCTTCTTGGCGTACACGGCCGGATTCACGCTGCCGCCGTTGCTCCATGCGAACACCGCGCTGCCGCCCGTGCTGGAGGTAATCGCCTCAACCGCGTTCGACGTGTTGGCGACGGTGATCAGCTCGAACTTGCCGGCCACGTTGGAAACGCTGGTGCCGTACACGCCGATGCTGCCGCCACTGCTTTCGCCGCGAACACCGTAGCCGCCGTTGGCGTCATTGCGGCCAAGCACACCCGCGTACGTGCCGCTCTGCGCCAGGCCGTACACGGCATGGTTTGCCTGGCTGCCGCCGTACAGGCCGTTGCTGGCATTGCTGGTTCCCACAACGCCCGGCCCACCGCCGTTATCACCCCAGATGGCCGCATTCGCCGGGAAGGCCGGCGCCAGACCACGTCCGGCGCCGCGCCGCCCAAGAACGGCGATGCCCGCGCCAACGGTGGTGGCCTCCACCACGTTCGATGCGTTGGCCGCGTTTGTGTTGGTGAAGGTGCCGGTCCGGCCCGTGCCGTTGGTGCTTACTTCCAGGGCGATTGCCAGATTGCTGGCATTGGCGATCTGTATCCTTCCGCCGCCACCGGCGCCCGTGTTGGTGGCCGATAACGCCAGCCCGCTGCCGTTGGTGGTGGTAACAAGCGCATTCCCGAAGGAGGAGCTGTTGGTTACCGAGAACTGCCCGGCATTGCCCAGCCCGCTGGTGGTAACGTCCATCGCGGCGGCGGGGCTGGTAACGTTGGTCACGCTCACCTGCGCTCCCCGCCCGATACCGTTCGTGGTAGCCTCGAACGCCGGCGACGCATTGGCCGCATTGTTCACCTGAAAATATCCCGCGCGCGAGGCGCCGGTCGCCAGGCCATACACGGCATTGCCGCCGCCGGTCGACGAACCCGTAAGCGCGTTGCTGGCGTTGGCGTTGTTGGTGATGGCAAACCGCCCGGCCCCGCCGTTATCGCTTGTGCCGAAAACGCCGGTGCCATTGGTGGCCGAGCCGTACACGCCCGCGTCGGTGGTGCTTTGGCCGCGCACGCCCTGCCCTGATGGGGCAAAGCCGTACACACCCGCGCCCGATGCCGCATGCGAGCCGGCAACGCCGTACCCCTGCGCGTTGGTGCCGTTGTTCACGCCGCGCACGCCGGCGCTGGCCGCGGCCGGGTTCACAGTGGTAATGGTGCCGATCACACCGCTGGCATTGGCCGACTCCGAATTGCTCAGGCCTACAACACCCGCCCCGGTGCCGCTGACAGGGTTGTACGATCCCCGGATCGCATTGCCGGTTCCGTCGGTTGCGGCCTCAACCGTGGTGGCCGAGCTGGCCGCGTTGGCAATCGTGAAACACGCCGTGCTCGCCGTGCCGGTCTGCTCCAGCGCGAACATACACGTGCCGGTGGCCGCGGTCTGGAAAAACGGCACCACCAACTGGCTGGCCCACGGATACGCCCACACCGCCGACGAGCCGCCGAAATACGAGAGCGCCATCCCTATCTGCGCGCCGGCCACGTTCAGTTTCACCGGGGTCACCGCGCCGTTGGCGATGGTGCGCGTGGTAACGGAATTGTCGTCGATCTTCGACTCGGTAACCGAGTGGAAGCCGAGCATCGTATTGGTCACCGCCTCGGTGCCGATCGACACGACAATATTGCCGGAGTCGCCGCCGCCGGTCATGCCCGGCCCCGCCGAGATGCGGGTAATCCTGCCGGGGCCTGATCCTCCGGAGGCCGCGGCGATCACCAGGGTGTCGCCCAGCGGCGTGATCGTCACGTTCTGCCCGGCGCGCAGCGTCACATTCTCGCGCAGCCCGTTCAACGACCTCACCACCGCGCCGTTGGCGATCTTCCCCCCGCTTACGCTGCCATCGGCCAGTTTCGCCTGTGAAACCGCACCGTCGCGGATCGATCGCGTAACAACCGCGCTGTCGACAACCGCAAGAGCGTTCAACGCATACGGCGAGGATGTAAGCGCAACACGCGTGGCCATCTCCGGGCCGTTGTTCACCGTTACGCCCAGCCAATAGGGACGGTCGAACGGGAGCAAGATGGGATTGGGGAACGAGGTTGAACCGCCCAGTGTAACGCTGAACACGCCACCGGAGACCGCGACATTGGTATGCGTTTCGGTCCAGATCGCCGCCGGGGCATTCAGGCTGTCGTACAGACGGAATGTGAGCTCAACGCGACCACCGACCAACGACCCGGCCGCATCGCGGAGAACACCCTGATAGCTGATGGTCCTCGGGATTTGCGCCAACAGGCCGGTAACCGACACAAGGGAAATTGCCAGCGCCATCGCAAACGCGCGCAACGGTTTCATACTTCGCTCCAGAATTGGTTAATGCGGATACAGATGGACCGCGGCCACCTTCCTGGACGAAGGGAAACCACCGACACATGGGAATGGGGATGACCGACAACGAATCGACTGACGTGCAGGGATGAGTCGGGGATGAACGCCCGCTGGCTCGCCACCCGCCACACGGTGTCGGGCTTGCCATCGAGCAATTTGGGAGGCGTATCAACGGGCTATGGTGTTGCTCCGTTGATACGGACAGTGGCAGGGGGTAAAATACCCAATCCACGATGCTTTTCAAGGTTTTTGATATCTCAGGCTGCAACGGCGTGCACGGCCCCGGCACCGCGTACCACGCCTGTTGGCGGGCTGCAAACAAACCGTCGGTTACCCGCGGTCAGGTTCCGCCCCGCGCTCGCGTCTTCATTGGCGTGGAGCATGCGCCGGCCGCGACACTGGCCGGCGTCAGCACACACGATCAACGCCCGGCGCCGGCCGCTGGCCCGAGAATACCGGCAGATGCGGCACAGGCCACAGGGGTTGGGATATATCCAACGCGCGCAGCCGCCGGGCACAATCCGAACCGTCCACAAACAGTACCTACCGATGCGCCCGTACCAATACCATCTCGTTGCCGCAATCCTGTTGTTCATGTTGATGCCGCGCCCGGCAACGGGGCAGGAGTGGGTGATCGCCGGGCACGCCGGCGGCGGCGGCAACGATTACGGCGATCGCATCACCGTTGACCGGGCCGGCAACAGCTACGTTGTGGGCGTCTTCAGCGGAACCGCGCGGTTCGATACCATCACCGTTACGGGCACCGGGCGCTGGAATCTGTTCGCGGCCAAGTACTCGCCGACTGGCGCGGTGCGGTGGGCGCGGCTGATAGCCTCGGCAAACGGCCCAACCGCCGATATCTTCGCCGGCGATGTCGCGGTTGACGCGGGCGGCAACATCGTTGTGGGCGGACGATTCCTTACCGAGATATCGGTTGCCGGGATATCGCGCGAAAGCCGAGGCTCGTCCGACATGTACCTCATCAAGCTCGATTCCCTGGCCAACGTGCTGTGGGTTCGGACACCCGGCGGAATTGGCAACGGCAGCTACGGGCAGGACGGCATCACCGGCATTGCGCTGGATTCCGCCGGCAACTGCCTGGTCACCGGGCACTACAACACCGATGCCCAGTTCGATTCGCTGCAACTTCATGCCGCGCTCACCTTCGAGATGTTCGTGGCGAAGTTCGATGCCGATGGGCATGCGCTGTGGGCGTTATCAGGGTCGGGCGAAAGCGGCCTGCACCTTGGGCTGGATATCGCCGCCGACCCCGAGGGCAATGCCTATCTCAGCGGACGATTCTTCAACAAACTGGGGCTGGGCTCGTTCGTTCTGGATGCAGTGGACGCCGAACAGAAGGCGTATCTGGCAAAGGTATCCGGCGCCGGCCAAGTCCTGTGGGCGCACAAGGTTGGTGATGGCGGCTACTACGGCTTTGGCGAGGCCGTTGCGGCCGTGGGTGACGGTGGGGCCGTGGTTGCGGGCCAGTTCCGTTCAACGATGCAGTTCGCCGACACATCGTTCAGCTACAACAACGCCTACCGCTACGCGCCGTTCGTGGCACGATACGGCAGCAACGGGCAGTACATCTGGGCCGCGCATGCGGCGGGCAACCAGATGGCCGGCAGCATCGCGCGTATCGCGGCAGGCCCGGCCGGCTCGGTGCTGATCGTGGGCTCGCATACCGGCACGATCGAATGGAACCAATGGTCGCTGGCCGCGCCGGGCGATCGGAACAGCGCGATGGTGATCCGCCTGAACCAGCAGGGGATCTGCACATTTGCAGCGGGCATCACCGGCACCTCCAATGTGGTTGGCAGCGGGATTGCCCTGCGGCAGGATGGCACGGCAATCATCACCGGCACATTTGGCGACACCGCCACGATCGGCACCACAACCCTGCAAAGCAACGGCGGGCTGGACGCGTTCATCGCGGCGATTCGCCCCCCGCAATCCGGCGTGACAACCGAACGCGCCGGCAGTTCGCTGGGGATTGCCCCCAACCCAGCCGACGAGATCATCCACGTTCGCGGCGTGCCAGGCAGTGCACGGCTGCGCGTTATCGCGATTGATGGCCGAACCGTGATCGACGCCGGAGAAGCCAACCCCGAAGGGATCGACGCCAGCGGGATCACGGCCGACGATGCCACGACCATCGATATCCAGGCCTTGCCCGACGGCGTTTATCTGGTAACCGCGGGCGCACGGCATGCCATGTTCATAAAACATGCGGCTCATTAGCAATGCTGTGCGCCGGCACCATCAGCCGCATCGGCCAATCCGTCCGCTTACGGCGACGTTCGTTGTAACGCCGCGGTAAGCGGACGTGCGGGTCAGCGCCCGGATGACGCTGTTCACGGGTCTGGTAATCGATAGGACGAAGATTACATTGCATCGGGCCACGCAAGCCACAGCCACAAAATATCCGCATCGGATGTCCATAAACCCATCCGTCGGGACTCTTATTCACCAGCGGCCCCCCACCTCTACCTCCCCAATCGCCCTGACATGAATCCCGCTACAGGCGGCCATGGAACGATTGATTGCGCATTCGAACACTGCGCCAATCGGCATGGCCGCACCGAATAACGTCGCGCGGTGAACACATGCAACGGCAGTGCCCGGAAATACCGTGCCGAGCCTGCATCGTGTTTGCTGTGAGGGCACATCCTTCATCTGTTTGTACCACGGAGATAATCGACATGAATACGCAAGGCCTGTTACTCCGAGCATGTATGCTCGCCCTGGCACTGGTAATAACCATTGGCGCCAGCACACTCACGGCAAAGGAACTTTGCAACTGCGATTATGGAACGGTAATTGTTGACGGCGCGGTGCCATGCAAATTCAAAGTCTGCTTCGAGACCATTGGTCTGGATCGCTGCGAGGTAGTTGGCCCAGGTAGCGGCATCAATTTCAAGTGCAACGAAGCCATCGCCATTTCGCTGGTGGACTGCAATGGTACGCGGGTGTACCTCACCATCGGGTGCGACACCAATGTACCGGTTGGGCCGGGCTGCTGTGTGCAGGCATGCCTTGACTACGACAGGAATGGTTGTTTATTGCTGAAGATTTCGCCGTCGCCTGTGGATTTCTGCCCATGCTGAACGGATACATCCGCGCACGGCGGCAATGATTATTGACGGCATTGGATGAACCACAGCCATCGCCGGCAATACCGCACCAAGGCGTTCCGGGGTCGGTATCGTATCGACCCCGGATCGGCATCACGTATCGCCACCACCACCGGCCCGGCCTGCAAACCACTATAGCAACATAGAAGAAGCCTGGCGCTTTCGGCGACTGTAGCTTTGTCGTGGTCCGAGTGCCGCTTCACCCAAATCCAATTGTCAAGGGGTGTACGCGCAGCAATCAGTCGCGCGCATGCAACTTCGCACAGTGCAATTTGCTGGTTCGGGAAACGATACGTGAGCACGGTAAACCATGCACCGTATCGCTGCAAGAGCAACTGCACGATGTTTATTGCCCGGCATCCATAGCACACATCAACAGGAGAAGAAGTCCATGATTTCGAGAATGTTTACGTCGGCAATGGTCGCACTAGGCCTGGCAGTACTTGTTACGGCATCGGCAAGCGCACAGCAGGAAAAGTGCAGCTCGATCGTTCTGCCGAACGGGACGGTTCTTTCGTGCAGCGTTATCAACGGCACGAAGGTATATGTTGATCCGGCGGGCAATGTTTACAACGCAACCTCGACGGGCGTTGGTCAGTTCACGGTTGTGAACACCGGCACCAACCCGTGCAAGGCCGCATTGGATGTCAACAGCATCAACATCACGAGCACCGAACCGGTGTTGGGCACCATTACCACGGTGCTGGATCTCACGCGCCGCTCGCAGAGCTCCACGATCCAGTCCAATCAGATTGGCGCGCAGTTCCCGGCCACCGAGGACATCTACTTCTATGCCGAGGCCACTGTCTCCAGCCGCCCTGGCATCATCTACCGGTCGCGCACGCAGCTCCATCTGTCGAGCACGCAGGTAACGTCGTTCAACCCGCATGTCAACGAGCGTTTCAACCTGGCAGGCTCGGTTGACTTCGTGGACATCAATCAGCCGGACCGCGTTGCCTTTACGCTGCGCACGCTCAACATCACGCTGAACGGCCGCTGATCAAACCGTCGGCTCCCGCTCTATGTATACGTCCTCCTGGTGATACCGCCAGGAGGACGTACGCGTTTCAGCCCCCTTCATCCCGGGCCAGGCTCCATGCACAATAATGGCCCGGCTGTTGCACGCAACCAGTCCACCGGAAATCAACAGGCCCATAGTTGATCGCGCGCGGCAAGTGGAGCAATCGAGAAGAAGTTTCGGGGCTAAGGATCAGGCTATTTTGCGCAGGTGATTAACGGCTCCCCCAATGGCCAATGGTCCGGGCTTCACAACCGCACTACCCTGGCACGCAGTTCATCATAGTCAACAACGCGGTCAACAACACGGAATGTGCATCGCATGCATCGGCATTGTATGCATCGGCATCGTATGCCAGGCATCCGGCACTGCACGTTCCCAATCATTGGCATTCCCAACGTCGCGCGCGCGATCGAGCATGTGAGGAACCGCTCTTCAACGCGATCCCCCTCACACAGCATCCCGCCTCGTTGTGGGCATTGACCATTCGCACCAAATCCATCATACTGGGAGAGAGTCATCATGAGCTTCAAGACCCGAATTCTTACCGTTGCGGCCGTCATGGCCTTTGGCATCTTCACAAGCGCCAGCGCGCAGCAGGAGAAGTGCTCGTCGATCGTCCTGCCGGACGGCACCGTGCTGACCTGCGATGTATCCAACGGCCAAAAGGTATATGTGGACGATCAGGGTAACGTGTACCCGGTTACGTCGACCGGCGTTGGCCAGTTCAAGATTGTCAAGACCGGAACCAACCCATGTGTTGCCGAACTGGAACCGCAGAAGATCGACGTCACCAGCTCGGACCCGGTTCTCGGCACGATCACGACCACGCTGGACGCCACGCGTACGTCGACCAACTCGCGCATCGAGTCCAACGTTGCCGGCACCGAGTTCCCGGCCACCGAGAACATCTACTTCTACGCCAACGCAACGATTTCCAGCAAGAAGGGTGTGGTCTATCAGTCGATCAACGAAGTGCACCTGACCAGCGACAACGTGAACTCGTTCAACCCGCATGTCAACGAGCAGTTCACGCTGGCCGAGAAGGTTGACTTCGAGGACGTGAAGAACCCCGGCGTTGTGGCGTTCACGCTCAGCGAGCTGACCGTGACCCTGGGCCGCGCGAAGTAAGCACAGGCATTGTTGATGCGCCCATCCGGGTGTCGCGCCACAAGCGCCGCATCCTGTGTTGACCGCATCCAACCAATATCAACGGGGCAGCCGGCAACGGCTGCCCCGTTTGTTATAACGTCTACTGTGCCCACAAATCCGACATCGCATGCGTCCCCTGCCGATTGGCCATGTGCTCCGGGCTGGAGCGTTCCGTGGGCGGGCAATGGACTGCCCGTATCAAATGCGGAGCCGACAGCCGCTGAGTAGTTTTAGAGTACCCCCACCACTGCCCATCGCAATTAAGTTGCAGCCCGCCAGGACAGTGGCCCCCAACCCATCTGCCTGTCCCCTTCCGTCCCAACTTCAACAGTGTATCACACACACGGAGCACACGATGCCGAACTGCACGACGCCTGACAACTGGAACTATGGCTGCGGAACCGCGATTCTATCCACCGATACCAGCGGCGACGGCTCGAAGCTGGAACCCAGCGGGATGACCGCGGTCACCATAGGAAGTACCGACTACTTCTATCTGGTGAGCGACAACGGGATGATTGCCCGCGCAAAAACCAGCGCGCCCACCAAATGGGCGTTGCAGGACTATGGTGTGGCCGACGATACGGACTTTGAATCGGTGACGGCCACGGGAAGCAAGCTGATGGTAGGCGTGGAAGGGGGAAAGAAGACGACACCACAGGCGCAGATCAAGCGATTCGACCCGGGGCTTGCAACAAATGACTTGCCGCTCGGCGATTTCACCGGCAGCGTGTGGAACCTTACGGACCTGCCCGTTGGCGGCGGCGATGGCATGGAGGCCATGACATTCGTTCCCAACGGCTATTACCCCACCAGCTACCTGCCAAGCGTCAGGATCGAGGGTGTGGAGATCACGATTCCCCCATATTATGGCGGGCTGTTCTTCGCGGCCTGCCAGGCTGACAACGGCCTGATCTACGTGTACAATCTGGAGAAGGGCAACGGCACGTCGCACGACGCAACATCGGTTGCCACATTTTCCACGGGCGTCGACATGAAGATATCCGATCTGTATTTCCTGAATGGAAATCTCTACGTGTTGTACGACGACACAACCGATGCATTGCAGACGATGAGTTGGAACGGCACGGAATACACCAACGTGGAGAGCATAACGCCACCATACGTTGGCTGTGAAGCGCTGACAGTGTACGGCGATGATCTGTATATCGGTCTGGACCAGAATTCGTCGCAGATGTCGACCAATGGCCTCGGCTACAACTACGTGTTCCAGTTCAGCAACTTCCTGTAGCCGCAACCTATATACGATGGCGGCGCACCAGTACGCGACGCCTCTAACGGTATACCGCGCAGGAACCGGTTGAAGGCAACAACGCCCCGGCACTACAGCCGGGGCGTTGTTGTTGCGACCATTGTGGAAGCATGCGGGCAACGGTGTCGGGTTGCCAATCACGGTTCCACCGGCACTGTATTCAGGCCCCGCAACGAACGGTTATCGAACCAGGTGCAGACACACCGCACGCACACCGCTGGCTGTAATAAGCCGTGCGACGTAGACACCACCCGGCAGGCCGGCCAGCGGCGGCGCGTTGGCGTTCAGCGTTACCGTATGCGGCCCCGCATCCTCCCTGCCGGCGACCAGCGTTGCGATCCGGACGCCCCGCAGGTCGAACAGCGCCAGATCCACGCTGCTGCCGGCCGGAAGCCAGAACGAAAGGTCCGTTTGCCCGGTGAATGGATCCGGGCGGTTTTGCGTAAGTGTTGCAGCCGTACCGTTACCGGCACGCGGTTCGTCGACGGAGCTGCCGATGAAGCCGGTATTGAACAGCCAGACGCGGCACCAAGCCCCGGAATCCACGCCAAATATCGCGCGCACGCGCCAGTAGTACATGCCAAATTCGGGGATTGGCGTATGGACAACTTGGGTATCGGGTGTGATCTGATGAAACAACAGATCGGCAAACGATCCGTCATCGGTCAGTTGCACTTCATAGGCAGTTGCATTACGCACGGACCGCCAAATCAGCTTGTTGATTGCTGACTGGTCCCAACTCCCGTTAACGGGGGACACCAGAGCCGGCACCCCTGTATCAACCCTGTGACTCGTACTGAACGTCCAGGCTTCCGACCAGGCACTGGTATCAGCGGTTCCGTTTGCCCGTACGTGCCAGTAATATGTTTGCCCCAAGTCGAACCAGCTCCCCGCGAAGATGGTATCGGTAAGCCCTGTTGTATCGAACAGGAATTGTGCAAAACCCGCCGACGTCGCCACCTGCAGCGTATAACTCACCGCGCCTGAAACTCCCTTCCACTGGAACGGCTGGTTGGTGGGCTGGTTGGCAAGCCCATTGGTTGGATACTTGAGTATCGGTGTTCCAATCCGCGGCGGCGCGGCCGTTGTGAAGCTCCAGGTTTCGGACCACGCGCCCGGCGTGCCCTGGCCCACGGCCCGCGCGCGCCAGTAATACCGCGTGTTGCCGGCCAGGCCATGCAGGTTCAATACGGTGTCCGCCACGCCCGCCGTATCCATAATCGCGGATGCAAGATTCGGGTCGGTTGCGATCTGCACGTGGTACACGTCGGCCCCCTTTACACCGCCCCAGCGCACAGCCACATCAACCGCCTGTGCCGTGGCGCCGTTGGCGGGCAGGCGCAGCGGCGGTGCGGCAACCACGGTTGTGAAGCTCCAGGTGTCGGACCACGCGCCCGTGCCGTACTTGTTGCGGCCGAACACGCGCCAGTAATACGTGGTGCCGTTCTCCAACCCGGAAGCGTTGAACTGCGTGGCTGCGATGCTGTCGCGGTCGGCGGCAGGCCCCGCGAAGCCCGGCGTGGTTGCCACCTGCACCCGGTAGGATGTGGAGCGTCCGTCGGCAAGCCAGGTTACGATCTGGTTCAGCGTAAGCCCGCCCGCGTTATCCGCCGGCGACTGCAGCGACACGTGGGCCGGCAGTACCGAGGTTTTCCAGGCACGCAGCAGCGTGCGAAGCGCCTCCGGCTTGTTCTGCGGAATCGGATTCAGCGGAGCGGCCGCCGCGTCGTTGGTGCCGTGGCACGAGGCGCACACGCGCACCTCGCCCGGCTGGAACGTCACCCAGTACCGCTCGCGCACAACCGGCGCCGAGGCCGCCCCCGTAAGCTGCCAGGTCATCGGCCTGCGGGCCGGCACAAAAGCCGCCAGCGAGCCATCAACCGCAAGCGCGACGCCGCCGGCCGGGCCGCCGGGGCTGGGGACGTTGCCGCCGGCCGGCAGATGCATCGGCACCGCCAGGATGCGCCGCCCGGCATGCGGCGTGCCGTTGGGCGTAAACAGACCGCTGCCGCGGACATAATCGCCCTGATAGAACTGCATGTGCGACACATCGTACAGCTTGCCGCTGACGTTCGCCGATTGTTTGTTGGTGCCGGTGATGCGCAGATAAAACGGCTGCTGGTGGTCCAGCGCGTCGCGATGTGTTACGTCGCGGCTGACCGCCAACGCCAGGTTGCTATCCACCATGTACGCGCGGAACGCCGCTTCGTCCACGGCTTCCTCGGTGAACACCGAATGCTCCGGCCCCGGGATCGATGCGTTGCGGGCCTGCGGCCGCGGGCGTGCGCGCACTTCCACGGGGTCCAGCTCCCACAGGGTGCCGTTGAAGTTCACCAGCGTATCCGGATCCCAGTAGCTCACGCTCTTGGAAAGCCCCGTTGTCAGAAGCTGATCGGGCACCCAGGTATTGCCCACCTTCTTCAGGGTCTTCAATCGGAAGGCATACCGCGACACGGGATTGCCCCGCGTGCCAAGGTTCTTATCGGCATGCGTCTCAACCGAATGCGACGCCACAAGCGCGGCATTGGCGCAAACCAGCGGGCTGCGGTAGAACCCGGAGTGATTGGGATTCGGGTTGTTCCCCTCGAACGTGTAGAACGACGTCGTCCGGTCGGTGACGTACGTCACAACCGTCTGGTTGGGATCCAGATTCGGCGCGGCCGTCAACGACACGATCTGCCCGCCGGCATGCGTGCCGCTCTGCGGCGCATCAACACCGTAATACAGCCCCGCGACGTTGGGGTCCTCCTTCACCTGCATGAAGTTGTTGATCGGGTTGCGATTGGCCCGGGCCGTATTCGCGAAGTTGAACGCCACCACGTTCGAGTCGTCGGTGATCGATCGATTGAAGACCTGCCGCATCTCGTGACGCCCAAGGTGGTTGATCGTCTCCGGGCCGGTGCCGTCCTCGTTGATCTGCCAGGGGAAGAACTGATTGAACTCGAAGCCGGTCATGTTGGTGCCGGCAAGCAGATCGGTGCGCGAGCCCTGCGGCTCCGGGAACGTCTCGGTACGCACGCCGAACTGCGGCTGGCCGTTGGGGGATTCGTCGGTGTAATTAAACGTCCCCTTCTGCCCCGGGCCAAGCACGTCGATGTCGGCATTGCGATCGCGCTGCAGGCGATCCCACCGCATCAGCAACACGCGGCCGTAGCTGTCCACGAACGGCGAAAAGTCACCAGAAGGCGAATTGTCCAGCAGACGCAGATCGCCGGTGGCCGGGTTAAGGCTCCACAATCCGGTATTGGTGGGCGCGCCCTTGTATTCGTCGAACGCGGGATACAGATATCGCAGGCCGTTGATGGTGCGGTCCGACGTAAAGATCACGCGGTCATCGGTGCCGTAGATAGGGCTCACATTGTTGAAGTTGGCCGGCTGATTGGCCACCCTCGTGATCACCGGCGTTTCGTTCTTGCCAAGGCCCGTGATCTCGTAGATCTGCCAGTAGAACTGCGTGGCGTCACCCTGCTGGGTTGCGCCGCCAACCACCATGCTGAACAGTGCCTTTGTGCCGTTCCAGTGTACCGATGGCTCGCGAACCGCAATGGCATTGTTGCCCTGCGCGCCCGCCACGCCGTACCCGGCGGTCTGCGTCAGGTTCTTCAGCGAACCATCCGGATAGCGGATCCACAGATCGCCGCCCCGTGGCGCGCCCATCATGTCGGCAACATGGTTGGCGAACGGCGCGGCCACCGTGGCCGAATCGTTCGGCGTTGGTACCTGGGTAACAAAAAGAATGGGGTTGGGCAAGTTCTGCGCGCGTGTTGGTGTGGGCCGGACCCCCATCACCATCACCAGCAACAGCATGGTGTAGCAGGCTTTGTTCATGCTTTGAAATCCCCGAGTGTGTTTCAAGAAACGTACTCAAGCGCGCCGGCGGGTGGCCCGGCCGACGCTTCAAAGCATGACACATCAGATCGCCGAACGATACACCCCTATACTTCAGGGTTTTGCCGGCGCGGCATCGATACGCGCTGGCTGAATGTCGTGCGGGATGAAACTGCGGTCGACAAGATCGCCGATGGCGATTGGTTTCTTGAGCACGCCAACCTTCAGGGCCATGTCGCGAATCGCCTGCAGCTCGGAATCCGACGGGGTCAACATTCGATAGCTGACACGGTCGGCCGGGTGCGTCAGCACAAACCGTACCACCTTTTCGTTCTGGCGGAAATACGGAGCGGCAACGGCTGCGGCCTGGATGCGATTGCGCTCGGCCCATTCACCGCTTTCGGCGATTCCACGAACCAGATCGCGCACCACCTCGGGATGTTCGGCAATCAGCTTTTCGGTGACAACCAAACCACACGAGATGAAATGCGGCCAGATATCCTTGGCGTAATACAGTACGCGGCCCGTGCCGTCCAGCTCGGCCTTGGCGGCATGCGGCTCGCCCACGAAGTACGCGTCGATGGCCTTCGCGGCCAGCGCGGCCGGCATGTCGGGCGGCGCCATCTGCACAAAGTTGATATCCCCTTCCTTCATCCCCTGATCCTCCATCAGCTTGCGCATCACAAGGTGTTGATTGCTGAGGAAGCTGGGCAGCGCCAGGGTTTTGCCGCGCAGATCGCGGAGGCTTGTGGCCGGGATATCCGAGCGGACAATGACGGTTGAGCCATCCCGGTGCCCCAGATATACCAGCTTGATGGGCACGCCCTGCTCGCGCATCTTCATTGCCAGCGGAATGATCATGAACGAGGCATCCAGCCGCCCGCCCTTGATGGCCTCCACCACGGTGGGGAAATCGGTGAAGCGCTGCGAGTCGAACTTGGTTGATGTGCTGGTGCGCGTGGCGAAGTCGGTAACCGGGCACGTAAGGTGGCAGGTCACCGGCAGGAATCCAACGGCCAGATGCGCGCGTTCGGCGGCGATCAGTGCGTTCCAGGGGCGGTAACGCATCACGCCCAGGGCAACGAACACAACGGCCGTGCCGATAGTCCATCGCATGATCGAACGGCGAGCGCTCATGACAGTGACTCCGGGGAAATCTCGAACCGGCGCAGCACATCCGAGCCGTCATCGTCCAGACCCAATGCTTCAAGGGTGCGATGCACCGCGTCAACAACCTCCGGATGCGTGCACTCGCGCGGGCGGGGTTGCCGCACCACGATCTCGCAGCGCACGCGAGCCGGCCGCTCGGTAAGCACAACAATCCTGTCGGCCAGTTGGGCGGCTTCCTCGATGTCATGTGTCACCAGAACGATGGTGCGCGGATTGTCGCGCAACATCATCGCCAGCTCGTGCCGAAGGCGAAGGCGCGTAAGGTAGTCGAGCGATGAAAACGGTTCGTCCATCAGGATGATGTCCGTATCGCCGGCCAGCGCACGACCCAACTCCACACGCTGCCGCATACCGCCGGAAAGCTGATGTGGGTAATGCCCCTCGAAGCCGTACAGGCCAATCAGCCCAACCATCTCGCTCAGCTTCCGTGCCCGCAGGTCGGCATTGGCGATGCCTGCAAGGCCAAGCCCGATGTTCTCCGCAACGGTCAGCCACGGGAACAGCCCGTCCTGCTGGTACACGGTGCGCGCACGCCCATCCACACGCACCGTGCCATTGGTGGGCGTAATGAATCGGCTGAGAATGTTGAGCAGCGTGGTTTTTCCGCAACCCGACGGCCCAACAACGGCAACGAACTCATAACGATCCACCGCAAACGAGAGGTTGCGGATAACCGGCACATTGCCGAATTCGTGTGAGACGCGTGATAGTGAAAGCACGTTATCGTTCATACCCCCAACGTAGGCTTGGAATGGTTGTCAGTTGCATCAGGATGCGATCCAGCGCGACGCCAATCAGACCGATGACGATCATCCCTCCCACCAGAAGATCCATCCGCAATCCGTTGCGCGCGTCCCAGATCGCGAAGCCGAGCCCATCACGGCCCGCGATCATCTCGGCGGCGACAACCACCAGCCATGCAAGGCCGGCGGTAACCCGCAGCGTGGTGATCACCTGTGGCGCGATTGCCGGCAACACCACACGCGTAAGCAGCTTCCGCCCGCCGATACCGAAATCATGCGCCACGCGGAGGTACACCGTGGGCACACCCGCTGTGGCCGCAACGGTTGAAAGTGTTATCGGGAAGAACGAGGCCATGAAGATCAGGAAGATGGCGGGCGGATCGCCGATGCCGAACCAGAGAATCGCGAACGGTATCCACGCCAGCGGCGACAGGCTGCGGAAGAAGTTCACCGCGGGCAACAGCGCCACACGCGACACGGCATGTTGCCCGAGGAACAATCCGAGCGGTACGCCAAGTACGACGGCCAGCAGGAACCCGGAGGTTACACGCCACAGCGACGCGACGATATCGGTGGCCAGGCGCCCGCTGGTTGCCTCGGTGATGATGCCCAGCGCCACCGACAGCGGCGTTGGAAGCACCGTATCCGGAAACAGGCCCAGTGCCGCCACAGCCCACCATGTGCCCAGCGCAACCACCGCAACGGTGGCTGGAAGAAGCCGGAGAAATACCGGATGAGATACAGACATTGACGTTGGTGTCCCGATGTGTGGCCGAGGGAATCCGCCGGCTGGGTGACGCTTCGCGCAATGAACCAAATCGCGAGGCGTGATGCTGATTTCTGATGCTATGAATATCGTGTATCGAATGCCGCCAGCACAGTACATCATTGTGTACCGGTGGGGGTCGGTTCGATTCCGAACGGCGGCGCAAAAGCGCGCCCAACAACAACAACGCCCGCGCGAACACGGCGTTCGCGCGGGCGTTGACAGAAGAACGTTGTCAGAAAAAACCGGCTGGCCGAACCGTTGTAACCAGGTACGGCCGGAAGGCTTAGTTCAGCGTGACGCTGATGCTGGTCACGGTGAAGGCAACCACACCCGGGATGTTCACATCCTCGTAGTCAACCGGATCAACCAGGTTGTAGGTTTCCTGGCGATGCGGCTTGAACGTGCGGAGCTGCGGGTTCTGCAGGTGGATCTCGTTGATCGTGCGATACAGACGGCCCGGACGGCTGGAAACCGTTGCCGTGGCGTGGAAGTAGATGTCCCCGGTGGCCGGGAACTCCGAGGCAACCTGATTGGACACCACCGTCGACGGCGTGGCCGGACGCGAGGCGTCGTACGTGGTCACGACGTTGCCCAGGACCGGGTCAACCACCGTGGCGTTGATGCTCTGCGGCGCCAACGTGACGCTGCAGGGGTTTACACCGTTGCCGGTAAGCGTGAACGTACCGTTGCCGTTGGCAACGATGCCCGAGTATGTAACACCCGTGACCGGGTCAAGCAGTACCTTCTGGCCGTTGACGATCGTGCAGAACTGCTGAAGCGCAAGCTCGTCGATCGTGATGCTACCACACTGTGCCGAGGCAGTGCTGCTGCCAATGAGGGCGGCGGCGGCCACGGCCATGCCAACCACTGCGGACTTGATAACCGAGATACGCATTTGGAACTCCTTGTGGAGAATGGATGTGATGAAGCGCTGAGAGATTGTTGCCTGCTTGCCGATTTCCCTGGTTGGAGATCGACACCAGGCACCGGAGATCCCGGGCTCAACGCTCTGCAATTCTACGAGCAAGTCCACCAGGAAAACTTCTTCCACATTGCCGTTTATCCGTGGGCGATCCATTCGCAACAGCCTGTACAGCAACACTTTCCGGTCAGCGGCAGGAAAAAGGCAAGCAACAAAGTCGTACAACCCACACTCCTTCAAATGCCTGTGGTGCGTTGCCCGGGCAGTCGAAAAAAAACACCCGCGCCGGTACATGTCCGGCGCGGGTTATGGCATACGCATCCCTCAGCCTGGCCAACGGGCAGCCAGGCCGACGATTATGCATTTTTTAGTTCAGCGTAACGCTGATGCTGTTCACGGTGAAGGCAACAACGCCCGGCTGTGCGGGATCCTCGTAGTCAACCGGCGCCACCAGATTGTAGGTTTCCTGGCGATGCGGGTTGAACGAACGAAGCTGCGGATTCTGCAGGTGGATCTCGTTGATCGTGCGATAGATGACACCCGGACGGCTGGAAACCTCGGCCGTGGCATGGAAGTAGATGTCGCCGGTGGCCGGGAACTCCGAGCCAACCTGATTGGACACCACTGTCGACTGCTGCGCCGGGCGCGACGGATCGATCTTCGTGGTGATCGTTCCAAGCTGTGGGTCGTTCGTGACGGCATTGATGTTCTGGGCGTTCAGCGACACGTTGCAGGGATTGGTGCCGCTGCCAACCGCGGTGAACGTACCGTTGCCGTTGGCGACAATGCTTGTATAGACCTGCCCGGTAACCGGGTCAACGATCACCTTCTGGCCGTTGACGATCGTGCACGTAAAGTTGGACTGCGCTTCGTTGAACGTGATGCTGTTGCACTGCGCCTTGGCATCGGCGGTGCCGATCAGAGCGGCCGCGGCAACTGCCACACCGGCCACGATGGACTTCATCGTATTGATACGCATTTGGAACCCTCCCACTTGGGATTTTCGTGATGATTGCACGTTGAAACCGTTTGGACCCACGGCATGGATCGGTTGGATCGCATGGCTCCGTGACTGTTGGAGTTACCCCCATTTCAACGCGGTGCAATGTTAACGAGAGTCCACCAGGAAAACTTCTTCCACATTGCCGTATTCAATCACTCGGATATCCCTGCAAGCCTTGCCAAGCAACATATACGGAGGAGTCGCGGTTCAATTTCAGGCGCCAGCAGTCACCGATTATATCGTACTTCAAATAACCATAATGGATATCAAATAATCATGCGAACCATTCCCAACGGCGTCCCTGCACGACGCCCGCCCGCCACAGCACGAACCCGGGCATGTCGATGATGTTCAGGCACATGACATTGCGCCACGGCACCGCTGTGGGCGGTGCCGTGCAATTACGAGCGCGAATATTTTTCCTCAGGCGATATGTGCCGCGCTCAGGTGGCCGTTTCGAAACTCATGCCGTTGATTCGCAGATACGCCGCGAACAGGTATGGTAGCGCGATAAGGATTGGTGGGTCGGTAATCCGTGGCTCGCGAAGCTCCAGGCATACGGATTCGTCGTAACGACCCTCGCGCACCTGGCAACGCTTCGATGCATCGCGCAGCATCATCTCTGGCAGATAGAAGTCCATCTGGTTCAGCGGAAGCGGGATCGACACAGCCAGCACGTAATAGGCGCCATCACACACCGCGGGCAGGTGGAACTCGCCATCGCCCACCAGCAGATCGCCGGTTACCGGCAGCGACTCAGGGATCTGGCGCTCGAACAGCCCCACAAACACAAGGCCCTTGTCCGAATCCTCCGTGGTTGGCACGGTAACCGAACCGTGAAACGAGCATCGAGCATGGTCCACCCGCTGGCGTGCCTCGGCAACCAATTCAACCACCCTGTCCAGCGGCATCGTAAGATCCACCGGAAGCCGCCGCCACTTGCTGGGCGTAACCCCTACCAGATTGGTGAAGTGCGAGGTAAAGGTTCCAAGGCTGCTGTACCCGGTTTCAAAACAAACCTCGGTAATGCTCATGCTGGTTTTCAGCAGCAGGCGCTTGGCATATTCCAGGCGAAGGGTGGCCAGGAATTTGCGTGGCGAAACGCCGGTGACCGTACTGAATACCCGGTTGAAATGGAACCGGCTGAGATGCGCGATCTCGGCCATCTCGTTCAGGGTCAGCGGATCGTCCAGGCGCTCGCGCATAACCCGGATGACGCGCTCAACGGAGGCCTGCTGCCACTGTGTTGCATGCTCCGGAACAGGGCGTGGCAACGTCGAAATCTCATCGAGCAGTAATTCGCTGTCCATCCCGGCTGGCGGCACCACCGGCCACGGGCGGCGGCGTTCGGCCAACACGGCAACGTTTGGATCGTGATGCAATCTCATACCAACTCTCCTCACAGCATATCAGAACCGGATCGGGGGAGATCCACGAACACGTCATCGTTGTAGGCACCATCAACGTGGTGCCATCAGGAATCAATCGGCGTATTTGCGCAGGGCATCACGCAGCTTCTCGGGGATCTGCGTGGGCACCAGTTCATCACCGTGGCGCATCATGCAGGCAACCTGCTGCTCGCCGCGGGCAACCAGCTCAAGCCCGCCATCGGGCTGTTCGCGCATGTACTCAAACCGCAGCGTGATCCTGTTCTGCACTATTCCGCCCAACGACATCCTGATCACCAGTTTGTCGAAGGCAACAAGCTCACCCAGATAATCGCACGAGACGCGTACGGTGACAATTGCCAGCCCCTGAGCGAACTCCTTCAGCACATCAACGCCGTGATCGTACAGAAACATCTCGCGGCAGCGTCCCTGCCAGCGAAGGTGGTTCACGTAGTACACGTTCCCCACAAGATTGGTCTCCTCGAAGCCCACCGTGTGCCGGTAGTCGTATGTCCTCATGCGATGCGTCTGCTGGTTGTTGTCGATCGGGAAATCATCGGACGTTTGCCACGCTGACCGGGGGGCCGAACATCCCTTCGTACTCGAACTCCGGACGGTACACCGTGCGATGCGTGACCACGTATTGCACGCCGGCCGTGCCGTTGTAGCTGCTGTCGGTGTACGATGTCTGGGTTGCAGCAAGCTGCGCGATACGCGTCCATGTGCTGCCGGCATCCGCCGAACGGTACACGTTGTAGCCGGCGATCTCAACGGGGCGTACAAGCTGCGATGTGGGTTTCCACTCGATACGCACGCCGCCTATCATGCCGGAGCTCCAGGCACGGCCGGCCTGGTCGAGGATGGTCGCGGCAACCGGCTCCGGTGGCTTTGCCAGGAATCGCGCCGGCTGTTTGCCCAACGTGAACCGCACCTGGCGCACGGTCAGCAGCGGAGCCTTCGCGGGCGGGTTCACGTTCGTCCGAAAGAACGGGATTGGCCCATTCGCAAGCGTGAGCGTTGCCCCATACGGCGGCCACGACTTTGAATAACCCTTGAACTCCGGAACGATGCGCGTGTTCAGATGCATCGCCATGGTAGCGCCGCGCAGAATAAGCCGGAACTCCAGCGGGCAGCGCAACGTCACCTCGTAGGCGAATCCGCCGGATGTGCGTTCGGCCCTGCCCAGCGGTCGCGCTTCCAACACGCCATCGCCTTCCGGCATGAACAGCACCCAGTTCATCGCGAACGGGGAGTCGGCGCGGCCGCAGTGGGCAAACCGGAACATCTTCAGGCTGCGCTGGTTCTCCGATGTCGGACGCTGGCACGCAAAACCCGCCGCGTCGGAAACATCGGTGGATTTCAGCAGCACCGTGTCGTTCATCGCAATCGCCATCACGTCGAAGCTGACAGGCGCGGTAAACGGCGCGGTGAACGTCGACGCGATCGAAACCGGCGACGCGGGAACCGGCGGAGCGCTCGGCGTTGAAGCCGGGACGGCCGCCGGAGCCGTTATGCCCGGACTCGCGCTGTCGGTTGAGGCCGGCGCCTGGGCGGTGGCGGGTGCGGCCGCGGCCGCGCTTGGCGGCTGCCCTGCTTTCGGGCCTGCGAGCGCAGCGGAATGCGCCGGCTCGGCCGGGCGCCCCGCCCGGATCTCCTCCGGTTTCGAGGCCCCGCATCCACAGGCCAGCAATGCCGCGACAACTACGCCAACGCCGGCCACGCCTCGTATCGTGTGGATAATATGCGTCATGGTTTTCCGGCCTCCGGCTCGGCGGCGATCACACCGGTGGTTGCGCCGCTTGCCACCGAACGATCGCCTGCGCGCCCGTTCCGCTTCGCCTTGGCCGGCGCTTCTCGCGGCATCTCCTCGGCCTGAGCAATCGCACGGCTTTCCGAAGGCTCGGCCGTAAAGGCAATGGCGATGACCGTTGCAGCGTGTTCGCTCGACTCCGGCGGCTGAGCATACGTAGCGATGGTGCGCGCTCCGGAACGAAGCAGAGCCCATCCGTCGGTATCGTACGCGCTGAGCGTCAACGGAGCGTCGGGCACAAGGCCCAGCTTCAGCATCGATTCGGCGCTGCACCACACCCGTGTGGCGGCCGTATCGCTCTGCTCGCCGGACTCGCGCGACATCAGCAACGCAAGCCGGTAGCGGTCGTTGCCAAGCAGATCATTCCAGATCGCTTCGGTTCTCGGCGCAACCGATTCGATGTCCACGCCAACGGCATCATGCCCCGCAACAGCGATGGCAATCCCGCCGGAATGCGCGGCCGAGACATGGGCGCCGTTGCCGTTTGCTTCCACACCGTTCGCGCCGTTTACAACGGGCTTGCCGTCGGGCCTTCTGGAAACCGTGCCGTTGCCGTCGAGCGCCGCATGCAACGCGCCGTTGCTGCGTTCGCGCCGCTCGCCGGGGGTTGTGTTTACCGCAACCGACAGTTGCGCGCGCGGCGCAAGCTCGCCGATCCGGCGCTCCAGATACGGACCAAGCAGCGCCGGATCCCACGGGCCGCGATGGCGATTGCGTTCCACCGCCCGCAGCAGCAGCCCCTCCCACCGCTCGATCACCTTTCCGCTGGCGTCGATCACATCGATGTCGTACACGAAGTTCGCCCCCTCGTGCGAGGTCTCGCGAGCATGCACGAACACCCCGTCGCCAGCGGCGATTCCCAGCACCGTTATCGAGCGCACGGCAACCGGCAACAACGTCATGTGCGGGATGCATCCCTGGATACCGTGGATGGCTGCGTCGCGCATGCCGGCGTCGCCAAGGATCATGCCACCGGGCAGGTAGCGGCCGAACCAGCCGCCGGCATGGTCGAGCGCGATCTCGGCGATACACTCCACCGCGCGCAATTGGCGGTAGCCGCGCACCCGGCGGAATCGGCCACGCTGGAACAGGATGTCCTTGTACATCACCGTGTCGGCATCGAACTCGATGCGCTCGGCGGGCACGGCAACGGCCTGCATACCGGGGGTGGCTTCGTTCACACGGCACGACGCGGAAAAATGATCCACCGCGTACGAGGTCTCCTCGCAGCGCAACGCAAGCCTGATGGCGCCATCATCGTGCAGCAGGGCGGCTATGCGGATGCCCGCATCACCGTTTGCCGGAACGATGATCGGACGGTCGAATCGGATGTCGGCAAAACGTATCGAGTCCGGCTTCGCGCCAGTAAGGGCCGCCGCTGCCTGGGCAAATGCCTCAAGCCCCATCACGGCCGGGAACAGGTGTTCGCCAGCAAAGGTGTGATCGCGCAGATACGGATCGGTATCAAGCGAAAGGCGGATATCCAGCACCAGCTCAAGGCCGGGGTAATACACCGTGGGCTGTTCGATAAAGCGCAACAGCGGCAAGTCGCGTTCGGCCATCCGAACCGTTGGCAGCGAACCGAACCGGCTTGCAACCACGGTAGCAACCGGCACCGCCGGAGCCGCCAGCAGCCGGCGCAGCATTTCGAGGCCCGCATCGGGCGATATCGGCTGGATTCCCTCGCGCATCAGCGCCTCCACGCGGCCCAGGCGTTCGCCCATGCCCACCCCGCTCCAGATGGACCACTCGATGGCATGGCAACGGCAGTTGGGATGTTCGCGCGCCCACTCCTCGGTGAGCTCCGACAACCACTCGTTGGCCAGGGCATAATCGGCTTCGCCGCGCAGGCCGGCACGCCCGATGATCGAGCTGAACGTAATCAGCAGACCGAGCGCATCGGGGTCGAGCGCGTCCAGCACGTTCCGCGCGCCATCCACCTTCGGCCCAAGCGTACGGCCCACGGCATCCACATCCAACGTGTCGATCAACTGCGGAACGTTGGTGCCGGCACCGTGCAGGAACGCGGTTACCGGGCGCCCAAGCGCCTCGGTTCCCTCGGCGATCGCGGCATGCACCGCCTGGCGATTACCGACGTCGGCACGGACATACCGGAACGTGATGCCGGCATCGGCGAAGCGCGCAAGGTTGGCGGCCAGCTCGGGATCCTCGGCCGGGTTGGATCGCCCCATCAGCAACAAGGCCGCGCCGCTTTGCCGAGCAAGCATCAACGCGCACTCGGCGGCAATTCCCTTGCCACCGCCCGTAACCAGCAGCAGATCGGCCGGCGCAAGGGGCAGGCGCTCGGCGGCGGAGGTATCCAGCACCAGGCGTTCCATCTCCGGGGCACTGCATGCTCCGGCGCCATCGTAGTAGCGTTCGCGATATCCATCACGCGCGGCAATCTCCGCGGCAATCAACGCCGGTGCATCGGCCAGATCGAACGGGATGTCAACAACAACAACCGGCACCGACGGACGCTCCAGATGCAGCGTGCGGGCAAAGCCAGCGGCGCCTGCACCATGCTGTACAACCACAAAGGCGCTGCCCGGTACCGTGCTTACCTGTTGCGCGCCCTTGAGCAGCGCCGGTACAATCGAGATATCCGGGTTCGCGGGAACGCAGACAACAACACCCGTGCCGGGCAGATCACCAAGCAACGTGCGCAGCGGGCCGGCAAGCGGGTGTTCGGCCGGGGAAAGCACCTCCCACCGACCGCCCCCGGCAACCAATGCGGCGGGTTCGGGCCGTGCGGCCGCCACCCGGTTGGTAGCGAATGCGCACACCCACGACTCCACACCGGCCGGGAAGGCATCGGCTTCCTCAACCGCCACTTCGCCGCCGGTTGCGCGCAGCAATTCCAACGCTTCGGCAAGTTCGGCAACGGTTGCACCTGCGAACTGCGTGGGCGCGGCCGGCGGAGCAATGCCGATGCCGCGCGCGGATTCCACGACGATCTGGCCAACGGTGATGGAGTTGAGATGCAGATCCCCAAGCAGGCGCATGGTATCGTGCACGGCTTCCACCGGAAGCTCGGCACGTTCGGCCACCAGCCTGCGAACCAGATCGATCGGACGCTCGTTGGGAATCACTGCGGGCTGCGTTTGCGTGCCGTTGTCGGCAGGCGCGGTGGCGTTGTCGAGCACGATGGTGGGATGCACAACCACGCCGGCGGAGGAACGCTCCGGGTTGGGCGCCAGCTCGCAGGGATTCACGAAGAAGCTGCCGGCGCGCTCGGGATCGAACGGCCGGGTATAACGATCGGCGAACAGCTCGCGGGCGCTGATCGGCAGGCCCAGCGCATGAACGGCGCCCAGCGCGGCCAGCATGCCGCGCAACGAGGCACCGCCGGCATCGGTTGCCAGCACCGGCACGTCGATCATCGATCCAACCAACCCGGTGAGCACGCTGCCCGGCCCAACCTCGATGGCCAGGTCAACATGCCCCAACGCCTGCGTGGCTGCCTCGATGAAGCGCACGGGCTGTACGATCTGTTCCAGCAACAGCGCGCGAAGGTCGGCTTCGGCGTCCAGCACACGACCGGTAACCGTGGATACCACCGTGTGCTCCAGCGACTGAAGATCCTCGGCGTCGAGAGCATCGGCAACCGGCTCGGCCGCGGCGGCTACCAGCGGCGAGTGGAATGCATGCGACACCGGCAACCGCGAGGCGTGCAGCCCCTGCTGGCGCGCCCGTTCGAGCACGGCGTCAACGCCGGCGGCTTCGCCGGAGATCACGGTCTGCCGTGGCGAGTTCAGGCCGGCAATCACCACGCCCTCGTCCCGGATAAGCGCCCGCACATCGGATTCCGGGGCGGCGATGCTGGCCATCGCGCCAGTGGCGGCGCCCAGATCGGCCATGGCCCGCCCGCGTGCCCGCGCTATCCGCACAAGGGCATCGCCGTCGTACGCGCCTGCCCAGTGCAGGGCAACAAGCTCGCCCAGGCTGTGGCCAAGCGCAACGTCGGCCACAACGCCGAAACGTTCCAACAGCTCCAGCATCGCACGCGATGCGGTCGCGATCGCCGGCTGGGCGATGTCGGTAGAGACGCCGTCAACATTGGTCGGCAACCCGGCATTCTGATACAGCGCATCAACCGAATCAAATCGGCGGCGCATAAGTCCGCCATCCAGGTGCGCCGGCGAACCCTGGCCCGGGAACAGAAACGCCACGCGCGGTTCGCGCCGATTGGCGCCCACGAATACCCCGTTGGCAACGTCGAGACGGTCGGTGATGCCATCGCGCAGCCACGAGGCAAGCAGGCGCAAACGCTCGGCCAATTCCGAGGGCGTGCCGGCCACAATCGCCGCGCGCACGGGCTGCTCGCCAAGGCGGTGCGCCAGCATGTCGGCCAGATCTGAGAGCTGCGCAAGCGAGGCGGCCGCGGCAGTTATGGCAAGCGTCTCGGCCTTCTGAAGCAGCCCGTCAACATCCTGCTCGGCCAACAGAAATACTTCGGCATCCTGAGCCGAACGCAGCAGCGTCCGCTCGCGCGCATTAAGCCTGGCGCGGCGGCGGGGTGCGTCGGCCGCGAGCACAAGATGCGCGTTGATACCGCCAAAGCCCATCGCGCTGACGCCGGCAACCAACGGCCGATCGGCCGGCCACACGTGCCCCTGCCGCACAACCGTAAGGGCGGGGCGTTCGCCCTGCAGCTCGGCATGCGGTGTATCGTTGCCCACGGTTGGCGGCACGATCTGCGCCTGCAAGGCCATCACGGCCTTGATCAGGCCGGCAACACCGGCCGCCGCCTTGGTGTGCCCGATGATCGCCTTCACCGATCCTATCGCCGCGGCGGGCGCAAGCGGATTGGCTTCGCGACGCGCGCGAGAAATGGTGGCAAGTTCGGTGGCATCACCCACGTTGGTGCCGGTGCCGTGCCCCTCGAAATAGGTGACCGTGTCGATACCGAAGCCCGCGCGGGCATACGCACGGCGCAACGCAAGGATCTGCCCTTCCACTTCCGGCCGGGTAATGCCGCCGCTGCCGTCGGAGGAGATCCCCCACCCTTCGATGGTGGCAAGCACGCGATGCCCGGCCGCAACGGCATCGGCCTGACGCATCAGCACCACAAAGCCGCATCCTTCACCCGGCCAGAATCCGGCCGAGCGCGCATCGTACACGCGCATCTTCTCCGGCGCCAACGCGCCGGTGCGGGCAAAGCCGATCAGCTCGAACGGATCCAGGCTGAGATCAACGCCGCCCGCGATCGCCACGTCCAGATCGCCGGCTGTGAGCGCGCTGCATGCGTTGGCAACCGCAAGCAACGACGAGGCGCAGGCGCCGTCAACGGTGAAACCGCCACCCTTGAGATCGAAGTAGTTGCAGATCCGGCCGGCAATCGTGTTCGACAGCCCGCCCGCCAACGTCTCCTCGCCGATCGGCGGGAACGGCGCCTTGTAACGCCCCTCCAGCCGTGCCAGAAACGCCGCGCGATCATCAGGAGCCCAGCCGGCCTCCAGCAGTTCCTGCTCAACCGTGCGCCGCACGAACGGCCAGCGAAGGCGTAGCTGGTTGGCTCGCGAGAATTCGCCGGTGAGCGTGTTGCCAAGCATCACCCCGGTCATCTCGCGCGGCAGCCCTTCGCCCTCAGGGAAACCGGCGTCGGCGATGGCCCGCGATGCAACGTCGAGCGCCAGCCAGTGGGCCATATCGGCCGATCGGAAGGTGCCGCCGGCCACACGGAAGGCCACGCGATCGAACTCGTACCCGTCGATCACCGCCGCCTGCATCACGTAGGTGGTGTCGGAATTGGTTTTGTCCGCCGAGAGATAATCGGCCGGATTCATCCGGACCGATGGCATTGTTCGGAATGCACGTCGCGCCGAAAGCGCGTTGGCCCACAGCTCCGACGGCGAGGATGCGTCCGGATACTGGCATGCCATGCCGACGATTGCAATGGACGATTTCATGCTTCCTCCTGTACCAGCACCGGCGACTCACGCGGGATCCTGGGAGCCTCGGGACGTGCGGACACTGCAACGGCGCTCGGCTTGGGCTGATAGGCGCGCGCAACCACAATCACGATGCCGCGCACGATGCAGACGATCGCCAGCGCGAAGAAGAGCCCGAACACGATGTGCAGCGCAACCAGCGCCGAGTACACGATGGCGACCGAGGCGCCGAACACGATCTGCCCACGCGTGCTGCTGGGCGTGGTGGCTGGATCGGTGACCATGTAGAACGTGAACAGCAGGAACGCCGTGCCGGTCATCGGCGCCAGCGCGCCCATGATGCCTGTATCGGTAAGCGGCGCCCTGATTACGGCTTGCAGGGCGAATGCGCCCAGCCAGGCGATGATCAGCGGCACCCGCTTTGTGAAGCGTGTGTTCAGGAACGACCCCAGCCCGATCAGCACGACGGGCAATATCCAGTCGGCCGGGCCAACCAGGTTTTCCGTGAACTGATACGGCTGGGCCACGCCAACCCAGGGAAACAGGATCAGGGTTACGGCGATACCGAAGTTGGACGGGTTCAGCACGTGGCGTTCACCGCCCTTCATCCGTACACGGACCAAGGCCTTTGAGAGAATCGCCATGGCCGCGGCGAACGCGGTGGGCCACAGACGCTCGTTGGTGTAGATCAGCATCGAACAGGCGAGGCCCGAGATGTGCGCCGAAAGGAGGAAATCCACCCACGACCGCGTTGAACTGCCAAAACGATACGCGCGCCGGTTAAGCCTGGCATCCACCAGTTCCAGCATGATCTCCATGCTGTACGCCGCGGCCAACGCGACCAGCGGTTGTGCCCACGACTGCTCGAATCCAAGCACGAAGTGACCAAGAATGTTGAGAACGCTGATTGCCACCGCGAACCGGCGCAGGCCGGCAAGGCGATCGTTCCTATCCCAGACCGATGTTTTCATGATATCACCCGTGAGGATTGCCGGCTTCCAAGGATTACCGTGTGCCGGCCCGGTGTTACTGTAATTGTTGTGTGTTGAACCGAACCATCGTGTGCCCGCCAATCGATGTCGGCGGTAAGGCGGGTGTTGGCGGCGATTACGCCAAGCCCGAAGTGCAGTTCGGGGCTGCGCTTGCCGGAGTGCCCGCTGCCACCGTCAACGGCTGCAACAATGGTGCGGCCATCGGGCAGGTGTACACGGGCACGGGCGCCAATCGCGGCCACCGACGACAGGCCACGAACCGGCCCGCCGGGCAGAACCACAATGGCGCCTGTATCATGCCCGACGGCCGGGAGCCGCAGCGAAAGCTCGAGCGCCGATCCCGCCCCACGCGAGGTGTTACGGTAGAAATAGGAGGTATCCCACTGCGAGGCTACGGCGAAATCCAGGAGTCCGTCGCCGTCAACATCGGCGGTGGCCAGACCCCGCGACACCGTTGTGCGGCCCACGCCAACATCGGCGGCAACATCGAAGTAGTGGCTTGTGGGCTCGTTGTAGGCAAAGAAGCGGACGTGCTCGTGGCCGCAGAGTTCATCGCCGCCACCGCAGCTCATCCACCACTGCGGATGTTCCAGCAGTTCGTCGTTGCCGGTTGCCAGCTCGTGCAGTTCCGGCCAACGCGGGCGCGTTCCGCGCACGAACCCGGTGGCCTGCATGGCCTCCATCCGACCATCGTTGTTGAAGTCACCCCAGCGTGTATCCCAGCCCCAGGAGCTCCGCGACAGGCCAAGCGGTTCGGAACGATCCACATACGGAGCAATGCCTTCGCGCATGCGGGCCACGTCGCCGGTGCTCACCCACACGAAGTGGCTTTCCTCCAGCGCGTATTCGCCGGCTATGTTGCTGACATAGATATCGAGATAGCCATCCCCGTTGATGTCGGCGAAGTCAACGCCCATGCCCTTGAACGAGTCGTGGCCAAGCACCTTGGACTTCGGCGACGTGAACGTGCGCTCGCCTTCCAGCAACGCAAAGCGCGGATGGCCCGGCGTGGAACGATTGTGCAGCAGGCGATCGGGACCGAAGTCGTTCCCGAAATAGATCTCCGGGAGCATGTCGCCGTCGAGATCGGCGGCGCCAAGCGCCAGAGTCCAGCCGTCGCCAACATCCTCTGGGAACACGTCCTTCATGTCCACGAATCGTACTGGCGCGCCATTGGCGGGCGGCGCCCACACAAGAATGCGGTTGTGCCCGCCGTTAAATGCCTTCGACATCGAGTGCTGCATGCTCTCGGTGCCGGTGCCGTTTGCGTCCAGAATGTGCGCGCCATCCTGGAAGTAGTTGCCGATCACCACATCGAGGTGGCCGTCGCCATCGATATCGGCCACCGAGGCCGCATTGGTAAACCAGCGCTCGACGGTGGGCACGGTTTCGACCGGACGGTACGAGGCAGCGCCAAGCGGCGCGCCGGGCACGGTATCGGTGTTCAGGAACACCACGGGGGTACGTCCCCAGTAGTAGACCAGAAGATCCGTCATGCCATCTTCGTTGTAATCACCTGGCAATACTCCCATCGGCGCCATCGTGGCCGAATCATACGGCAGCGGCGCGGGGTTGAGCTCGAAGGTGCCGAAACGTGCGGGCGTGCCCGGTACCGGCGCCACGATCACGCGATCGACGCGGGTATCCACGTAGGCAGCATCGTTCGGCAGGCCATCGCCGTCGAGGTCGTTCAACGAGACCGAGGCGCCCACCGATGAGATCCAGGCGCAAATCTTATGCAGGCTGGGATGTACGTGCCTGATGGTACGCTTGTTGATGCCGGGTAGATCGGGCAGCGCGGAGGCTGCGAAACGATACTGCCCGGACAGGCGCGCCTGATCCTCGGTTGACAGATGCGGCAACTGCGCGGCCCAATAGACCGCTGCCATGGCCATCAAACCGGCCACCTTGCGCCCCTGCCGTTGAATGAACGTAGGTGAGTTCGTCATTTCAGGAATCCCTTCGGTGGTTGTGTGCGGTAACGGATTGCCGAGTGAATCCGTTCGCGAACAGAGCGGAACCGTGATCACGGTCGCTTGTGAAATGTGTCTGTATCCGCGTGCGCCAAAGCTCGTAGGCCGGCACAATCGAATCGTACTTGAGATCGCGGCGCTCTTCGTGCACAATGGCCGAGGCCGCTTCGGGTGTCATGTCGCAAATGGCATTGCAGGCCATCTCCGTATGCGCGGTCAGGTTGCCGGCGTTCAACCGGGTTTCGGTGGCGAACATCACGCCCTGCGCGAGCGCCGGGTAGCAGTCACCGCTGAGCGCGCGAAGCAGATCGAGAGCTTCTCGCGGAACGCCGCCCGCATATGCCGAGGCCAGCCCCACACCGCTCCACAGATCGGGACGCCGGCTGGCATCAAAGTGCTCCATCGCATGCGCCAGGCGTTCGGGGTCGGCACCGTTGACAAACCACATGCAGCGCCCAACGCCCTGATCGAACGCGTTGCGCGCATAGCCGGTTACCGCACGCGGCACCTGACCCTGCACCATCACCCGTTCCCACTTGAAGTAGCACTCGTGGAACCCGTAGCCGTCGACAGCCAACCAGCCGATCAACGGATCCAGCGGGCGCACGGCCCGCTCGGCGTTGCGATGCAGCCGGGCAAACGCCCACCCCAGCCCCACCTGCATCATATAACAATGGCGTGCCGCCGGCCCATTGGTGAAGGAGCTCCATCGATCGCGGCGCCACGGTAGAAGCATATCCATCAGGCCCAGAGCCATCGCGGCGCCCTCGTAGGCAAACCCCTGGCGCTCGTGATCAACCTCGGCCAATCGATGAACCAGCTCATCGTGGCCCGAGGCATCCAGAGCGGCGAGATAACCGGTAAGGAACGTGAAGCCGATCGACTCCAGCCGCTCGCGCGCCTGTGGGTCACACGCAGGAAAGCGCCGACGCTCGAACGTCGCTTCCTGCAACGAGATCCCGAACAACAGTGTCCGCAGGGTTCGTGTCATGCGATTGATAGGGAACTGTGGGTACACGATGCGGCAATCATTTCGCGAATGCCGACGTCGGGACACCGATTATCGATGGATAGTCCGTACAGTATTTGCTCACCACAACCGGTGCCGCAGATGTTCCACCTCGAACGCGGAACCACTGCAGGGCCTTGTTCGGGATTCCCATCCTGGCCAGGCCCACACGCAATCGAAACGAGCGAACAAGGCATACCACACCCCTCCTCCGAAATGCAGCGCGCGTTTACAATGCCCGCATGCGTGATCCGGAGCCCGGGTTGCCGCGGCAGCATGGCGCAGGCCGTGCCGAGCGGTGAGGCGGTATTTACTGGGATTGTCGTGTTGCCGCATCAACACCAACATGGTGCGCGGCTGTCGTGAATCTAAACGTTGGATTCGCGGCCCTGGCGCCAAGCGACATCGGTCCGGCAGCCGAGCGACCCGTACTCAAATCTGTTGGTGTAGACGCATTGGCATCATTGCCCTGAGTCCTTTGCGCCGCGTCATCTGTTCGCTTGCGGCTCGCGGGCCGTTCATGCCCGGCTTGCGCGACGGCCTTGAAACTCACACGGGGGTGTCATGCCCGGATTACCGCGCACAATAGACGGATTCTGGTTATGCCCAAGCATGTGGCAGTACAGCCGGCACATTGCACCTTGTCAGATATCGCCCATGAAGCCCGCCGTTAGCGTCGTTTCGCGCGCACATCGATCAACATGTCACATTGCGCACTCGACAGTTTTGCGTCGGCACACCTCGATAAAACACACTTATGGCAACGGCAAACTATCACCATTAAAACCTGCATGCGAGTACATCATTGTGTACCCGTACCAACCGCGATTATCCCGATGAACGTGGCGCAACACACGAATCGGCCTTCCCGACCGGGTGTTGCCACAACACATGTTCGGCTCGCTGATCCCAGCATGCCTTGGTGAAGTGCTGGAACACGGCGCGTCAACAAGCGCCTGATCAACAACCGGCTAATTGTACCATCAAGGTTCATGGGGTGCACATGTTTCATGATGTGCCGTTACCGGACATCGTGCCTGCCTTTGTTGACTCGGCCACCACGCCAACCACCGGCAAGGGCCCCGGAATGCGGCGACGGCGGGAAAGCGACACACCGGATGCGGCTACATGCTCTCGCTGGCGCCGCGTGGCACGCCACATGCCCAGCAGATCCGCAAGCCCCGGCACCAGCGCCAGCGTCATCAACGCGCACATCCCAAGGCTTACGATCACCAACAGGCCCAGCATGCGGTTGGGAACCACCGAGGAAACCAGCAATACACCGAAGCCGACAGTGATGGTGGCCGCGCTGACGATGATCGATGGCGCCGTTTCGGCAAAGGCGCGACGCAATGCCACCAGCAGGCTTGGCGCGCGCGCGCACGCCGCACGGATTTCCACGGCAAGATGAATCGAGTAATCAACCCCGATGCCCAGCGCGATGGATGCGAACATCGAGCTTGCGATGCCCAGCGGCGAGCCCATCAGCACCAGCGCGGCAAAGGTGAGCAATACGGCCACCATCACGGGCAATACGGCCACCAGCGCCACCCTGAGCGAACGCAGCAGCAACGTTACCAGTAACAGATCGGCCAACGAGGCAAAGGCGATCGACACAATCTGCCCCTCCACCAGCATCTTCACGGTCAGGTAGCTGATCCAGCCATCACCGAACGGGGTGCCGGTAACCTGATCGTTGCGAAGCCCCTCGATGGTGGCAACCGTGCGCTCGAACACCGGCCGCAGCCGTTCGTAGTCGGCGCCGTGCACGAACACCGTCAGGCGCGCGCTGTGCATCGTGTCGGCCAGATAGGCGCCAAGCGTTGGGCGGTTCAACGATTCGTCGATGGTAAGCGCCGTTTCGATGTCGGCACGTGTAATTGCGCGACGACCTGTTGCAACGTTGTGACGAAACACCTCGTACGGCTGGCCGGCCAGCGTGGCGGTAATTCGCAGGATATCGCTGTAGGAACTCTGCACAGCCCCCACCCTGCCGAGCGAGGAGAGTGTGTCCTCCACCCGTGCCAGCAGCGCGATGTTTTCAGGCTCCAGAAATCCATCGCCCCGTGTGGCGGTAAGGCCAAGTTCCACCGTGGTGGAGCCGGCGAGGAATTGGTTGATCACACGATCGCCTTCGGCCACACGGCTCGACGGCGAAAGATTGGCCACCCAACTGTCGTCGATGCGGAGATTGGTGGCCACGGCCGCCGCGCCTGCGGCAAGCAGTACGGCGCCAAACACCACACGCCGGGGGCCGAAACGCTCCAGCAATGCCAGCAGCCGGCTGGCGATCTTGGCGATACGACGATTGCTTTTGGCGCTGCCCTCGCGAAGCTTCGGGGGCATCAGCATCAGCATCGCCGGAACGATGGTAAACGTGAAGATGGTGGACAGGCCAATCGAGAGGGCGCCGAACAGACCGAAGATGCGCAGGGGTTCCAGGTTCGTGAACGCCAGCGAGGCCAGCCCGGCCATCGAGGTAAGCGCCGTCATCGTGATGGGACGGCTTACCCCCTCGAACGCCTCGGTCACAATCTGCGCATTGGGCAGATGCCCTTCCTTGCGGCGCGCGGTCATGTAGCGGTTCAGCGCGTAAATGTCGTCGGTAACGCCAATCGCGATCAGCACAACCGGGAGCACAAGCGTTGTGATGAACACGGGCTGGCCCAGCGCGCCGATTAATCCCGCGGTCCATACCAGGCTGAGGCCGATCTCCGCCAGCGACAACATCGCGGCCTTCGGAGTACGGAACACCAGTGTCAGCAGCAGCATAAGCGCGGCCAACAGGAATGGAACCAGCACAAAGAGATCCAACGCAACCGAGCGCCCCAGTTCCGCCTGGGCAAGCGCGTTGCCGCCGATATGCGTGCTGAAGCCGCCCCCGTTGAACTTCGCGGCAATCTCGTCCACGTGGTCGATCAGGTCCTCGCGGTTGGCGCCGTTTTCGGCGAACGCATACACGGCCGCCGCGCGCCCATCGCGCGAGAGAAACACGCCGTTATGCAGCCCAAGCGCGGCAACTTCCTCCTTCACACGCGCAAGCCGCGCCGCATCCACCACCGTTGTCCGGATCGGCTCCTCGGGGTCGATGATCCCGCCACGCTTTACCAGCAACGGCAGCGTGGTAATGCTGGTAACCGAGTGCCTGGCCACGCCCGGCAATGTTTCGAGCGCATTGGCAATGCCGCCAACCCGCGACAATCCATCGCTTGTCAGGATGCTGCCCTTGTCGGCAACCACGGCAACAACGATGATATCCTTCAACCCGAACGTAACCGCGGCACGATCGCTTGCGGCAAGCCGTTCCTCGCCGGCGGGAATCAACGACCGGCCATCAAGCCGAAGACCGATGCGTGGGATCGCCAGAACCGCGAGCACCGTCACCACCATGATCGCGGCGACCATGGAACGCGGGTAACGTGTGGAATATCGTAGTAGAACCCTGTACATGGGTGCTCTCGGGGATCGATGGATTGATGGTAACCCTGCGCAGCAGTGAGATCAGAACCGCGCGTATCGCGGCCTTTCGGGATCGGGGCAACCTGCTGTTGAGATTCTATGCCAGAACGGATCAGTGGACAGTGTGAACGGTCTATCGAAACCCAACCAATTCGGACCAGCATAGGCCCGGATGTTCACACGGAACACATCAGCCAACGCGCGTATTGGAGGGGTACACGAGCAATTGCAGTAAGCTATGGGGGTACCCAGGCGAAAACTTCTTCCAGATTGCTGTTGTTGCGATTCTTCGGCAAAAACGGCAGAAAACGACCGCTAGGGCACTTTCGTGAGGCCCGGATGTGGCTGCGTTGTCAGCTCGCGGTGTCGCGCAGCACGCCACAATCCCGGCCACCACCCGGCAACGCCCGCAATCACGGCGGAGCCCGGAAAAATCGCCGCCACCGTTCAGCTTTACGTTACCGCGCCGCCGCCTCGTGCAGCTCGATCACGTTTCCTTCAGGATCGGAAAGGGTTGCGGCGCGGCCAAACGGGACCGGTTCGATCGGCCCCACGGCAAGGCCACGGTTCGCCAGCTCGGTGACTGCCTGGTTGAGATCCGGAACGTCGATCACGAAGAACCAGTGCGGGCGTTCCGTGGCGGCGGTATCGCGGCCGGCGTAAATGGCCAACTCCGGCGCCCCAGGTGGGCCAAGGCGAACAAATGCAAAGCGCTCTGGTTCGTGATAGGTAATCGGCAGACCGAGCGTTTCGCCGTAGAAGCGGACCATTCCGGCCACGTCACGTGCCAGAAGGAAGAGATAACTCAGCCGACCGCCCCGAAGCGGGCCTGGCAGTGATGTTGGCATTGCGGTTTCGGGCTCCATGAAATCACGGTTGATATGGCACAGGCGCCGTGCCGGACGAACGTAGCACACATAATGGCAAAGGAACGCATCACGCCCGCCAGGGATCGGCCCTTGAGCTTTTCGATCGGCATCGATGCGCCGAATAATCCAACTGCATCGACACAAACAGCAAAGTAGAAGAAGTTTTCCACCGTGCCGGCGCATATCATGGCCTTCGCTGACCATGGCACCAATGAATGCCGGACACTCGCGCATTTCGTTGTTGCCGCACCCTCGTTTCGCGACCTCGGCCACTGTGTGATCGGCCATCGTACTGATTGCGCAAGGATGTGGCGCTCGCGGCCTGACCGTTGGCACACCGGCCCGCCGACTTTCGCTCCCTGAACTGACATACGCATCCCCGATTGGAACCTGCGGTGCTCCACCGCTTTGGATATGGCTCCGCGCTCACCCCACGTCGGTTTTTCAATCACTTTGCTCTGGGAGGCAGACTATGAAACGTCTGATAGCTTCTGTGTCGGTTCTGTTCGCGGTTATTGTTTCGGATGGCATCGTGGCCAGCGCACAGTCCGGCCAGTACACTTGCATCATCTCGAATGGCAGGAAATGTTATGTCCACTTCGACACCACCGGTGCCGCTATCGACACGATTTGCGATGAAGGCAGCACAGGGATCGGCGTGTTCGGCGGCAACGGCCGGGGGATCCCCGGCAGCGGCCCGGTGAATACGGAACTGTTCCCGGTGTCGATTACGGCCACCATTACCGACCCAACCTACGGCACGATCACAACCGAGCTGGACCGCGAACGCCAATCCAGCCCGGCCACCCTTCGCTCGGCCGATTCGGTCAACCGCTTCCCGCTGGATGTCGCCATCAGCTTCTATGCAACCGCATCGCTGCAATCGGCGCCGGGGAAGCTGCTCCGAAGCCGCGACCAGTTGGTGTTCGGCAGCTCGGGCGTCACATCGATCAATCCCTTCAACGGCGAAAGCCTGGTATTGAAGAACAATGTCGAGTTCTACGATCCAGCCGATTCCAAGCAGGGCACCGTGTTCGCCCTTCAGGGCGGCACAACCCGTGTAACGCTGGGCGTGAAGAGGCAGGAACCAACGTATACCTGCATCCTGCTGAACGGGCGCAAGTGCTACATAAACTTCGGCGATAACGGCCAGCCTATCGACACGGTCTGCGATGAGAACGGCACCGGCGTGGGCACGTTCCGCAGCGTTACCGGGCCGTTCCGCACGGACTCGCTGCCCGTGAACACGGAACTGTTCCCGGTGGACATCACGGCCACGGTGATCGACTCCGCCAAGGGCGCCATCATCACCCGGCTGGACCCCACTCGCACGCCCAGCGCATCAACCATCCGCTCCAACGGCGCAACGCGATTCCCGTTGGCGGTGAACATCAACTTCTATGCAACCGCATCGCTGCCGTCGGCCCCCGGCAAGCTCTTCCGCAGCAAGACGCAGTTGGCGTTCGTCAGCACGGGCGTGCGTTCGCTTGATCCATTCACGGGTGAGGTTGCAACGCTGAAGAACGATGTGGAATTCGTCGACGTGGCCGACGCCACAGGCCACACATCGTTTACGCTGCAGGGCGGCCGTACAACGATCACGCTGGGTACGCCGCGCAAGCCCGGCCCTTCGTACAACTGCATCCTGATCAACGGACAGAAGTGCTATGTGCTGTACGACGACGCGGGCAACCCGACCGACACGATATGCAACGAAGGCACAAAGGGCATCGGCACGTTCAGCAGCCTGACCGGGCCAATCAGCCGGGACAGCGCGGTGAACACGGCGTTGGTGCCAACGGCGATTTCGGCGACCGTGCAGGACCCAACCTACGGCACGATCACAACCACACTGGACGCCAGCAGGCCATCCAGCCCAACCACCATCCGCACGGTGCCGGGCCAGGTGCGATTCCCGCTTGAAGTGAACATCAGCTTCTACGCCAACGCCACGCTGGGCTCGGCGCCCGGAACGGTGTATCGAAGCCGAACACAGTTGCAGTTCTTCAGCAGGAACGTAACCTCGGTGAACCCGTTCACGAACGAAGTGCTTGCGTTGAACGAGGATGTTGAGTTCTACGACATCGCCGACCCCGAACAGCGCACGGCCTTCAAGCTCCAAAGGGGCAGAAGCACCGTGAAGTTGAGCGGCGGCATCGCAGGCGTACGGCCAAACGGTGACATGGAGCTGAAGCTCGACCTGCGCTGACATAGCAACACAAATCGCCGCGCCCGCCGGGCACGGCCTGATGATCGAGCGCCACGCCACGTTCAACCACGAACGCGGCGTGGCGCCGCTGTTACTGGTCCGACGGATTCTGCGATGTATACACCTGGCTTTGCGGAGGCGGCGCCGCGGTCGCGGGAACCGGAGGATCGATACGCTCACCGCTTCTGCGATCGAACTGAAGCACATCACGCCGGCTTGCATTCAGCAGATCAAGCCCCTCGTTCGCCCAGACTACCTGCTGCTGAAGTCGGTTCGGGTCGGTCGCCCGCTCCAACGCCGCCGGCTGGAACGCTGATCGCGGCGGCTCGGGACCCGGCAGGCCCGGCAACGGCGTGTAGAACGGCCCGATCGTAAGCGCCTGTGGCGGTATCTGCGGGCTGGGCAACTCGAAATGCCTCCACCGCTCAACGGTATGCTGGTCCGAGAACAGCCTGGGATCGGGCTCGCGTCCGTGCGTGGTTACGTAGTCCAGCCATTCGCGCTGCCGATCGGCATAATCCGGCTGCCGCACATCATGCAACGGGAATGCCCGCGACCGTGTGTTCAGCAGCCGCTGATACTCCTGCGAGGGCACGTGAAAGTCGAGCACGCCGGCATACGGTTCCTGCGGTTGCTGGCTGGCCGCCCACCGCCCGCGGTCCCTTGCCCGGTTCATTGCAGCCTGATCATTCTCGGGTTCGAAGTGTGTATAAAATCCCAGCCCGAAATCGCCGATCCCCCGATGTTCGATACGGCCAATGTTCTGCGCGATGCTCCACCGAGTGCCGTGATAGAAATGGAGGATCGGCGGAAGCGCCCTGCGCACCGTGCTGGCAGGCCCGGTTGGTGCCTGCCGGTCGCGCTGCATCACGCCGCCGAACCCGCCGCCCGGAGCAAGCGGGGTAACAAACTGCCGCTGCACGGTGCCCGGCGGAACCGACCGCTGTATGCTTTCGCGGGTGTTTACGGATCGTGCGGGCGCCCCGCGCCCGGCCACACCGGCCTGCACGGGCGCGGCGCCGACGTATTCGGCTTCGGTAGGACCGGCATCCGACCTCAGCAGGCGTTGCACGGCCTGGTTACCAACGGCACGCTGCAACCGAAGCGCGGGATGCGCATCCGCATGCGAATTGGTGTTGGTAAGTCGGGCTGTATCCGCGCGGTGCGGTGTTGTGGATTGTAGTGCGGTCGTCGGCTGTGTACGTGCTGACATGGGCTGCGTCCGGTTAGTCAAAGCGGCATGCGCAACACCGTTACGCACGCGCACCTCAACGCATGCACGGCACAATCGCCATCAGGCAGAAGACCAGGCGCGGGCAATGCCGCCAATGGCCGGACACACGGAGTGGCGGAGCATACGGCGCATGCGCCTGCCCGTACAAGTACATCATGATGTACCTCCCGGCGCGGCATGCCAATGCGTGTGGATGGCGCGGACCAATCACAACACATGCCACGAACAACACGGCCGCCAATAAACGAAGCAGGCCCATCACATCCAGTGATGGGCCTTGCAAGCGTCGTCTGTCGTCGTGACCTGAAGCACCGTTGCCGGCGGCCAGCCGGGGGACGGCTATTTCATCAGCACCATGGTTGCGCGCCGGCTCCATGCCCCCGAGCGTACGTGGTAGTAATACACACCCGACGGCTGTTCCGATGCGTCCCAGACAACCTGATAGCGCCCCGCCTCCAGATGTGCATTCACCAGCGTTGCCACCTTGCGGCCCGCGGCGTTGTACACATCAAGCGTTGTAGGACCATCCAGCCCCAGCGAGAACGTGATTGTGGTGGAAGGGTTGAACGGATTGGGATGATTGCCGTCAAGCGAGTAGCTGCCCTTGATCCACTCGATCAAGCGGAACGAAAGACCACAGATGGAGTCGAGCCGCAGCAGGCCCGGCTCGGTTCGCAGAATCACGCAGCGCACACCGGGCGTGGCAAAGCTCAACGGCAGTTGCATGGTATCGGCCGAACCGAGATACGCGGTGGCCCACACAAAGAGCAGTGGCCCATTGCCTTGAAGCGATCCACCGGGCGGCGCCGTAAGATGGGCATCGGTACGGCCCGCGACACGATCGGTACGGAGGTTGCTGAGCGTCCACCCGTTGCACAGCGAGCCGGCCAGTACCAGACTGTCCACCCGTAGCAGATCCGGCGAATACGAAACACCGATATCGAACTGATCGATGGTACCGGGCGCCGGCTGCCCTTCGAGCATCACGGGGAACCGCAGTCGTTCACCCGGCCGCGCGAACAGGTCGCGGGCTATGCGCGCGGTGATCGTGGGCGGCGTGTTCACCATCACGAGCACGGAATCATCGGCCGTGCAACCGTTGGCATCAATGGCATGCACGCGGTACAACGTAGTAGCCGTTGGATACGCCAGCGGCGAACTGCACGTAGCGCACGACAGGCCGGTGGCCGGACTCCACTGATACGTATTGCCGCCCACGGCACTCAGCACCGTGGTGTCGCCAAGGCAGATCGCCGCGTCGTCCGAGGCCTTGATGCTGACCGGAGCGTAACGCACAACCGACACGGTATCAACCGTAAGGCAACTGCCGCCATTGCTGACCACAACCGTGTACACGGTGCTGACCGATGGATTGGCAATTGGATTTCGGCACGTGTCGCAGCTCAGGCCGGCCGAAGGCGCCCACCGATAGCTGACGCCGGCCGCGCACGGGAGCACGCTGCTGTCGCCGGCACAGAGAGCAATATCGGCGCGGGTTGCAGCGCGGGGCCGCGCAACTGTTACCTGGATCGAGCCCGACCCACGACAGCCGTTGGCATCGACAACATCCACCACATATGTGGTTGTCGCCAGCGGCGCCGCCGTCGGCGAGGCGCAATCGGTGCAACTCAGGCCCGCCGTCGGGCTCCACTGGTACGTACTGCCACCGGAAGCGGTCAGCACGGTACTGTCTCCCAGGCAGAGCGTGGCATTGCCGGTCACCGTTACCTTCGGCGGTTGGTTGACAACCACGCCAACCGTATCAACGGTCAGGCATCCCCCACCGTTATCCACCACAACAGTATAGATGGTGGTTGCCGTTGGTCGCGCAACGGGATTGCGGCACGTATCACAATCCAGACCGGCCGAGGGCGCCCACCGATAACTGATACCGGCCCCGCACGGAAGCACCACTGTATCGCCATTACACAGCCGGAAATCCGAGCGCGTCGCGGTCCGAATCGGATACACGGTAATGCGTACAGAATCGAACCCGTGGCAGCCGTTTACATCAACCGCGTCCACCGTGTACGTTGTCGAGACCGACGGAGCCGCCATCGGCTGGGCGCAGTTGGTGCAGCTCAGGCCCACCGCCGGACTCCATTGGTACGCCACGCCGCCGCTGGCGGAAATCCTCACACTGTCGCCCGCGCAAATTGCCGTGTCGTGTTCGGCCGTTACAGCCGCCGCCAGACACGAGACGCGGAGCAACCCGGGTTCCGTGGTGGTAAGCAGGCAATGCTTGCGAGGGAAGGAAATGCTTACCGGAAGCGGCGTTGTATCCGGAAGACTGCTGAACGTGGTGCCAACAAAATTCGCCAGCAAACCGGCGCCGGCAAGGGTCGCGCCACTGGGTGCTGTAAGCCGTGCCACGGCGGAACCGGCCAGCGGATCAACCGTAAGCGACGTAACCGCCCACCCGGCGCATAACGTGCCCGCCAGATCCATCCGATCAACGCGCAACAGTTTGGGATCGTACTGCATGCGCAGATCGAATGCATCCACCATCCCGGTATCCAAAGGCCCTTCCATCAACACCGGAATGTTGATCGACCTTCCGGCCGGCGCCGCAAGAGTACGAGGAATGCGGACCAGTATCGTTGGTGGTCGCCGCACAACCACGAGCACCGAATCGTCGACAAAACACCCACCGATCTCGGTAACACGAACATGGTACAGCGTGGTGCTATCGGGGCTTGCCATGGGCCGTGCACATCCCGTGCAGCCAAGGCCTGTCGTGGGCGTCCATCGATACACACTGCCGGCACCCGCCCCGGCAACGTTCAGCATCACCGAATCCCCAAGGCATATCGAAAGGCTGTCGGCGAGCGTCACAACCGGCTTCGGCCGTAACGTGACATACACCGTATCGGTAGTGATACAGCCGTTCAAATCCCTCAGCGTTACCGTGTACAGGCTGTTGGCCGTCGGGCGCGTGAAGGGGTTGCGACAGGTATCACAACTGAGCCCGGCAGATGGGCTCCACTTGTATTGGGTGCTGGCATCGCTGGGAAGGATGATGTTATCGCCGGTGCAGACCGACACGTTGGTGCGAACCGGCGTGCGGGGCCGATTGACGGTAATCACCACCGAGTCACGGCCGTTGCAGCCGTTTGCATCGACGCCGTCAACATAAAACGTGGTAGTAACGGTGGGCGAAACCTTTGTGACGGGACAATCCACACAGCTCAGGCCCGCGGTTGGTCGCCAATGATAGGTCACACCGCCAACACCGATCAGCGTCACCGTATCGCCGATACAAATAGGCGTCCTTGGACGGGCATCGATTCCGATTGTGTTCGCCAGCACAACGGTGATCGACCAGTTGTCGATACCACTGCTGCGGGCCTGCGTTGGCCGGCCCACAACCGGATCGCTGTTGTTGGTTGCGTACCCGAACTCGATGCGCGATCCCTGGCAGGAGAAGTCTGGATGATCGGTCGCGGCACCGCAGATCTTCACAAAGTTCGCGGCGGTGAGATTTGTACCGGAGAACGGCGTCCAGGCATTCGGGTTCACGGCATCAACGGCGTTCAGCCGATAATACGAGCCGTTCTGAACCAGAAGCGGCGAATACCCAACCGCGTAGATGGCCGGCCCGGTGTAGTGGCGCAGATCGTAGGAATAGTTGATCGACGCGATGGCACCCTGCGTTGCCGGATCGTACGACATACCCTGACGAACGTGTGCAACCAGAATGCCAGGATTACCGCCGGGATAGTTGTGCGTGATGGTGCGCGAACTGGCCGGATTGCCCTGTATCGCATCCTGCGCGGCCGTCACACTGGTGCCACCAACGCTGCACGGCATCACGATGCTTACCCAGTCGGCATTGTTGAAGGTATTGTCGGAATAGGTCTGTGCTCGCAGACCCGGCGTCGCAACGCCGCAGCAGAGCAATACCGCCGCACACAGGGACAGCCGGAACAGGCAGAGCGTAGCGTGACAAATTCCCATTAAACTCACTCCTTGCGCAGTGGGATACTGCGCATAACATGTGGGTTCAGGAGGGCCGCCGAAAAGCTCGCCTGATCAATGGCAACAATCACCGCGCACGCGCGGACCAAAGGCCACGTCAATACGATGGAGTGATCGTTGTTATCGGGACGTATCAAGATCCGAGAATGTCACGCATGCGTGTTGGCGAAGAGCCCCCACTCAAACAATGGCATCCCACGCTCCACGAAACGCCGGCCACCCGGGCCTGAGCCCGGCAGCCCGTGCCCCTTCTCGTGGCGGGCATCCCAGCGTGCGCCGTATCCCCGGGCGCACCCGCCCGGCATAATGCGGCGGGACGCAACCTACACCACCAGATGGCCGCGCATCTCGGACGGACGAATCACCGCCTGCATCCCGGATGTGAATTCCAGATAGTCGCTTTCAATGCCGTCGCTGAATATCAGACCCGATTCCGCCATCTGCGACACCACCACCAACGGAGTTTCGGCGCTCACCGAACCGCACAACAGCGTGGCCGCCGACGCAACGCTGGGGAAGGGCTCGCGAACGGTGTACCACAGATACGGGGCATCCCACGGAATACTGGAAACCGACGTTGGCAACTGCACGTTGCAGATCACCGAGGCCACGCCCAACGCGCCGGTCATCAGACTTTTGAACCACCCCGTGGAGCCGATGCCCGTGGACACGATGATCCCGCTGGACGAATGTTGCTCGGCCGAATCGCCCACGGAAATGCGATACCGTGCCGAGGAGTGCGAACGCACGCCGATGAACAGATCGTTTACCGCCAGCAGCCGCTGCCCATTGTTCAGCTCGGCCTGGGCCATCGTTACCTCGCCCATCTGGCGCCGGCGCGCGAACACGTCGGTCACGATGGCCCGCAGATCGGCCACGACGAACGGCACAAGCACGCCATCCCAACGCGAGCGATCCGGGTTCACGCCGATGATCGGCTGGCCCGGAGCATACTTCACCGTGTTGGCAACAAGGCCATCCTGCCCCAGCACCACCACGGTGTCCTCCGGTCCGAAGATGAAATTCGGGAGATACCGCCGCTCCAGAAGCTGCACGCGCCCCAGCATTGCCAGCACGCGCGCGGCCTCCTGGCATGCGGCCTGGTATTGCTCGTGTTCGCGCTGGTAGTCGGTAAAGTCGGCGCCGAGATGCTCCACATAGAATCGCGCCTGCGCCACCGTGTTGAAACGCGCGACCAGATCGTCCAGCCGCGTGCGCCGTGTTACCAGCACGATCTTGTTATCGGTAAGGCGTTCCATCCTCCTGCTTATCCCTTGTTGGCAAGCAGTTCGCGCAGCAGGTCCGGCGAAACGTTAAGCTGGCCGATCTGATCGGCACGGCCCGCAATCTCCTGAAACGCAAGCGCCACAAGACGCTCCGGCTGCATGCCCATGTTGGCCAGCACCTGCAGCGTACGCGCATCCACCCCGTCGAGCGCCTTCATCACCTCGGCAATGCCGTACGCGCGCGCCTGAGCCTCGGCCTTGGCGTTCTCGGCCGAGAGCGCCACCAACGATCGGTTCTTCTCCTCCTGCTCGATCTTGAACGCCATCTCCGCATCGGCCAGCTCGTGTGTCTTCCCCTGCACCGAACGCTCGGCATCCATCTGTGCCTCACGGATCTGCCGCTTCTTGTTCTCCACGGCGATCTCGGTGTTCAACTCGTTCTCGCGAATGGCGCGCTCCTGTTCCACGGCCGAATTGCGTCGCGCGTAGATGGCCTCGTCGGCCACGCGCAGTATCTGCTCGCGAGCATCGGCTTCCAGTGCGCGAGCGGTCTCGGGGGTGGGCCTGATCGCCAGCAACGAAATGCCCAGGATCTCCAGCCCCAGCGCGCCAAGATCGGCCGAGGCCGTCATCCCCGCGCTCACGGCCGCCACAATCGCGTCCGAGGCACGCAACACATCGCGCAGCGTGCGGCGCTGCACCTCCTGCCGCGTAAGCACCTGAATGGTGTTGATGATCCGCTGCGACAGCTTCTGCGGGTCCTCCGAGAGATACTGCCCGGTAACCGGATCCAGCGTGAAGTTCAGCAGCCCGGCAATCCCCTGCGCGTTGATGATGCGATAGGTAACCTGCCCCTGGATGCTGACGTTCTGGAAGTCGGCGGTGGATTCGTCGAACATGAACGGCGCGTCGCTGCTGCCGGTTGGCACAGCCACAATCGACGTGGTTGGCGCATAGAAGAAGAACGCCAGACCAGGCCCCTCGCGCACAACCTTCCCCTTGCGGTACTGTATAACGTGCATGGTGGGCGGGAGCTTGATAAAGCGGAATCCGAGCATGATCCCTCCTTCGCAAAACAATGGGGGCAGGCGTTAACCCGGGCCGCGCGCTCGGCAACAACCCGATTGGTGGCGCAAAATACACGAACGGGGTGAACGGCGTGCGCAGGAATGCGAATGTCAGTCCATGTCCTTACCCTGCACTTTCCCTGTAGACCGCTCCGGTTTCGCGGTCGATCAACTCCACATCGGCGTGCCTCGTGCGCGCCACGATTTGCAGCTCCATAGCCACGAGATGGAGGCTCAATTGCGCCGTA
>CBHYLN010000021.1:0-49287 GCA_966128725.1 uncultured bacterium | reverse complement strand
GGCATGCGATACGTTTTGGGGCAGTGGCGTGCCGCCCGTGATGTTGCATGTCCAATTCGTCGAATTAGGCATGCGATACGTTTTGGGGCAGTGGCGTGCCGCCCGTGATGTTGCATGTCCAACGCATCGAGTTAGGCATGCGAGGCGATATGGGGCAGTGGCGTGCCGCCCGTGATGTTGCATGTCCAACGCGTCGAGTTGAGCTATATTAGGGGCGAAATCATGAGCAGCACGGAGAACATATCGCGCAGCGTTGCGCTGCACACGCTTGGCTGCAAGCTGAACTATGCCGAAACCAGCACCATTGGCGAGCGCTTTCGTCGTGAGGGGTTTCACGTAACGGAGTTCGGCACGGCGTCCGATGTCGTGGTGATCAATTCCTGCACGGTGACGGAGAATGCCGATCGCGAGTGCCGGCAGCTTGTGCGCCGGGCGTTGCGCGCCAACCCGAACGCCTATGTGGTGGTTACCGGGTGCTACGCGCAGTTGCAGCCGGAGGAGATCGCTTCGATTGAAGGGGTGGACCTGGTGCTTGGCTCGGCCGAGAAGTTCCGTGTGGTGGAGCTTGCCGAAAACTTCGCCAAGCGCGATGTGCCGCGTGTCATCGTTGGCGACATCGGCCAGGATGGGGGCTTTGGTCCGGCCTACAGCGGCGCGGAGGACGCCCGTACCCGTGCGTTCCTGAAGGTGCAGGATGGGTGTGACTACAATTGTTCGTTCTGCACCATCCCGCTTGCGCGCGGCGGCAGTCGCAGCCAGCCTATCGAGGATGCCTACGAACAGGCATGCACGCTGGTGGCGAACGGCTTCCGCGAAATCGTGATTACAGGCGTCAACGTGGGCGACTTCGGCCGCCGCCGGAAGGAGACGCTGCTGGATCTGCTGCGGCGCCTGCACGACGTTCCCGGCCTGGAGCGCCTGCGTATCAGCTCCATCGAGCCCAATCTGCTTACACCGGAGATCATCGCGCTCACCGCCGAAAGCGACAGGATGCTTCCGCATTTCCATATCCCGCTGCAGAGCGGATCGGACGCGATGCTGGCCCGCATGCGCCGTCGGTATCGCTCGGCGTTGTACCGCGAGCGCGCGAAGCTGATCGTTGCGGCGCTGCCCGGCGCGGCCATCGGCGTGGATGTGATTGTGGGCTTCCCCGGCGAAACCGACGCGCACTTCCAGGAGACGTTCGATTTCCTGCACGCGCTGCCGGTTGCCTACTTCCATGTGTTTACGTACTCCGAGCGCGAGAACACGCCGGCGGCGGCGTACGATGGTGTTGTGCCGGTGGCCGCGCGCCGCGAGCGCACACGCATGCTGCGGGCGCTTTCGGAGAAGAAGCGCGCCGCGTTTGCCGCGGCCCATCAGGGCAGCCAGCGGCGGGTGCTGTTCGAGCACGGCTCCGGCGGCCCCATGGTGTTCGGCTTCACCGAAAACTATATCCGCGTGGCGGTTCCGTATCACGATGCGCTGCCGAACGCGATTCTGGATGTGCGCCTGGGCGAGTTCAATGGCGAACACTGCGCTGCCGAACTCCTGGCCGATATTGCCGCGCTGGGCCGCGGCGCCGAATCCGGCCTGCGCCTGCCGGTGCTGCCGGTGTTGCATTCTTGATCACCAATCCATTCCCAACCATGCCAATCCACGCCACGGTGCCAGCGGGCACGGCCATGCGCCGCCGGGCTGTACGCCTGATGCCGTGGCCCCTGATGCCGATCCTGATCGCGATTGGTATTGGCGTTGCCGCATCGGGAATTGCCCTGCCGCTGCGCCCCCGGCCGGACCGCCCGGCGCCGCCGCCCGATCAGCCAAACCTGGAGGCGCGACTGCGCGCTCACGTTGCGGCGTTGGCCGGCGCCAACGGCACGGGCTCGCGTGTGGTGTTCACGGCCGGGAATCGCTGGAGTACCGATTACATCATCGCTCGGATGCAGGCGTATGCGGCCGATGTCCGCGGCGACACGTTCATGGTGGCGCGGCGTTCGTTGCGGGCGGCTTCACCGCTGGTCAACCCGATGGCCGTGGTGCCCGGCGAAGTGGATAGCGCGCTGGTGCTGTGCGCACATCTGGATGCCTCGGCCAGCCGCGACCCAGGGTGGAAGGGCGGCCACGGACGCATGCGCGCGCCCGGCGCCGACGACAACGCCACCGGCGTGGCCGTGATGCTGGAGGTGTTGGCGTTGGTTGCAAATGCCGGCCGCCCTCCGCACTACACGCTGATCTTCGCGGCCTGCAACGCCGAGGAACGCAACCCGGATTACGCCGGGCTGGGCCACCGCGACGCGCATCATCTTGGCAGCCGTCGGCTGGCAGGGGTGCTTGCCCAATCCGGCCGCCCGATTCGCGGCGTGATCGCGATGGACATGGTGGGCTTCAATCCGCGCGCGCATTATCTGCCGGTATTCTCCACGTCGCGATCCCGCTGGCTGGCCCGTGATCTGGTTGCCGCGCGCGACCGCGCCGGCATTCCGCTGGAGCTTGGCGCCGGCGCCGGCCCGTGCGATAAAAGTGACAACGAGTCGTTCGATCGTGCCGGCATGCCGGCGGTGTTGCTGATGGAGAGCTGCGCGCCGTGGCGCTCGGACCCACGCCATCCGCGCAATCCCGGTTACCACACCGCGCGCGATCTGCCTTCGGCGGTTACCTGGCCCATCGTGGTGAAAACGGCCCGGCTTGTTGCGGCGTACGTGCTGGGCGCATGATGGCCCGCTGAACTATCTCCGGTTGTGCCCGGCGCTGCGCACGTGTGGCATGTATGCAGCGTCAGGCTCCCCGATATCCCAACACGTCGATATACGATCATGCGCATTGTCTGCCTGTCCGACACACATGGCCAGCACGGTTCGGTTGCCGTGCCGGATGGTGATGTTCTGGTGCATGCCGGCGACATTGTCGCCAACGGCACCAGTGCACAGATTCGTGCCTTCAATGCCTGGCTTGGTGAGCTCCCGCATGCCGGGAAGGTGCTGATCGCCGGCAACCACGACGCGCTGTTCGAGCGCAACCCGGAGCAGGCGCGCTCGCTGATTACCGCCGCAACGTATCTGGAGGACAGCGGCGCGGTTGTGGCCGGTCTGCGATTCTGGGGAAGCCCGGTGCAGCCATGGTTTCACGATTGGGCGTTCAACAGGGCAAGGGGTGAGGCTATCGCGCATCATTGGCGGTTGATACCGGACGATACGGAGGTGCTGGTGGTGCATGGGCCGCCCTACGGGCTGGGCGATTGCACCAGCCGAGGGGAAATGGTTGGATGCGCGGACCTCCGACAGCGCATTGCGGAACTTCCAAATCTGCGCCTGCTTGTGTGCGGGCACGTGCACGAGGGCTACGGCCTGCACCGGTTTTGCGCCGACGACGGCCGCGAGGTGCTGGTGGCGAACGCCGCGATCTGCGACAGCCAGTATCGCCCACGCCGCGCGCCGATTGTTGTGGATCTGTAGGCCCGTACGCCGCGTGTGATATCGTGGCGGAGTGCCCGCCGCATGCGTGTTGCCGCCCAATGCACGGCGGCCCGAAGTATTGCCGGAAGTATATCGCGCAATGGCTCTCTTGGGATATATTGGCGGACCGGTCTCCGTGTCCGCGAATGTCGTTGGCCAAAGCCGGCGATTGCGCCAATCCAATGCCGCGCGAACGCAACGTGGCGCCACGTTTCCATCATGTGCATGCATCGTCATGAACCGATTGCGAACAATACAGCTGGTTGTACTCCTGATGCCCGCCATGATAGGCCTTGACGCACTCGCATCACACGCCCAGCCCATGGATTTTGCGGGGGAGTTCACGCGCCTGCGGCACAATGCCGCCGGTGAGGCCGATTCCGTGCGGCTGCATCGGTTGTTCGACCTGTCGTGGGAGTACGCGATGTACGAGTATCCCGAGTGGGCAACCTGGGAGGGATACCCCGGCCGCAACGACCGTTGGACCGACAACTCAATGGCGGCGATCGAGCGGCGCCAACGCGAGGCACAGTGGCCGCTGGATGTGCTTGCGGCGATCAACCGCGATGCGCTTGGCCCTGAGGATCGCCTGAACTACGACATCTTCCGGCGCAACGCCGAATCCGGCGTTGAAGGCTTCCGATTCCCGTCGCATCTTCTGCCGATATCGCAGCTTGGCGGCGTGCAGCAGGATGTGGCGTCGATGATGGAGATGATGCCCCGCCGCAATGCGCTCGACTATCGCGACATCACGGCCCGCCTGCGCGGCGTGCGACGTCTGGTGCGCGAGACGATTGCGCTGATGACCGAAGGGCTCGCCAGGAAGATTGTTCCGCCGGCCATTACCATGCGCGACGTGCCCGACCAGGTAATGAACGTGATCCCGGCCGATGCAGCGGCCAGCCCGTTGCTGATTGCGTTTGCCCAGGCGCCGGCCACGATGCCCGCGGCCGAGTTTGCCGCGCTTCGCCAGCAGGCCGTGGAGCTGTATAACGCCGAGCTGCGGCCTGCCTTCGCCGAGCTGCACGAGTTCCTGGTGAAGAAATACCTGCCGGCGTGCCGAGCGTCGATCGGGCTTGGTGATGTGCCCGGTGGCGCCGAGTGGTACGCGTATCGTGTGCGCCAGACCACAACCACCGATCTTTCGCCGCAACAGATATTCGATCTGGGCATGAGCGAGGTGAAGCGCATCCGTGCCGAGATGGACACGGTTATCAAGTCGACCGGGTTCACGGGCACCTTCGCCGAGTTCACGACGTTTCTCCGCACCGATCCGCGGTTCTTTTATACCGACGCCGCAAGCCTGCTGGCCGGGTATCGCGATATCTGCAAGCGGGTTGATCCCCAGTTGATTACGCTGTTTGGCCGGTTGCCGCGCCTGCCGTATGGCGTTGTGCCGGTACCCTCGTACGCCGAGAAGTCGCAGACCACGGCGTATTACAACGGCGGCTCGCTGGAGGCAGGCCGCCCGGGGTATTTCTACGCCAACACGTACGACCTGAAGTCGCGGCCGAAGTGGGAGATGGAGCCCCTGGCCCTGCACGAGGCCGTGCCCGGCCATCACCTGCAGATTGCCCTGGCGCACGAGATGGAGAACGTCCCGCGATTCCGCAAGTCGGCCGAGTACACGGCCTATGTGGAAGGCTGGGGCCTGTACGCCGAAAGCCTGGGAAGCGAAATGGGGTTTTATGCGGACCCGTATTCCAGGTTCGGCCAGCTTACCTACGAGATGTGGCGCGCTATCCGTCTGGTGCTTGATCCCGGCATTCACGTGAAGGGATGGACGCGCCAGCAGGCGATTGTGTTCTTCACGGAGAATTCCAGCAAGGCCGCACACGATATCGAGGTGGAGGTTGACCGATATATTTCCTGGCCGGGCCAGGCAACCGCCTATAAGGTTGGTGAGCTGAAGCTGAAGGAGTTGCGCCGTTACGCGCAGGAGAAACTTGGCGACCGCTTTGATATTCGCGCATTTCACGACCAGATTCTGGGCGCCGGCGCGCTTCCGCTGGACGTGCTGGAAGCCCGTATCCATGCGTGGGTGGAGGGGAGGAAGTAGGAATTGAAAATTGAAAATCGAGAATCGGAAATGTCGAAATTTTCAATTCAATATTTGTACATCAACATCTCAACCCGTTAACCCCGACGTGCCATGAGCCGAATCTCGATCAAAATTCTGCTGGCCTGTGCGATCCCGCTCACCGTGGCGTTGATAATTGCCGGTGGCTGCTCGCCCACTCCTGTTGATCCGCCGACATACAGCGGCAACAACGGTCTGGTGCTGAGCAATATCACGTTCACCATGGTGGACAATACAACCAGAACGTACGAGACCCTGGTGATGACGTTCGGGCGTTCGAGCATGGAGTACATCGACGCGAACGAAATCCAGCGCGGCATCCTGATGGGTGACTATGTGCTGGAGCGCCGCGACGTGGAGCTGCTGCTGGCGCTGCCCTCGAACGCGAAGACGCCCGGCGCATATGTCTGGCTGGACGGCGAGGCGCCCACAACAACCGAGGCGTATGCCGTGCTTAAGCGCGACGAGGTGGAATACACGTCGGTGCGCGGCAAGACGGTGATCACGAAGTTCGGCGGGGTGGGCGAAACGGTGGAGGGCACGTTCCACGGATATCTTCGCCATCCGGAAACCCGCGTCGAGTCCGAAGTGGACGGCCGCTTCGTGGCCCAGCGCATCCATTGATGCCCAGGGACCGGCCCCTGGCTTCCGCATGAAATCTTCTCCATGGCGTGCACCGCGCGCGCCTGTATAACGCCGGCGACGGCGTGCGCTGCCCCGATTGGCCGCTGCGCGCCGTTAACGGTTTCATCCGATCCCTAACGTGACCGATTCTCGAGGACAACACAGCACGATGCTCGATATCCCCCTGATCCTAGCCACCGAACTGAATCTCAACGCCAACCAGGTTCGCAACGCTCTCGAACTACAGGCCGAGGGAGGCACCATTCCGTTTATCGCCCGTTACCGCAAGGAGCGCACGGGCGAAATGAACGAAGTGGTGCTTCGCGCGCTGTTCGATCGCCACGCGTACCTGCAGGAGCTGGAGGATCGCAAACGCGCGATTCTGGAATCGATTGGTGAGCAGGGCAAACTGACCGACGAGCTGCGCAAGGCGATTGAAGCCTGCATGCAGAAGACGGAACTGGAGGACCTGTATCTCCCGTACAAACCCAAGCGCCGCACACGCGCAACGATTGCCCGCGAGCGTGGCCTGGAGCCCCTTGCCGAGCGCATCCGTTCGTTGAACCAGCCGGACGCGCCCGCGGTGTCGCTTCTGGACGAGGCCGCGAGTTTTGTTGACGCCGAGCGCGAGGTGCCTACCGCGGCCGACGCATTGGCCGGCGCATCGGATATCCTTGCCGAGGAGATTTCGGAGCGGGCGGACTTGCGCGCCTACATCCGCGAGTATCTCACCAACGACGGTGTGTTTGTCTCGCGCGTGAAGGACGAGTTCCCCGTTGGTACCACCAAGTTCGAGATGTACCGCGATTTCAAGGCGCCCGTGAAATCCATTGCCGCGCACAGCATGCTGGCGCTGCGCCGTGGCGAGAACGAGGGGGTGTTGTACTTCGAGCTTTCGTACGACGACGCCCACATAACGGAGTATCTGGAACGCAAGGAGATCCACGCCAACACACCGGAGGTGCGCGAGTTCCTGAAGACCATGCTGCGCGATGCGTTCGACCGGCTGATGAAGTTCTCGCTGGTTGGTGAGGTGCGCTTCGAGAAGAAACAGCAGGCCGATGTGGAATCGATCCGTACGTTCGAGGCCAACCTGCGCGAGCTGCTGCTTTCCAGCCCTGCGGGCCTGAAGCCCACGCTGGGCGTCGATCCCGGGTTCCGTACCGGCTGCAAGGTGGCCGCGCTGGACAACACCGGCAAGTTCCTGGAGTACCAGAACGTGTTCCCGCACCAGTCGGCCGGCGAACGCGAGCGCGCCGCGCGCACGGTGCGCACGATGATCGAGAAGTACGGCATCGAGCTGGTGGCGATCGGCAACGGCACGGCCGGCCGCGAGACCGAGGAGTTCATCGGCGAGGTGATTGCCGGCATGGAGCGCAAGCCCGTGAAGGTGATGGTGAACGAATCGGGCGCCTCGGTGTATTCGGCCAGCGAGGTTGCGATCGACGAATTTCCGGATCTGGATATCACGGTGCGCGGCGCGATCAGCATTGCGCGCCGGTTGCAGGATCCCCTGGCCGAGCTGGTGAAGATCGACCCGAAGTCGATCGGTGTTGGCCAGTACCAGCACGACGTTGACCAGCGCCTGCTGAAGAAGAAGCTGGAGGAAACCGTTGAGAGCTGCGTGAACTACGTTGGCGTGGATATCAACACGGCCTCGAAGGAGTTGCTGGGCTATGTGGCCGGCATCACCTCGTCGGTGGCGAAAAGCATCGTGGCGCATCGCAACGAGAACGGCCCGTTCGCAAGCCGTGCCGCGCTGCTGAAGGTGGCGAAGTTCGGCCCCAAGACGTTCGAACAGGCCGCAGGGTTCCTGCGCATCCGCGACGGCGCCAACCCGCTGGACAACACGGCCGTACATCCGGAGCGATACGATCTGGTGGAGCGCATCGCCGCCGACCTTGCGATCACTCCAGACCAGGTAACCCGTGTGCCCGATCGCCTGAAGAGTCTTGACCTGCGCCGCTACGTGACCGATACGGTTGGCGAGCCCACGTTGCGCGATATCCTTGCCGAGCTGGAGAAACCCGGCCGCGACCCGCGTGCCGAGTTCCGCTATGCCACGTTCAAGGAGGGCATCAAGGAAATAAAGGATCTGCGCGCCGGCATGGAGCTGGAAGGCGTGGTGACCAATGTTGCCAACTTCGGCGCGTTTGTGGATATCGGCGTGCATCAGGATGGCCTGGTGCATATCTCGCAGCTTGCCGACCGTTATGTGGAGGATCCCAAGACGGTGGTGAAGGTTGGCCAGGTGGTGCGCGTGCGTGTACTGGAGGTGAACGAGTCGCTGAAACGTATCGGGCTTTCGATGAAGTCGGCCGATGGCGGCGGTGGAGGCAAGGGGCAGGGGCGCCAGCGCGGCGAGAAGCCCGATATGCGCACACAGAAGCGCGAGTTCACGGTACAGGATCTGCTGGCCAAGTTCAACGCGAAGTAACGGCGCGATTGATGTCTGTTTGTGATTGACCATGCGGCGCGGGTTTTACGACCCGCGCCGCCATGAGAATAACGTTGAGCGAATAAGGAGGATCGCGCCCGCGAACCGGAACGTTATGCCGGCCCATGTGGTTACATCGGGCCGGCATTTGTATTTCAGCGGAACCCGGGCGCGGCCCGAGGCGGCAGTTTCGCCGTCATCGTGGCGCTGCGCGGTCCGTCTACAGAATCCCCAGCGATAACACGTGCGCCAGCAATTGCGCGGTGTTCGCGCAGTTCGTTTTCTCCAGAAGATTTTTCCGGTATTTGTCAATCGTGTGCTTCGAGAGGAATATCCGGTCGGCAATTTCCTTGCTGGTAAGCCCCTGCTTCAACAGCCGGATGATCTTCATCTCACTTTGCGTGAACATGTTCACCACCGGGCTATACTGCTGCAGGAATTTCGCCATGATGTCGACGCTTTCCCACTCGTCGCGAAACAGCAGGAAGTAATAGCTGACCGGCGACGATGCTTCCATGCCATCCAGTTTGCTCATCTGGCTGAGACATATCAACGGAATGTTGCGGGCCTCGTCGCTGGCAATGATGGAGTTTGTTTCCAGAACCCGCACGTAGTTGCCGGCGGCGGATTTGATGCGGTAGTTGACGCAGAAATGCCCGATGTCCTTTACCGGTATCGGCATGTGCAGCAATCCCTCAAGGCATAGGTAGTACAAGTTGCCGAACGCCTCCTGATCCTCGGGGTGAATGATTTCCAGGATACGCTCGGCGGACATTGTTGCGTCGTCGTATCCGAAATAGTGTTCGTATCCCTCGGCATATAGATGCCGATAATCGTAGAAGTCGAGTACCGACCACGCCTGCACAACCGATCGAAACAACGAGCCCTTCAATTGCCGGACAATTTCCTGTTTCGCTTCGCCTGGGATATCGGTTGCCACGCTGCGGATTTTCTGATTGCAGTACTCGGTGAAAAGCTGGTGAAGTGTGGACATGGCGATGCCTGGACGTTGATGTTGAACATAACGACGTGCTCCGGGGGGGACAGCAGGAGTAAGGAATGCGCGCAATGTATTGTTGCCACATCGCGATGCGCAATGCAGATGCCGATGCACTGTCGTGGGATGAACGCCAACGCTGCTCTATCTGTGCCGACGTATCACGAATCGCCCCAATGGATGTGGTCGTATGTCGCCGCCGCGGGTTAGTGTGAACCGTCGGCAATTTTTGCAATCGCTTACATGTGCTGCCGCAACTATCTGTTCGTTGAACTCGAATACTCGCGCCGCTTGACCGGATAGCCGACCACCGAAGCGTGATCGACACGCAGCCACGGAACGCGTCCGGCCGCCTCCCGCAAGGGGAGGGGGAGCGTTGAGATGAACGACGTATTCTGGTCCTGCCTGATCGGCGGGGCGCTGTTTGCTCTGGTAACGCTGGTTGGTGGAGGGCTCCACAAAGGGGGCCTGCACCGGCTTGGCGGAGGCCACCACACATTCCGATTCCGGCTTCTGCGGTTTCTGCATCCAACCACCGTTGTTGGCGCGATCACGGCGTTCGGCGGCGCCGGGATCATGCTGGCGCGCGCAACGGCGTGGCCCGATGGCACATTGGCGCTTGCGGCCGCTACCGTGGCGGTTGTGATTTCCATCGCCGTGCATTTCGGGTACGTGCTGCCAAGCGAACGTGCCGAAACCTCACTTGCCTTCTCGGTCAACGATTTCAAGGGCCACACCGGCACCGTGACAATCGCGATCGGGGCGGCCGGGCACGGTGAGGTAATGGTGCGTATGGGGGCCGGCAATACATGCCACATCGCGGCCAGCTTCGACAGCGCGGAGATCCCGCGCGGCTGTACCGTGGTGGTGGTGGATGTCAAAGGCGGGATACTTCTGGTATCCCCGATCGACGTGACGTAAACAGTTCATTGACAACCCAAAGGAGAAATTGCCATGACGGAAATAGTACTTATTCCGGTGGTAGTCGTCGCCGTGCTCGTGGTTCTGGCCATGGCGTTCGCCGCCCGTTACAGGACTGTAGGACCCGATGTCGCCATGATTGTCACCGGCGCGGGGCTTGGCAACCGCAACGTTGTTGCCGACCAGGCCGGCAACAAGGTGAAGATCGTGCGCGGCGGTGGCGCCTACGTGATGCCGGTGTTCCAGCGCAGCGAGTTTATCTCGTTGCACACACACAAGCTGGAGGTGGCAACCTCGGAAGTGGTATACACATCGCAGGGCGTGCCGATCCTGGTGGCCGGCGTGGCCATCGTGAAGGTTGGCAGCACGGTGGAGGATATCGCAACCGCGGCGGAGCAGTTCCTGCGCAAGGCGCCCGAGGCGATGGAGGCCGAGGCCCGCGAAGTGCTGGAAGGGCATCTGCGCGCCATCCTTGGCTCGATGACCGTCGAGGAAGCCTATCGCAACCGCGACAAGTTCGCGCAGGAGGTGCAGAACGTGACCGCGATCGACCTGAAGAAGATGGGCCTGCAGATTGTTGCCTTTACCATCAAGGACGTGCGCGATCCCGCCGGCTATCTGGAGGCGCTTGGCCGCCCGCGTGTGGCCGTGGTGAAGCGCGAGGCCGATATCGCCGAGGCCAATGCCATGCGTGATGCCCGTGTACAGAAGGCCCTGGCCGAGGAGGAAGGGATGCGTGCCGAGCTGGAGCGCGATGCCAAGGTGGCCGAGGCCAACAAAAGCAAGGAGCTGCTGATAGCCGGGTTCAAGAAGGACCAGGATCAGGCAAAGGCCGAGGCCGACCAGGCGTACGCCATCCAGGAGGCCCGCTCCAAGCAGATGGCGGTTGAGGAGTTGATGAAGGTGGAACTGGTGCGCAAGCAGCGCGAGATCGATCTGGAATCGCTGGAGATCAGCCGGCGCGAAAAGCAGTTCGATGCGGAAGTGAAGAAGCGCGCCGACGCCGAGCGGTACGCAACCGAACAGGCTGCCGAGGCCGCCAAGGCGCGTGTGATGCGCGAGGCCGATGCGTTGAAGTACCGGATTGAAGCCGAGGCGGCCGCCAACGCCGAACAGCAGCGCCTCGAGGGCGCGGCGCAGGCCGAGGTGATCCGCATGAAGGGCCTGGCCGAGGCCGAGGCCAAGGAGAAGATCGCCGAAGCGTTCCGCCGTTACGGTGATGCCGCCGTGCTGGACATCATCGCCCGCATGCTGCCCGAGCTGGCCGGCCGCGTGGCCGAACCGATCGGCCGTATCGACAAGCTGACCGTGGTGGACACCGGCAACGGATCCGGCGCGATGCGCCTGAGCAATTACGTTACCGAGCTGATGGCCACCGCGCCGGAAATGCTGAAGAGCGCGGCGGGCGTTGATCTCAACGCATTGGTATCAAGGCTTACCGGCGCGCCCGCCGATTCCGAAGCGAATGCCGGCGCAACCTTGGTCGAGACCGAACAGCGATAATCGCCGCCTGCCCGCGAAGGTGTTTTCACCACCGCGGCGAACAGGAGCACCGTGCCCTTGTGAGCAATCACGAGGGCGCGGCCTGTTTGTGCCATCATTCAAGTTGCGCCACGATAGCATACCGCCCCTTGTCGCGGCCGGATGTGGGCGGATTCATGAACTCCGCGATGATCAACCGCAGGCCCAGTTCCCCAAGCAGTTCGGATACGGCTTCCGGCGGGTGCGAATCGTAGAAGAATTCCTGGCCGAACATCGTGTCGGTAAAGGCCGGATGAGCCGAGCCCCCAACCGTGAGCATCAGCCTGCCGCCGGGCACCAGGCTGGCAACGATGCGTTCGAGAATGGCACGGTGGTGCATGCGGTGGATGTGGAACAGCGAGTCCCAGCAGATGGCCGCATCGTACTCGCCGCCAAAGGGGTATTCCTCCAGCGCTGCGTGTATCCAGCGCTCGGCCGGGAAGCGCTCGGCGGCAAGCGCCAGCAACTGCTCCGCCTGATCGATACCGGTTACGCGATGGCCGCGCGCGATCACCTCCTCGGCGATCGGGCGCCCGGTGCCGCAACCGGCATCCAGCACATGTCCCGGGGCGGCCAGGCCGTTGAGCAGGGCCTCCAGGTATCGCTGCTCCGGGCCGTACAGTTGCGTGCGCGCGGCCGCCCAATCGGCGGCAACGGCGTTGTAGGATGCGCGGTTCAGCGCTCCGCCGTGTGTGGTATCATCATCCATCGGCATAGTAATCGCAGGGAACGTGGGCGTTTGGTTTGTGGGCGCCGGGCGCGTGTGCCCGCACTACCGCCAGGCAGGCGTTGCGCCGATGTTCGTTGCGGTCGTCTACAACGCCATCAGCACCAGCATCACAATCCCGGCGGCGGCCATCACGGCGGTCGTGAACCAGCCCAGCCACTTCACGGGTTTCGGGTTTATACTGTCGCCCATTACCGTGCGATCGCTGGTAAGCAGCGTGATGATCGCCAGCAACGGAGGCGCCAGCAAGCCGTTCAGCACCGCTGCCAGGAACAGCATGCGAACCGCGCTTACGCCCAGGATGTTCAGCGCAAGGCCGGCCACCACCGATACCGCGAACACCCCGTAGAACTTGGTGGCGGTGGCGGGTTTCGCGTTCAGCGAACTGCGCCACTGCATGGCCTCGCCGATCGCATACGCCGCCGAGCCGGCAAGCACGGGCACGCCCAGCATGCCGGTGCCCACCAGCCCCAGCGTGAACAGCAGATACGCGCCGTCGCCGGCCAGCGGCCGCAGGGCCTCGGCGGCCTCGCGTGCGGTCTGGATCTGTGTGTGCCCGGCGGCGTGCAGCGTGGAGCCCGTTGTAAGAATGATGAAGTACATGATCAGGCCCGCGAACGCCATGCCGGTGAGCACGTCGGTGCGCGATGCCCGAAGCTCGGCCAGCGATGCGCCCATGTTCCTGTGCCGCCGCAGCGAGCCCGACGAGCGTTCCTCCTCAACCTCCTGTGATGCCTGCCAGAAGAAGAGATACGGGGAGATGGTTGTGCCCAGGATGCCCAGGAACGTGGCCATGTACTGCGTGGAGAGCTCGATGTGCGGCACGAATGTGTTTACCAGCACATCGCCCCATCGTGGCTGCGAAAGGAACGCCGTAATCACGTACGCGAACAGCACCAGCGTGAGCCACTTGAATATCCTGGCGATGTGGCGATAGCTGGACCAGATCATCAACGCGATGATCAGCAGGGCGAAGAACGGCAGCCAGAGATTTGCCGTAAGCCCGGTTACCAGTTCCATCGCCTCGGCCATGCCCTTGAGATCGGCCCCGATGTTCACCACGTTTGCGATGATCAGCAGGCTGCATGCAAACCACAGCACCAGCGGCGAGTAGCGGCGGCGGATGACACCGGCCAGGCCGCGACCTGTCACCAGCCCCAGGCGCGCGCACATCAGTTGCACGGCCGCCATCATGGGGAACGCGAAGATCACCGTCCACAGCTGACCGTAGCCGAACGTTGCGCCGGTAACCGAGTAGGTCGACACGCCGGACGGATCGTCATCGGCGGCGCCGGTAATCAGGCCAGGCCCCAGCTCCGCGAAGAAGCGATGGATGCGGCCGTGATGTGTTGGCTGTTGGGGCGCTGGTGATGAGGGTTCGGCTGGCATATGGTTGTCCGTCCTGGCTGATTGCAGGCCGGCAGCGCGCACGGATGCGTGCGCCGGCAACTTCAGGCCGGCAATATAGTGGGTGCGGGCGGGTAATTGGCGTTGCAGCGTGTGCGGCAGGCGTCCGCGCGAAGAGCCCCCAGGATTTATATTTCGTAACAGACGGATCGGGCGTTGAGCGGCGTATTTTGATTGGTCCGATATAATCGTATATCTCCAACCAGCAAGGGAGGCAGTCATGATCGGGAAACTGCTGCAACCGGAAATCTTGCAGTTGCTGGAACTCCGCGAGACCGAAATGCTCCGAGAAATCTTCGAGGAGTGGGTTCCTGTTGATCTCGCCGAACTGGTGGATGATTTCGATGAGGAGGAGCAGGCGAAGCTTTTCCGAACCTTCCCGGCGCACCTGGCGGCTGCCACCTTCGCATATCTCGATCTCTCGGTTCAGGAATTCCTGCTGGACACGCTGCGGCCCGATGAAATCGGCGGCATTCTCAACGAGATGCCCCCGGATGACCGTACGGCGCTGTTCGAGAATCTGCCATCGGGGACGGCCGGGCGTTTGATGCTCCTGTTGTCGCCGGAGGAGCGCGCCGTTGCCCAAACGCTGCTGGGCTACCCCGAGAACAGCGTGGGCCGCCTGATGACGCCCGACTACGTGGCGGTGCGTTCCGGCTGGACCGTGAAGCAGGTGTTGGATTACATCCGCCGGTACGGCAAGAACTCCGAGACGATGGATGTGATCTACGTGATCGATCGATCGCACAAGCTGATCGACGACATCGCCAGCCGCGAGTTCCTGCTGGCGCCGCTGGATGAGCCGGTTGCGGAAATCATGGACGGCCAGTTCGTGGCGCTGAAGGTGACCGACGATCAGGAGACGGCCGTTGATGTGTTCCGGAAGTACGACCGCGTGGCCCTGCCCGTGGTGGACAGCTCGGGCGTGCTGGTTGGCATCGTCACGATCGACGACGTTCTGGACGTTGCCGAGGAGGAGGCCACCGAGGACATCCAGAAGTTCGGTGGTCTTGAGGCGCTCGACGAGCCGTATATCGACACACCCATCGCGCAGATGATCCGCAAGCGCGCCAGTTGGCTGGTGGTGCTGTTCCTGGGCGAAATGCTCACCGCCACGGCCATGAGCTACTTCGAACATCAGATCGAAAAGGCCGTGGTGCTTGCGCTGTTTGTGCCGTTGATTATCTCCAGCGGCGGGAACTCCGGTTCGCAGGCCGCCACGCTGATCATCCGCGCGCTGGCGCTGGGCGAAGTAACGCTGCGCGATTGGTGGTTGGTGATGCGGCGCGAGATCTACTCCGGTGTGTTGCTTGGCGTGATCCTGGGCGTAATCGGATTTACCCGCATCGCCGCCTGGACGCTGTTCAGCGATGTGTATGGCCCGCACTGGATTCTGGTGGGCGTTACCGTTGGCGTGTCGCTGGTGGGCGTTGTGTTGTGGGGAACACTTTCCGGATCGATGCTTCCGTTCCTGCTGAAGCGGCTTGGCGCCGACCCGGCCACATCCTCGGCGCCGTTTGTTGCAACGCTTGTGGATGTTACCGGGTTGGTGATCTACTTCACCGTGGCGTTGATGGTGTTGCAGGGCACGGTATTGAAGTAGGGCGCCGCGGCCAGCCGGTTGTTGCCCACGATCGCCTGTCGACCGTGCTCGCCATGCGCGCCCGGCTGTTTCCGTTGCGGCGATCGCGCCGGATGTGGATCGCCGCACTCGGCGCGGAGCAACACAACGGAGGGGCCTTGCGGATGCGGGCGCGGCCCATTGGAAACCACAACACAACCCTGGTCCTTGATCCGTACCACGGAAGAGCCCCGTGGTGTATATTATCCCGATTCGGCGCCTGCCATCGGCAGTGCCATCCCGTTTGGCCTCTACCATTGGGCGGCGAACGGGGTCGGGCCATCCAGACCAGCAACCAAGGGCGCCGCGCTTATCTTCCCCTATGCCTACATTGCTCAGGCGAACCCTCGTACAAATGCTGTCCGCAATCGCGGTGGCCATGCTGCTTGCCCCGTTGGCCGCGAGCGCGCAGGGAACGCTGGGCAAGGAGTTCTGGGGTGGCTTCATGTACAACATCGACGCCAACGGCAAGCTCCCCGATTTCTACATCTACGTCGTCTCCAGCAATAACACTACCGGCACGGTCTCCATCCCACGCAACGGCTGGTCGCAGAATTTCGGTGTGCCCGCCAATACCGGGCGTATGATTGCGCTCCCGTCCAACCTGCTCATGTCCTTCGGCTCCGAAGGCATCGAGGGGAAGGCCTTCCGCATTGTTACGTCCGATACCTGCGAGGTGTATAGTCTGAGCTACCTGCCGCAGACGATGGATGCGTCGATTGTGTATCCCATCGACGCGCTCGGCTCGGATTACCGCGTGCTCTCGTACGATGGCACCGTGCGCAACCTGCCGCCGTATCCAAGCGAGATGCAGGTGGTTGCCGTGGAGGACAGCACCCATATAGAGATCACCTCAACCGACCGTACCGTTGGCGGGCAGCTTCCGGGCGTACCGTTCACGGTGATGATGCGTGCGGGCGAGGTATTTCAGGTGGAGGGCGATACGGACCTTACCGGCAGCCGGGTGCGTTCGTTGAACGGCAAGCGGTTCGCGATGTTCAGCGGTTCTTCGCGCCCGTTTATTCCGGTCAATGTGCCGTATCGCGATTTCGTGTTCGAGCAGTGCATCCCGATGAACCGCTGGGGCAGTTATTACGTGGCGGTGCCCACGCTTACGCGTGACGGTGATACCTACCGCGTGCTCGCCGGCACCGACAGCACCACCGTGCGGGTGGACGGCATGGCGCCGTTCAGGCTTGATGCCGGCAAGTTCAAGGAGTTCATGCTCACCGCGCCGTCGGTGATCCAGGCAGATCAACCAATCCACATCGCGCAATACACCAACGGCTCGCAGTACGATTTTGCCAGCTTCGGCGATCCCGCGATGCTGGTGCTGAACCCGGTGGATATCGTTCGCCACGACGTGCGTTTCTACTCCTTCCCGTTGGCGGCCATCAGCAAGCACTATGTCAGCATCGTGACGCTGAATCGTTCGTTGGACCAGGTGTTGCTCGACGGCGTGCAGATCATCGACCGATTCAAGCCGGTGCCAGGCGATCCGTTCTACGCCTATGCCCAGATCGAGGTGCCAGAGGGGCCGCATCGGATAAGCTCGTATTGGGGTGTCAACGCCTACCCGTATTCGTTCGGGCAGGAGGGGGCGCTATCCTACAATACCGGCGCTGATGACCTGCGCCCATGCCGCACGCCGGTGATCTCCGTGTTCGGCGACACCGTGTTCTGCGACGGCGACAGCGTGTTGTTCGATGCCGGGCCGGGCTTCCTTACGTACGAATGGTCCGACGGCTCGCGTTCGCGCACGTTGACGGCGAAGGCCACCGGCATCTACAGTGTTATCACGTTGGACTCCAACGGATGCCTGCGGCCGTCGCGGCCGGTGAGCGTTACGGTGCGGCAGAACCCGCAGCCTGCGATCGCGGTTACTCCCGGGCCTACGATCTGCCCGTGCGACAGCGCCACGCTTATTGCGCCGTCGGGTTTCCGGTACCTGTGGTCCACCGGCGACACCACGCAGAGCATCGTGGTTCATGCGTCGGGCACGTACGGTGTTGCTGTTACCGATTCGTTCGGGTGCGGCGGCAGTACCAGCACGTCGGTTGCGGTGGAGACGCTGATGCCGGCTGTGATGCTGGGCAGCGCCGAGGCGCGATCCGGCGACGCCATCGAGATCCCGTTGGTGCTTGTGGACGGCGGCCTGGCCGGCTGTGGGTACGATGACTTCACGGCAACCATCCGGTATAACCGGCGGTTGATGATTCCGAGAGGCGTTTCCGATGGCACCCTTACACAGGGGCAGTCCGCGCCGGGGCCAACGGCGATTCTTTCGGTCCGCGGCCGGCGTGTTGGCGATACGCTTACGCGGTTCCGGTTCATGGCCGCGCTTGCCGATACCGATGCCGCCGAGATCACAATCGATACCATCGTCTGGAACCAGTGCACCACCGTGCGTACCGACACCTCGGGCGGGGCCTTCCGTTTGCTGGGCATCTGTTATCAGGGCGGCCCGCGGCTGATTGACGTTACCGGCGTTGTCGGCTTGAAGATCGTGCGGGCGAATGAAGCGGCCAGCCGCGCCACGCTGGAGTACACGGTGCAGGAAAAGGCGCCGGCGAGCATTACGCTGGCCGACGCGCTTGGCCGCCACATTGCCACCATCGTCAGCGGCGATGCCGTGCCGGGCAGGTATTCGGTGTTTCTGGATCTGACCGATCTGCCAAGCGGCCAATATTATTGCACCCTGCGCACACCCGGCGCCGTTCGTACGGTTCCGCTGCGCGTGGTGCGTTAATGGACTGCTGAACAACGTCATCCGCGGCGTTGGCCCGCGTGGCCGCTCACCGCGGCGCTCGGAAGGCCGCCTCATTCACGTCCGTTTGCCCGTCAGATATCCGACTGTTGTTGAACAGTCCGGGGTGCCGAGGTCGTTCAACGGACTGTTCGCGATCGCCACCCGGACTTCCTCATTGTTCGCCTGCTGCCATTCCGCTGGCATCGCATTGTAACCACGGGCATGGTGGCCTGTATGTTGGTATGCGACGCCGCCGACTTGCGCACAGCCCGGGATGTCGTCACCGATGTCTCGTTACCCGCTCCACCTTCCCGCGCCGCCGGCCCGCCGCCACTCTGTTATACCGGGGGGCGCCATGCGTATTCGAGTCCGTTTCCTTCTTACCGCCACGTCGCTGTTCGTTCTTGCTGTCGAGGTAGTGTGGGCATCGATTCCGACCGCGGAAATCGTGGTTGATATCATTTCCCAACCGGATGGCGTCACCGTAACGCGGCCGTTGGCCATTCGCTGCGAGACGTCGATCGATCTGGTGATTGTTGGCGTACGCGGCAATGCCGGGTACACCGTGGCGATCAATGTGGACGACGTGGCCATGCCTTCGTTTTCGTTGGCTGGGGTTGGCGCCGCGCTGCCGGCAAATGCGCGGTACGGCCGGCTGTTGTTTGCCGACACGTCGGACGCTGCGGCCAACAGTGCATCGGCGAGGCCTGCCGGCCCGGCCGCAACAAGCGCACATGGCGTGATACCGGCGGAACATGCCGGGCCGGGCGGAAGCCCGGCCGGTACTTCGGGCCGGTTCTCTGGCAGCATGGGGAGCGGTGGTGCCGGGCCGGATTCGTTGGGGCCGACCGAGGCATTCCGGCTTGCCGATGTGGCGCGGTTTGGGCCGGGGTCGCGGCTGGTTGTCACGATCAACAAAGCGGCGGCCGGTCGCGATCGCGAGCGCGTCTGGACAACCGTGCTCACCGCGCCACCGCGTGGAAGCTGGCGGATCTCGGTGGGGTTTGCCTTTCCGATCATGCTGCAGCGCAATCGCGAGTACGTGACGCGCGCCGATACCGGACACACCTACCGCGTGGCTCGTGCAAGCGACGACGCGGTTACCCAGCCGGTGCCAACGGTTCTGTTCCACTGGCTGCCGTCGGTTGATGCCGGAAACGACTGGTCGGCAAGCGCAACGGGCGGCATCGGGATCGACCTGGCCCATCCGATGATTCTGTTGGGAGCGTCGCTGACCTACAATCAGAACCTGACCGTGGCGGTCGGGGCCGTGGCGCATAGCCTGCGCCGGTTGAACACGCGGTATCTGGAAGGCGATCACCTGAGCGAGCCTGTCGCCGACGAGCAACTGCACCGTGCGGTATACGGCGTCAATCCGTTTGTCGCCGTCACGTTCCGATTCGCGGGCGATCCGTTCGGTAAGTGATGTGGCGCGGCATCTGCCGCAACCGTGGGCGCGCGTGCGGTTTGCGAACGCGGTTGCGTGGCATGGTGCCAGCAAGCTTCCGTCCGCCGGCTCCTCGATGATGCTCGCCCGGTGCCGAGTTGTTACGTGATGGCGCGCCCCGGACGGCCGGTGCGCGATTGTCGCCATCCGTTGTACGCCACAAACGCCCCGGCCGTTATCGCGGCGCCGGCCCAAGCCCGGGCCGGGATATGGCCTTCGGCGATTGATGGCAGCAGCCACAGCAGCATCACGAAGGCGATCTGGATGGTTGTTCCAAGCCACTCCGAGCGTGGGGTGCGAGTTGGAGCCGCGGGCGGTGATCCGCGAAAGATCCAGAGCATGATCAGTTCGCGCGAGATCATGCCCACAACACAGGCCGCGCCAAGTATCGCCGACACTTCATCGTTGCGCAGGAACAGTTGGGCCCCGATGAAGCCGGCAAATGCCACGCCAACCATCAGACCCCAGGCCAGTTGGTTGGCGCGCGCAAGCCGCCGCTGGGTTTCAAGATCATCGAGCGGGGTTGTTCGATCGTTTCCCATGATGCAACAGCGTTGTTTGAATTACCGGTTGTTGAAGCAATGGGCGGGAACCGATTGTGCGGTCCCGCCCGTGATCAATTGTCAGGATGCGTGCCTTACCCCCCGAAGAACCTCCGAACCGGGCCGCCCATGCTCCAGCTGATGGCCGCAGCGGCCCCGGCCCCGATACGTTTCCATTGATTCGAGATGTCGGCGTGCCCGTTGGCACCGATCTCGGCACTGAGAGCCACCCACCAGCCGACCAGATAACCAACACAATCGATCTGAATCAATTGCGCCACTTCCGGCGGCGGCCCGGGGCATTCATCCGTCCGTACGGGGTGCTCGCTCCAGTGCATCGCCGAGCCCTTCATCAATCGAAGAAAACTGGCGGGAAGCTCGCCCAGGTTGACGGCCTTCGACAACGCAATCAGGCTGTCGGCAACGCCGACGATGCGTTGGGCGATCTGCCCTTGCGACATGCCCTGGGTTGGGAGGGCGAACACCGTCATCGCGGCGTCGATCGCGGCCACGTCGTTGGCCGAAACATTCGCCGTAAAAACGGGATCGGCCTTCAACGCCGTCCAGACATCCGCATCGTTGTCCGGGTAGCGCCTGCTCAGCATCGCCGCCAGATCGCCCTGATTTGGCCCGCAGTTGACGGCGTTGGAATCCCAGCCGAGCATTGACCGGAACCATGCGCCGGTGAGCGCGAGAATGTAATCCGCCTGGGCCTGGTTGCTGGCGAATGCGCGTTGGTGATCGTAGCACGCCCGCAGATATTCCAGTCCGTTGTTATGCAGAATCCCAACGTTTTCGATGGATGGGGTCTCGATGGCCAGCAAGCCCCGGCCCGGCCCCTTCCCGGCGCCACGGCCTGCATCCGGATCAACCGCTTCCACATCACTCCGTTGGCAGGCGATCGCTGCCATTGCGCACAGGCCGGCCATCATGGCCAGAACACTTCTGTGTCTCATGGTACATCTCCCGATGAATGTTGTTGATTGTTCCTTTATTGGATCCATCAACGGCTATGATCACTCACCGTTGAACCGGCTCATGAGCTGCCATGCGCGCATCAACACATGAACGCGAAGGAAAAGCATCCTGATGAAGGGAGCCATGGAGAGAGCCTTGGTTGGGGAGCTGTGTGGGCGGAGCGGATGCAAATTTATGGCGGAGAGATTACGAATGCAAGAGGGGGGATGGTACATATGTATGTACCGGCCCGCGACGGGTACCCATGGCATTCGGTGGTTGTTGCTGGTTCGCTGCGCCCTGATGCGTTACATTCGCGATGTCGGGTGTCACCACACGGCGGCCGTGCAGCCAGGCGCTGTTGTGCGTCGGATATTCCGCCAGCGGCCATTCATTCCTTACGTCGGGTTTTCAGTCGAGGTACACCATGCGGCGATCGACACTGTTCTGCCTTCTTGCGCTTCTGCTGTTCTCGGTTGGGTACCGGGTTGGTACCAACGGCGACGGCGTTTCGAAAATCTACCTGTACGGGAACACCCTGATCCGCACGACGCCGGGCACGGACATAACGTTCTACGACCTGAGCAATCCCAAGGCGCCGCAATTGAAAGGGCGTATCGCGATCACGGAAAACTCCGACGTGGCCGTGCGCGACAACTTCATGTACGCCGATAACGGCTACAACCTGGTGGTGTACAACATCAGCGATGTTGGCAACCCGCGGGCGGTGGACACGGTTGGCTCGGCGTTTACAACGTTGCCGCGCATGATGCCGATGGACGATGTGGTGATCACCGATGTTGGCGGCAGCTCCGGCTGCAACACGTGCAGTCAGGAGACGATGGTTGATGCGCCCGTGGCGACCGGCGGCACCGGCACCGGCGGCTCGCTTGCACGCTTCACGATTGTGGGCGATCGGCTGTACTGTATCGACGATTACTCGCTTCGGGTGTTCGATATCAGCGATCCCGCCCGCCCTCGGTATAAGAACACCGTGGCGGTTGCCTGGGCCATCGAAACCATCTTTCCCTACAACGGCAAGCTGTTCATCGGTGGCCGCGAGGGCATGTATATCTACGATGCGGCCGATCCCGACCGGCCGGCTCCGCTGTCGCAGTTCGAGCATGCCCGCCGCTGCGACCCCGTTGTGGTTGAAGGGGACTATGCCTACGTAACGCTGCGCAGCACCGGCTCGTGCGGCGGCAACAGCAACCAGCTCGATGTTATCAGCATCGCCGACATCCGCTCGCCCAAGTTGGTAACCACGGTGGATCTGGCTGGCCCGTACGGGCTTGCGGTGCGCGACAACCATGTGCTGGTGTGCGACGGCGACGCCGGCGTGGTGATCCTTGATGTGTCCGATCGCGCGCATCCCCGCCGTGTTGGCGGCATCAACGGTATCGTGGCGCAGGACATCATCATCAGCGGAAACCTGATGATCGTCACGGCGAAAAGCGGATTCTTCCTGTACGACATCGGCGATATCGAGCATCCAGCAAGCTGCGCCACGTTGCAGTTCTAGCGGGCTGTTGAGCAACGGCATCTGCTGCGTTGGTCTTCACGTCCGTCCGCTGCGACGTGCCCGGGATGACGCCTCATTCGCGTCCGGTTGGCCGCCGTGCAGCCGACCGTTGTTGAACAGTGTGGGGGCCTTTAGGTATATCAACAGACTTCCAGGCTTGGTGGCGGCCGGGTGTTCCGGCGCCATTACAAGGCCGGCCGCGGTATGTGCCGCGGCCGGCCTTGGTTTTTAACCGAGATGCGCGCAATCGTATTGGCGTTTGTGCGTTATCGGCTATGTTGGCCGGCCAGGCTGCCCGGTGGCCTTCCTTCCGAACGCATCGAACCCATTCTTCATGGCGAAACAGACCTACGATTGCTTGAAGTGTGTTGGATACTGCTGCGCTATCTACGAGCGTGTGCATGTGGCCGACGCCGATATCAAGCGCCTTGCCAAACACTTCAAGGTGACTTTCGAGACTGCCCGGCAGAAGTTCACCAAGCAGGACAGCGAGCCGGGCGAGCGTGTGCTGAGGCGTACGGCCGATCCGATTTTCGGTTCGTCGTGCATGTTCCAGCATCCGGATACGCGGCTGTGCACCATTTACGACGCACGCCCCAAGACCTGCCGCGAGTGGCCGGCGCATGGCAGGAAGGGGGCCTGTGTGTATTACGATATTCTGGACTTCGAGCGCAACCAGCAGGAGGATCCGGACTACGTGCCGGTGGTGCAGATCATGTTGTTCGAGGGGATCGGAGGGAAGCGGAACGATGAAGAATAGGTGCCTGGGTTGGGCCTCGATCGGGCGCCCGGCCATCGTTGGGCTGCATGCCACCAGGCCGGGGGGCGCGTGAGCGTGCTTCGGATCTCGGTGCTGGCCGGATATCTGGGCGCGGGCAAATCCACGCTGCTCAACCGCTTGCTGATGGGCGGACATGGCCTGCGCATCGCCGTGATTCAGAACGAGTTCGGCGAGGTTCCGGTTGACAACGATGTGGTGGTCGCCGTTGATGACGATGGCATGATCACGCTGGCCAACGGCTGTGCCTGCTGCACGGTACGCGACGACATGATCGAGGCGGTGGAGCGGCTGATGGAGCGTCGCCCGGCGTTCGACCACCTGGTGATCGAGGCAAGCGGGCTGGCAACACCCGGGCCTATCGTGATGACGTTGCTGGCGCATCCCGACGCCGGCGAGCGGTTCCAGGTTGACGGCGTGATAACCGTTGTGGACGCCCGGTACCATGCGGCGCAGATGATGCGCGGTCCGGAGGTTGCCCAGGGCATTGCCTATGCCGATGCGGTTGTGCTCAACAAGGCCGATCTGGTTTCCGGCGACCAACTGGCCGCGGCGGTTGCGGCGATCCGCGAGGTGAATCCCGTGGCCGAGCTGCATGTGGCCGAACATGCCAACGTGGACACCGTGGCGCTGATCGAGCTGGGCCGCACGCGCCATGCCGCATCCGAACTGGCGTTAGCCGGGCTTGCGAGCACACCGGGTTTGCCGCAAACGGACGACCACCACCATCATCATGTTACCGCGATTGCCATTGTTGAGCCGGGCGTTGTTGATCCCCTGCGGCTGGAGCAATGGATCGACTCGCTGGTCGAGGAACTGCACGGCGACCTGTACCGCATCAAGGGCATTGTGAACGTGGCCGGCGCCGGCCGTCGGTATCTGGTGCAGGGGGTGCATGGTGTGTGGACTTGGGAATACACCAGCGCGTGGGGCGAGGCCCTGCGTTCCTCCAGGCTGGTGCTGATCGGCCACGAACTGCCCGAGCGCGAAATCCGCGACGGGTTCGGGCGCTGCATTGTGATGTAGGTGTGGCGGCGTTGTCGTGCGTGGGCAAGCGGGGAGAAGCGAGCCGTCAGCAATCGTACTCCAGCTCGTTGCTGAGCGATACGGCAAGCGTTTCCGGGTCCACCGTGATGCGCAACAGATTCGGCCGGCAACAGACCGTGCAATCCTCCACATACTGCTGCCGATAGCCGCCTTCCAGATCCAGTTCGGTTTCGTTGTCCTGGCCGCAGGCCGCGCAGGCATATCGAACCGGGGTCAGCTCGCCAACGCGCGCGAACACGGTTGCCTCGTCGTCCCACGGGTTGAAGTCCTCGAATTCGTCGTGTTCGTCCGTCATGGCAGGTCGTCGGGATTGGATTCGGTATCGGCGAACGGATCCTCCGTTGCGCCGCGCTCCTGGCGCAGACGGCGAAGCACGGCGCTGATTGCGTCCCAGCCGAACCCGCGACCGGCCAGAAACGCGGACATCGAACGCTCCCACTTGCGTGGGTCGGCATGGCGTATGGTGGGCGCTTTTTTGCGCGCCGCGGCCAGGGCGTTATCCAGTTCGCTCTGCTCGCCGGCAACATCGTTCAGGGCCTCGGCGATCCCTTCCTTGGTGATGCCGCGCCGCCGAAGCTCGTCGCCCAGCCTGCGACGCCCCACCGGGCGGCGCAGCAGTTGATCGGCCACGAAAGCCCGGGCGAAGGCGTCGTCGTCGATCATGCGATACTCCACCAGGAACTCCATCGTTGCCTGTACCGCCTCCTCGGAGAACCCCTTCTCCAGCAATCGGCTTCGCATCTCCTTGCGGCTGCGCATGCGTGCGCCGTGGGCGCGCATTGCGGCCTCGCGGCATGCGTAGATCTCCTCGGCCCGGCGAACGTCCTCGATGAACTGCGCGGTGACCACACGGCCCTTGAACAGGGCATACTTTACGTAGATCTCCTCGCTGACGCCCATTACGAATTCACCGTTGACGAAGATCGAGCGTCGCGTGGTGCGCTTGCGCTGCTCCTGGGCGTCGGTGATCACAAGTTCGGGTGCGCCGTCGGCATCCGGGGGCTGATATGGTTCGGGGTTGCTGGCCATGATGTCGGCACAAATCTACACACGGCGGGCCGGGGGTCGGCGATCCGGTGATGAGAAATCTGCCGGTTGGGGCCTCAAGGGGTGCGACCGGCTTGGCGGGGCGTGGCCCGTTTCGTAGCTTGCACGCCGCCCGGAATCCACCAGCCGATTTCGGGCGCCGCGCTTGAAAGCGCCGCCGCCGGGGCGGCATGCACGCGGCCTCGCACAGTCCGCGCCAGAAGTACAGAATCTCTCAATCGAATCCCGAACGCACTCCGCTATGAACTTCCGTGTTGCAGTCAAGGAATTTGCTCAGGCCCTTTCGCGTATCTCCAGTGCCACGCCGCAGCGCTCGCCGATGCAGGTGTTGGAGAATATCCTCATGCACCTTGATGGCTCGTCGCTCAGCCTGACGGCGACCGACATGGATATCGTGGTCACCACGCGAATCGAAGTGGAAGCCACGGCCGGCGGTTCCATCCTGGTTCCGGCCAAGCGCCTGGTGGATACCGTGCGTGCGTTGGACGTCGGCGATCTCACGTTCGATGTTGAGCCCGCCACCAAACGCATCACGCTGCACACCGCAAGCGGCCAGTACAAGCTTTCCGGGCTGGACTCGGCGGAGTTCCCCCAGCTTCCGCGATTCGAGGCCAAGGCCTCGTTGAAGCTGCCGCTGGCGAAGTTCTCGTCGATGATCGATCGCACCGTGTTCGCCTGCTCGGGCGACGAGTTCCGCCCGGCGATGACCGGCGTGCTGTTCCAGTTCCGTCCGGATGAGATCCGGGCGGTTGCAACCGACGGCTTCCGCCTTGTGCGCGTGATCGACCACGACATGGCCGGCACCACCGGCGACCAGCTGGACATCATCGTTCCGCCGAAGGCGCTGAACCTTGCCTCGAAGGCGTTTAATGCCGACGACATCACGCTCGAGGCCAGCCAGACCCATGTGCGATTCGCCGACGGCGTTACCACGGTAACCGCACGCCTGATCGACGAGAACTATCCGAACTACGAAAGCGTGATACCGCAGGCCAACGACAAGCGGATGGTGATCCGGCGCGAGGAGCTGCTGAACACCGTGAAGCGCGTAAGCCTGTACTCCAACTCGCAAACCCGCCAGGTGCGGCTGCGCATCGCCCCGGATGGCGTGCGCGTGCAGGCCGAGGACATGGATACCGGCGGCGAGGCCTACGAGCAGGTGCCATGTGATTACGGCAACGAGGAGCTTGAGATCGGCTTCAACTCGCAATACGTGCGCGACGCGCTGGACCGCATCGACAGCGAGGACGTGGCGTTCGACTTCTCGACGCCGTTGCGTCCTTCGCTGATCACGCCGCACGGCGGCGCCAACGGCCAGGACGTGCTGATGCTCCTGATGCCGATTCGCCTGAATAACTAAGCCCACCGCGGGCGCCCGTTACGGGCTTCACGCTTCAACAATCGCAACACCGGCTTCCCTTTGTATGGGGGCCACGGCGCGCCCGACAGGCATATGCCCGGGCGCGTCATCGGTTTGCTACCCATGCGTCTGCGCCGACTCTTCTTCGAGAATCTTCGCAACCACGTCGTAACCGACGTTGCCCCCGCCGAGGGGGTGAACGTGTTTACCGGTTTGAACGGCGAGGGCAAAACCACCGTGCTCGAAGCCATCTCCATCTGTTCGCTGACACGATCGTTCGTGGGCACCAACGACGCAAGCGTGCTGCGCCGTGGGCAGAGCGGGTTCGAGGCCAGGATCGAGGGCACAAGCGATTACGGGGTTCCACGGCGCATCGAGGTGCGGTACGTTGGCGGATCGGCGAAGGCGAGCGGCAAGACAATCGTGCTGGATGGATCGCCGGCCAGCAATGCAGCGCAAGTGATCGGTGCGGCGCCCACGGTGGTGCTGTCGCCGGACATGAAGGCCATCACAGTTGGCGCGCCGGCCGAACGCCGGCGGTTTGTGGATATCGTTATCTCGCAGGCCAAGCGGCGCTACCTGGAGGACCTGATCCAGTATCGTCGCATCCTGAAGCAGCGCAATGCTCTGTTGGCCAACGCGCGCAAGCAGGGCCGTGCGCTGGACCGCGCGCTGGTGGAACCGTGGGACGAGGGGCTTATCGAACGCGCGGCGCACCTGATGCACGAACGGACCACGTTCCTGCACGAGTTCGAGCCGATATTCCGCCGCACGGCCGCGCACGTTGCCAGCGGCGTGGAGCATGTGGACATCCGGTACCAGCCGGACGGCATCACCGAGCCGTTGCCGAGCGTGGATGCCTACCGTGATGCGTTGTGGCTGCGGTGCCAGCAGGTGTGGCAGGAGGAGCAGCGGCGCGGCGCCACGTTGTTCGGCGCCCACCGGGATGATCTACGCATGGAGATCAACGGCGGCGATGTGCGCACCTCGGCCAGCCAGGGGCAACACAAGACGCTGCTGATCGGCCTGAAGATCGCGGAGTTCCATTACCTGGCCGAGCAATGCGCCGAGTCACCGCTGATCCTTCTGGACGATATCTTCGGCGAGCTGGATGCCGAACGCGCCGAGCGCGTGTACGAGATCACGCGCGGGCTTGCGCAAACCTTCATCACCGTTGCCTCGCTGGATTTCCTTCCGTTCCTGAAGCGGCGCAGCCTGGATGCGGGCGAGGCGCACTTTCAGGTGGTAGGCGGCTGTATTGCCGCTGTGCAGTACGGCGCTGCCGGCGCGGCGGCCGAGCCGCGAACACGGGGGGCGCAGGGGCCGGAGGCACCGTTACCGGAAATACCGTTACCGGAAGTACCATTACCGGAAACGCCGTCGATTGTTGGCGAACCGGCGGGGGATTCCGCGGCTGAATCGACTGCCGAATCGACCGCCGATTCCGGTCTTCCAGCAGGCGCGGAAGGCCCCGGGTCGTAGCCCGAATGATCGGGGTTGGAGGGGGCGGCCCGCCCGTCCGCCGAAGGCCCAAACGGGCGCTACATCGTGACACCATTTTTCTTGCCGAACAGGCCTTCTCAGCGCCCCTGAAACATGGCTGCAAGCCGGATTTTTCCTATCTTTGCGGGTTGAATTGCACACCCGAACGCACGGTGCGCCGAAGGGGTTTGCGCCGGTACAAAACGGCGATCCCGGCTGGTTGCCATCGGGCGGCCTTCCGATCAGATGGCGGGCATCTCCGCAAACCATTCTGCGCAAATCATACAGAGTCGATCATGGCGGAACGGATCGGTTCATTGATCCAACAGTGGCTCCGTGAGAACGACCTTACCGACAAGGTGCAGGAGGCGTCGGTGCCGGCCTATTGGCTGGAGATCGTCGGCGAGGCGGTGGCTCGGCAGGCAACTGTGGAGCGCATCGACAAGGGGCGGATGTTTGTGCGGGTGGAGAGTGCGGTATGGCGGAACGAGCTGATGATGCGCCGTGAGGAAATTCGCCAGAAGGTGAACGAACGCTTCGGCGCCGAGGTAGTGCAGGAGATCATCCTCCGCTAACAGACATGCCGTCGCGGCTTGGCGATCGAGCACGGGCAGGTGGATCTTCATTTGGATTTTTTCTTGAGGACAGCGTGGACACTGCAGTAGAAAAGCCTTCCACATCAAACGGGTACACTGAAGAGAGCATCAAGGTGCTCGAAGGTCTCGAGGCGGTGCGCAAACGGCCCGCCATGTACATCGGCGACATCGGCCAGCGAGGGCTGCACCATCTGGTGTACGAGGTTGTCGACAACTCGATCGACGAGGCGCTCGCGGGGCGATGCGACACGATCGAGGTGGTAATCCACAAGGACAACTCCATCTCGGTGTCCGACAACGGTTCCGGGATTCCTGTGGGCATCCACCCAACCGAGAAGGTTTCCACGCTGCAGGTGGTGATGACCGTGCTGCACGCCGGCGGCAAGTTCGAGAAGGACGCGTACAAGGTGTCCGGCGGTCTGCACGGCGTGGGCGTATCGGTGGTGAACGCGCTTTCCGAGCACATGATCACAACCATCCGCCGCGATGGGGGGATCTTCCGGCAGGAGTATCGCTGCGGCATCCCGCAGGCCGACGTACATCGCATCGGCGATGCCGAGACCAGGGAGACCACCGGCACCACGCAGTGGTTCAAGCCGGACGGATCGATCTTCAAGGCCCTGGAGTATCGTTGGGATACGCTGGCCGAGCGCATGCGCGAGCTTGCCTTCCTGAACCCCACGATCACCATCACCATGCGCGACGAGCGCGAGGAAGGCCTTACCGAGATCTTCCATTACGATGATGGCCTGGTGGGATTTGTGCGCTACATCGACGAACAGCGCACCGCGATCGTGAAGCCCGTATTGATCGCCGGCGAGAAGGAGAACCTTCCGGTGGAGGTCTGCTTCGAGTACAACTCCGGGTTCAGCGAGAACCTGTTCAGCTATGTGAACGATATCAACACCCGCGAGCACGGCACACACGTCGCCGGATTCCGGTCGGCGCTGACACGCACGCTGAACAACTACGCGCAGAAGAACAAGCTGCTCAAGAGCGACAAGATCCAGCTTACCGGCGATGACTTCCGAGAGGGGCTTACGGCGGTGATATCGGTGAAGGTTGGCGAGCCGCAGTTCGAGGGGCAGACCAAGACCAAGCTGGGCAACGGCGAGGTTGAGGGCATTGTGCGTTCGATTGTGGGCGACCAGTTGACGCAGTTCCTTGAGGAGAACCCGAAGGTTGGGCGCGCGATCATCGACAAGGTGTACACCGCCGCCGAGGCTCGCGAGGCCGCCCGCCGTTCGCGCGATCTGGTGCGGCGCAAGAATGCCCTGGAATCATCCACGCTGCCCGGCAAGCTGGCCGATTGCTCGATCGAGGATCCGGACCACTGCGAGATTTATCTGGTGGAGGGTGACTCGGCAGGTGGCTCGGCCAAAAGCGCACGCGACCGCCGCTCGCAGGCGATCCTGCCGTTGCGCGGCAAGGTGCTGAACGTGCAGAAGGCGCGATTGAGCAAGGTGCTGGAGAACGAGGAGATCCGCGCGATCTTCACGGCGCTGGGCGTGGGATTCGGCGAAACGCTGGATGTCTCCAAGGCCCGGTACGGCAAGGTGATCGTCATGGCCGACGCCGATGTCGACGGCTCGCACATCCGCACGCTGCTGCTGACCCTGTTCTTCAACTACATGCGCGACCTGATCGAGGCCGGGAAGATTTACCTGGCGATGCCGCCGCTGTACAAGCTGAAGAAGGGCAAGCAGGAGTTCTACGCCTTCGACGACGCCGAACGCGACGAGATCATCTCGCGTATCCGCCGCGACGCGGCCAACCGCGCCGGTCGCGACGAGGATGAAAGCGGCGACGAGGCGCCGTTGGATGAGGATACCAATCGCACGCGCGACGGCATCGTGATCAGCCGGTTCAAGGGCCTGGGCGAAATGACCCCGGAGCAGTTGTGGTCCACCACGATGAACCCGGAGACCCGCACGCTGCAACAGGTGACGATCGACAACGCCCAGACGGCCGCGCATGTGTTCGAGACGTTGATGGGCGATGCGGTGGAGCCTCGGCGAGTGTTCATCGAGCGCAATGCACGGTACGTGCGGAACCTGGACGTGTAGGCGCCGTGTTACGCTTGTCAAGCGTGCTGCGCTGATGCCGCGGCCGTAGTATACATGCATCAAATCCTGCCGGGAGCGGAGAGACGTCGAGAAAGCACGGCATCCCGCTCCCGGTTTTGTTATCGGCCGGTTGAAATGTCACGAAGCCCTGCCAGGATGTTTCGATAGCCTGTTCCACAGCCACGGAAACCCGAAGGAGTTGCATGAACCCGAACATTGGTCCCTTGCAGTGGCGCCATGTTGCCGTAGTTGCGGCAACATTCATGCTGCTGAGTGTGATGGGCGCCCAGGCGCAACGTCGCGCCGAGCGCCTTAGCCGCGCCGAGAAGCAATCGCTGAAGGTGCGGTTTGTTGAGCTTACGGACCTGTGCCGCGACGGTGACTTCGCGCGCGCGGCCGGGTACATCGCGTATCGCGGTCCGGATACCGCGCGCAAGTGGAAGGATTCCTGCAACTATGCGAACCCGGAGGAGAAGCGATATGTGGATCGTATCTGCGGAGAGATTGCCGAGATGATGAAGTCCAACGGCATGGCCTTCGGGCCGATCACCGCCGAACGGGAGTCGGAGGGGCTGTGGGGTGTCATCGACATCGGCGTATCACTTCCCGGCACGATCAAACACGTCAAGTTCGCCTTCCTTCGGATCAACAATCGGTTCTATCTGGGCGACATCGATTGATGCCGCCGGGCGGTTGGGGCGCGGGCAACGCCAATCGACGCCCGGATAATTCCCAACAGATTGTTCGCCGTGCCCTGCAACCGACCGTTGCAAGGCGATTACCGGATTTTCATTAGCTTGGTGCTCTCTTTGCTGGAACTAGCGAACATCACAGTTCATTCATCTGGGAAGCTTTCATGAACATTGACGATCTGCGTAAGCAGCTTGAGCAGTTCGGAGTTGTAGGCGCCGGCAACCTCTTCCATAACCCGACAACAACCGTGTTGGTGGAAGAAGCGATTGCGCGCGGCGAGGGGCATTTGACCGACGGCGGGCCATTCGCCGTGCTGACAGGAGCACACACGGGCCGTTCGCCCAACGACAAGTTCATCGTACGCGAAAGTTCCAGCGAGAATCACGTGTGGTGGGGGCCGGTCAACCGTGAGTTCTCACGGGAAAAGTTCGATGCCCTGCTCGCCAAGGCCAAGGCCTTCATGGCCGGCAAGGATCTGTTCGTTGCCGACTGCTTTGTTGGTGCCGACCCGCAGTACCGTGTGGGCGTGCGTGTGATCAACATCCACGCATGGCACAACCTGTTCGCACAGACGTTGTTCATTCCGGTACGCAAGGTTGATGGGGGCGGCGAGAGCTTCAACCCCGACTTCACCGTTGTGCACGTGCCGGATATGGAAGCCGACCCCGAGACCGACGGGACGCGCACCGGCACCTACATCCTGGTTGACTTCGGCCAGAAGTTGATCCTGATTGGCGGCACGTCGTACGCCGGCGAGATCAAGAAGTCGTTGTTCACTACCATGAACTACCTGCTCCCGTTGCAGGGTGTCATGCCGATGCACTGCTCGGCCAACATCGGTGCCGAGGGCGACACGGCCCTGTTCTTCGGCCTGTCGGGAACCGGCAAGACCACGCTTTCGGCCGATCCGGCGCGTGATCTGATCGGTGATGACGAGCACGGTTGGTCCGACCAGGGTGTGTTCAACTTCGAGGGCGGCTGCTACGCCAAGGTGATCAAGCTGTCGGCCGAGGCCGAACCGCAGATCCATGCCACCACGAAGATGTTCGGTACGGTGCTGGAGAATGTGGTGTTCGATCCGGAGACGCGCGTGCTGGATCTGGATTCGGCCGCACACACGGAGAACACTCGCGCCGCCTACCCGATCGAATACATCCCGAACATTGCCCCGGGTTCGGTTGGCGGCCACCCGAAGAACATCGTGATGCTCACCGCCGATGCCTTCGGCGTGTTGCCTCCGATTGCCCGCCTTACGCCTGCCCAGGCGATGTATCAGTTCCTCTCCGGCTATACCGCCAAGGTTGCGGGTACGGAAAAGGGTGTCACCGAGCCTCAGCCAACATTCTCCACCTGCTTTGGCGCGCCGTTCATGGTGCATCACCCGTCGGTGTATGCTTCGTTGCTGGGCGAGAAGATTCGCGAGCACAATGCGAACTGCTGGTTGGTGAATACCGGCTGGACCGGCGGCCCCTACGGCGTGGGCAGCCGCATCAAGATTGCCTACACGCGTGCGATGATCAACGCGGCGCTCAGCGGCGCGCTGGATAACGTGGAATATCGTGAGGACCCGATCTTTGGTCTGATGGTTCCCACGCATATCGACGGCGTGCCCGACGAGGTGCTGAATCCGCGTGGCACGTGGGCCGATCCCGAAGCCTACGATGAGAAGGCATACAACCTTGCGCAGCAGTTCAACGACAACTTCCAGAAGTATGCCGACGGCACGGCCGACGAGGTGAAGGCCGCTGCCCCGCGCGTACGCGCCATGGCGGAATAACGCTCGGCGCTCTGCGATGAGCAGGCACAACTAACACGCGTGCTGGCGGCACGACGGTGACGGCCCGGAGAAACTTCTCCGGGCCGTTTTCATTGAGGCTATCGGCAATGCCGTTTTGCCGAGATAAAACACGTGCCCGGCCGTGTGCGGATACACACGGTCGGGCACGATGATGTTCCGCGATATCTGCGGACTATTTCCCGGTTGTGTCCCCGGTAGGAGCTGGTGCCGGGGGCGTTGCCGTTGCAGCCGGAGTGCCCGTTGCATCGGGGCCTGCCGTGGCGGCCTTCAACTGTGCATCGATTGGCGCCAGGATGCTGGATATGTTGTTCAGCTTGGGCTGGATGGCGTCGTACGTTGTCCGTACCGAACCCCACAGCGCGTTCAGCTCGTCGATCCGGCCGGCCGTCACCAGCGAATCCCGCTGTGTCCGGGTGTCGTTCAGCACCTTTTCCACCTCACCGATCTGCATCTCGGCGGCCTTCAACGCTCCATCAACCGTGGGCACCTTTGCCAGGATGCTGCTGTCAGCCGCGATGCTCTGAAACCGCCCGCTGAGCTCATCGAACGTACCGCGCACCTCGGTGAGCTTGTTCATGATCTCCGCTTCCTTCTGGTCCCATGTCTTCGCCAAATCGGCGGGCATTTCCTTCTTGCCGCATCCGGCTACGAAGATGGCGGCTGCAAGGATTGCCACCATGCCTTGATAGATGTGTGCCATATCGGATTTCCTAACTCATGTGAATTGACAATCGTGAATTGACAATCGTGGATTGACAGTCGTGCGATTGACAATGGTATAACGTTGTCCCGTATGTATTGCGCCAGGTGCCGAAAGGCATCCCGGATAACGCCGCAATTGCGATGGGAAACGCGCGGCAGCCTGTCAGGCGGTTTCGTTGGTTAACGGATGCTCCTCAAGCGTACCATCGGCACGGGCGCGCAGCTCCGAGATCTTCAGCTCAGCCTGTTCCAGCTCGCGCCGGCAGGCCTGTGCCAGCGTGATCCCCTCCTCGTACAGCTTCATCGCGTCGGCCAGTGGGGTGGTATCGTTCTCCAACGCGTCAACAATGGTGCCGAGGCGTTCCAGCGATCCTTCAAACGTGCGTTTTGTTGCCATCGTAACGGTATTCAATCGGACTATACATGCCGGCCTGTGTAGCCGGGGGGATGTGGGCGAATTGTGCTCAGGGTCGTGGGCTGGCCGGCTGTGTGGCTTCCGGATCGATCGTCGCGCCCCGCGTCCCGTCGTGCATCCGGATGCTGATGTGCTCGCCGGGTTGCAGTGCTCCGGCATGTTGCACCGGTTGCCCGTCGCGCTCCACAATGGCATATCCGCGGGCCAGCACATTCAGCGGATTCAGCGTGCGAAGTGTGGCTTCCAGCAGGTTCAGTCGGTCGGCCGACGTCCGGGCCAGGCCGCGGAGCCCGCGATCGGCGCGGCCGGCAAGTTCATCCAGCCGCTGCTGGTATGCGCGCACAATGTCCAACGGGCGTGCCAAGCCCCGGCTCCGCAAATGCATCTCAAGCGTGCGCCGGGCGCTGCGGGTACGGGATTCCATGGCGGCGTGCATTGCCGATGAAAGCTCGGCGATTGCCGCAAGGATATCGGCACTGTCGCGAACGGCCAGCTCGGCCGCGGCGGTTGGGGTGGCCGCGCGCAGATCGGCCACGAAGTCCGCAATGGTGAAATCTATCTCGTGACCCACGGCCGAGATCACCGGAATCCTGGAATCGTGGATTGCCCGCGCCACCACTTCCTCGTTGAACGCCCACAGATCCTCGATGGCGCCGCCGCCACGCCCTACGATCATCACATCCACATCCGGCAACGTGTTGATTTCCTCGATGGCGCGCGCGATATCCTGGGCTGCGCCTGCGCCCTGCACCAACGCCGGGCGGAACACCACGCGCACGGCGGGCATGCGGCGTTCAAGCGTGGTCAGCATGTCGCGGATGGCCGCGCCTGTTGCCGAGGTCACGATACCGATGCGAGCCGGGAAGGGGGGCAGCCGGCGCTTTCGCGCGGGATCAAACAACCCCTCGGCCTGCAGGCGCGCCTTCAATTGCTCGAACGCGATCTGCAGATCGCCCACGCCAACGGGCACCAGCGAGACACAATCCAACTGATACTGGCCGCGCGGCGCGTACACCGAGATGCGCCCGCGGGCGATGACCTTCATGCCATCGGCCACGCGGTGGTTCAGCGTGCGGCTGCGCCACAGCACCCCGCTGAGCACTGCGCTGTCGTCCTTGAGCGTGAAATACGTGTGGCCGCTGGCCGCGCGGTTCCAGCCGGAGATCTCACCCTGCACGGTGATGTCGGCGAACTCGCCTTCCAACAGGCCTGCAAGGCGGCGCGTGAACTCGCCAACCGTGGGGATGCCCTGCTTGAAGCCGGTGTCCGCGCCGTCGACCGGCCGGGAAGGGGGCTGTGTTGTTGCTCTGCGAATAACCATGAGGCGACAAGTTAGGGCAATCGCGCGACTTGTTCGCGTGGCGCATGCATCGTACATGCTCCCGGGGAGAATTACCATGATGAGCCTGCCGATCAGGTCGGGCTGTTGGCGTATATTTGCGGCCGATCTCATCAGGCCGGAGCGTACCCCGTTCCATATCCCGCACTCATTCTCAACGCGTATGGCGAACCAGAGCAAGAAGCCCACCGCGCAGCCGCGATCCACCAAGCGTGTGCAGTCCGAACGCGCGCGTGCCGAACGGCCGCCAATTGTCATCGCCGGCTATTGGGCCATCGGCATCTTCGTGCTGGTTACCCTGATTTTCTTCTGGGGGCACATTACCGGCAAGGCGTTTCTGTGGGAGGATTTCACCGAGTTTACCTATCCGAACGAGGTGTTCGCCGCGCGGAGTTTCGCAGCCGGCATTCTTCCGCATTGGAATCCGTATACGTTTAACGGAATGCCGTTCCTGGCCGACTTGCAGATCGGTTTCTTCTATCCCGGCAACCTGTTGATGTACATGCTCTCCGGCGGCTCGCTTGGCGTTGGCCTGGGGCAGATGTTCGTTATCGTTCATTACCTGATCGCGATGATCGGGATGTGGAAGTTGGCGCGCTGGTTCGGTATCGGCTCGATAGGGGCAATCTTCGCCGGCATCTCGTATGCGTTGAGCGGCATGATGGTGGTGCATATGATTCACCCCAACATGATCCACCACCTGGCCTGGTTTCCGCTGATCACGTATCTGTTCCATCGTGGGCTCACCGAACGTAGCTGGCTGCATTCGCTGCTGGCCGGTATCACGCTGGGTGTTGCGTTGCTGAGCGGGCATCCGCAGTCGGCGCTGTACATGGTGCTCTTCCTGTTCGCGCTCACCGTATTCACGCTGGTGCGCCACGTGCGTGCGGGCCGAACGGTGGGGGAAACCGCGGCCAAGCGGTCGCCGATCATGATGTTGCTGGTCGCGGCGCTGCCGGTGATTATCGGCGTGGGGATTTTCGCAGTGCAGTTGTTGCCGTCGCAGGAGTTGGCGGGGCTGTCCGAACGCGCCGAGATGACGTACGAGAAATCGTTGGAAGGTGCCGTTGGTCCGGGTCAGCTGCTGACGCTTGTGGTGCCGAAGTTCTTTGGTGTGGCCGGGCCCGAGGCGCAGGCGTCCGTCCCGTTCTGGTATCGCCCTGAACCCTATTACTTCTGGGAAACCGCCATCTATATCGGCGTCGTCACCCTTATCCTTGCCGGCATCGGGTTGGTGGCCGGGCGGATCGGTCCGTTGCGATGGTTCCTTGCGGTGATGGGCCTGCTTGGCCTTCTGTATGCGCTCGGTGACAGCTTCTTCGTGCATCCATTGCTGGGGCGGCTGCCGCTGCTGAGCACGTTCCGCATACCAACACGAATGGCCATCTATCTGGCGTTCGGAGGCGCGATCCTGGCCGGTGCCGGGCTCGACCGGCTGATGCGTGGCGGCGACAACGAGGCCCGTGCCCGTATGGCCGCTCTGGTGGTTGGCGGCGTTGTGGTGCTGGTAGGCCTGCTTACCGTAAGCGGAGCCCTGGCCTCGGCATTTAACGCGCCCGAGCAATTGGCGGCCGCGATCCGCTCCTCGGGGATCGTGGCGCTGCTGGTGGGTGGGGCCACGCTTGCGGTATCGTTGCTTGCGCTGAAGGAGCGGCTGGCGCCGTTGCCGGCAGGCGCTATCCTGCTGGTGCTTGGCGTGGTGGACCTGTTCGCATTTGGCTACGGCCAGAACAACGCCAAGGATAATCCGCAAACGATCTACTCCGGCAACGATCAGCAATTCGCGGCCTACAAGGCCGAGGCGCCCGCAAAGCTGTACAGGGTAAAGATGCGCGATGATCGTGGCATGCTGATGCAGCGCAACCAGGGGCAGTTCAGCGGCATCATGCTGTACGAGGGATATAACCCACTCCTCCTGAAGCGGCGTGTGCCGCCCGGCCCCACGATCGACAAACGGTTGGACCTGCTGAACATCGCCTACGAAGTGAAGGTGGATTCCCTTTCCGGCAGTGCGGCGCTGGTTGAGCGCCCCAGCCGATATCCGCATGCTCGCATGTTGTACGACGTTCGTCGCGTGGCCAACGATCAGGAAGCCGAAAGCGTAATGACCTCAGGGCAGGTGGATTTCGGCAAGACGGTGGTGCTGCAGGACGATCCGGGCATCGCGCTTAACGGCGCAGGCACCGGGCAGGCCAGCGTTACCCGCTACGATGCCGATGCAATCGACGTGGCGGTCACCACGGATAAGCCTGGCGTTCTGCTGCTGAGCGAAATATGGTATCCGGCCTGGGAGGTCAGCATCGACGGGACCCCGGCCGCGCTGCTGCGCGCGGATTTCTCGTTGCGCGGCGTTGCCGTTCCGGCAGGCAAACACACGGTCTCCATGCGTTTCCATTCCAGCGCGTTCGCAACCGGTCTGTGGGTTACGATTGCAACCACCGTGGCATCGCTGGTTGGCGTGGTGCTGCTGGCAATTCGTGCGCGTGCGCGCCGCTCGGCCGGGGCCTGAAAGCCGGGCAGCGTCACGGTACAGTTTGCAACGGTTCGGAGTGTGGGGCGGGGCATGGCAATGCGCCGCGCGGGGTTAATTTGTGGCGCTTGCCCGTGGGTTTGCGCCCGGCTTCGGCGCTCGAAATGGCCCAATGGCCGCTCGTCGGTGAAATCGATGGACCGGCAACATCCCTCTCTCGTAGTACGATCTCCTCAGCCATGGGTCTGTTCAACTCTCTTGTCTCAACCGCGCTTCCATACACGCCAAAGCCGATTGTGCGGCTGGTGGCACGCCGGTACATCGCCGGTGAAACGCTGAACGATGCGATGGGCACGGTGCGGCGCCTGAACTCGGAAGGGGCGATGGCAACCGTGGACGTGTTGGGCGAGTTTGTGCAGAACGCCGATGTGGCGCGCCACGAGACGGAGACCGCGGTTGCGGTACTGCGCGAAATCAAACGCTCGGCGCTGGATTCCAATCTCTCGGTAAAGCTTACATCGCTTGGCCTGGCGATCGACAAGGAGTTCGGTTATCAGAATCTGGTTCGTGTGGTGGAAACCGCCGCATCGCTGGGGAGCTTTGTTCGCATCGACATGGAGAACTCGCCGTATACGTCGGACACCATCGAGCTGTACCGTCGTGTTCGTGAGCAATTCCCCGGCCATGTTGGCATCGTGCTTCAGGCGTATCTGCATCGTACCGAAAACGATGTGCGCCAGCTTGCGGCCGAGGGGGCGCACTTCCGGCTGTGCAAGGGGATTTACGTGGAGTCCGAATCGATTGCCTTCAAGGATCGCGAGGCCATCCAGCGGAACTACCTTACGTGCCTTTCGATCATGTTGGATGCCGGTTGCTACGTTGGGATCGCCACGCACGACGATGTGCTGATCGACGAAGCGCGCCGCATGATCGCCGAACGCAATCTTTCGCGCGAGAGCTACGAGTTCCAGATGTTGTTGGGTGTGCGCGACCCCAAACGTCGCGAGCTTATTGCGCAGGGACACCGTTTGCGTGTGTACGTGCCGTTTGGTCGCGACTGGTACGGGTACTCCATTCGGCGATTGAAGGAGAACCCTTCGATTGCCGGCTATGTATTCAAGGCTATCTTTACAGGCAACTGATTCACCGGGCCGGAACACAGGGTTCCGGTTCTGGGCAATGCAGCGAACCGATTCCGTTCCACTCAGAAGCATCCGAAGGACTATGGAGGTCAAACAGATTCTTAACGAAGCCGAGCAGGAGATGAAGCGTGCCATCGAGCACTGCCATATCGAGTTTGCCAAGATCCGTACAGGGCGTGCCTCGGCCAATCTTCTGGACTCGGTTCGTCTCGACTACTACGGCCAGATGGTGCCGCTGTCGCAGGTAGCGACCGTTACCACGCCGGACGCAACGATGATTGTTGTGCAGCCGTGGGAAAAGCAATTGATCGGCCCGATCGATCGTGCTATCCAGGCCGCCAATCTTGGGTTGAACCCAACCAATGATGGATCTGTGATCCGCCTGCCGATCCCGCCGCTTACCGAGGAGCGCCGCAAGGAATTGGCGAAGATGGCCAAGAAGGTTGCCGAGGATTGCAAGGTAGGTGTGCGCAACGCGCGCCGCGACGCAATGGAGGCGTTGAAGAAGGCGGAGAAGGACGAACACATGAGCGAGGACATGCGCAAGGGTGGCGAGGCCGACGTGCAGAAGCTCACGGACCGGTTTGTCGCCGAGGTGGAGCGTCACCTGGCCGACAAGGAGAAGGACATCCTTTCGGTATAGCGTTCCCGGGGTACGGGGCGATCCCCTCGGGGTAGCTCGCGTGCCATGCTGACGCGGACACACCGAAGCGCGATGGAATGGACGGCGCCTACCACGGTGGTTGGCGCCGTTGCCGTAGGTGCCCCGATGCCATGTTCGGCTGGCACGGGCTACAACATCGCATGTGATTATGCGTCGAACAATGCTCCGCCGAAGCAGGAGCCAACACAGCACAGGCCAATCATGATTTCCGAACGATACGAACAGGAATTGGACGACGCGATATTTCGCTACGGCGACGTACGCGGGCGCATCACGACGTCGATGTCGATGCTTACCGATTCGCTGCTGGATTTAAACGCGCTTGAGCTGTATTACCAGAAGCCTGTTTCCAAGGCGGTTGCCCCGTCGGAGATCGAACGGATTCGAGGAACGCTGGAATCGATCAAGGAGCTTCTGCGCCAGACAATCACGCCGGGCGAGGCGGCCGGCGTGTAGTGTTGGGAAGCTGCTGCCGAGTTATACATATCGCAACCCGATAACGACCGAAATTCATATGGGACAGTCAGTAGAGAACGGATCGGCCCCGGTGGCAACGCGCCACGAAGGCGAACTGCGCGATGGCGCCGAACATCACAAGCTTATCATCGTGGGTTCCGGCCCGGCCGGCCTTACCGCGGCGCTGTATTCCGCTCGGGCCAATTTGAAGCCGGTGATCCTGGAGGGCAACCAGCCCGGCGGGCAGTTGATGATCACAACCGAGGTGGAGAATTACCCGGGCTTCGAGCACGGCATTCAGGGGCCGGAGATGATGGAGATCTTCCGTAAGCAGGCCCAGCGATTCGGCGCCGATTCGCGGTTTGAATACGTTACGGAGATCGACCTGTCGCGCCGTCCGTTCCGTATGAAAACCGATCGGAACAATACGCTTTCGTGTGATGCCTTGATTGTGGCCACCGGCGCCTCGGCGCGATTGCTGGGCATCGCCTCGGAGAGCGAGTTCATGGGCTACGGTGTTTCGGCATGTGCTACCTGCGATGGCTTCTTCTTCCGCAATCAGGAAGTGCTGGTTGTTGGCGGAGGCGATACCGCGATGGAGGAAGCGAACTACCTTACCAGATTCTGCAGCAAGGTGACGATCGTGCATCGGCGCGACGAGTTCCGTGCCTCCAGGATCATGGTGGATCGCGCGCTTGCCAATCCGAAGATCGAAGTGATCTACAATGCCAATGTGGTGGAGGTTCACGGCGAACGCGAGCCCGTGCGCAAGGTTACGGGCGTTACGCTGCGCGACACGGTTACCGGCGAAACACGCCAGATGCGTGCCGACGGTGTGTTTGTCGCCATCGGCCACTCGCCAAACACGGCGGTGCTGGCCGGGCAGCTTGAAACCGATGCCAACGGGTACGTGGTAACACGCGGCAAGAGCACGTACACCAACGTATCCGGTGTGTTTGCCTGCGGCGACGTGCAGGACCACATCTATCGCCAGGCGATCACGGCGGCCGGCTCGGGCTGCATGGCGGCAATCGACGCCGAGCGCTGGCTGGAGTTGGCCGACCATGCCGGCGAGGCGCATCACCATGCGCCGCTGAGCGCGTAATCCGCGCGCCGCATCCGGCGCCTGGTACGGGCAGGGGCAATCGACAACGGGGCGGAATCTTCCGCCCCGTTCGTATTTACAGGATCACGTGTGTCCGGTGGATCCTGTCCTTCCGGAATGCCATGCGCGGTGGCAGGCGCGCAACGAGGAGCGCCGCCGCCTATGCAGTCCCTTCGTGATACTCCTCGCGCACAAGCATCAGGATGGCCGGCTGCGGCACGATCAACAGGCGCTCGCCGTTGTACTCGATCTCGATCGCTTCCTTGCGAAGAAACAGCGCGTGATCGCCTTCCTGCGCCTGCAGCGGGATGTAACGCGCAGGTTCGCGGTGCGGTGCCCACGGTTCATCCTCGGAGAAATTCGGATTGGGAATGGGGTATCCCGGGCCAACCTTGATGATATGCCCGGTCTGTACCTGCTCCTTTTCGCCAACGCTGGGCGGCAGATACAGTCCGTGCGACGATCTGTCTGCCGGGCTATCCGGGCGGATCAGCACGCGATCGCCAACAATCAGTATGTTCGATTCCTTCCGTACCATGATTCGTTTTGCCATTCCTTGCATGATGCCTGCGATGTAATTCGGTATGGCACGGCCGGCCGTGCCGCTGCAATCGTACCAACGCGGTGCTTCTCCGCGCTCGTATTGCCACCATTCTTCTCGCCCGGCTAACGGCCGCGCTGTTCCATGGAGCATTTGCTGCCACCCGCGCACAACCCCCGAGGCACGGCAAGGGGAGCGCTACGCCTCACAGCGTTGCTGGTGGGCAATACGTGTCAGTTGCGGAACCGTATAACACGGATTGCCCCGGCATACACAACCGTGCTTGCGGCCAACTGCCGGCCGTACACATCGGCACGCCTGCGCAACCACCTGGTTCGCCGGGTTATCGCTTCGGGCGAGTTCAGGATTTCCGCCAGGCGGGCCGGATGGCGTGCATACAGTGCCGCCAATTCGCCCCGCCACTTGGTCTGCTCCTCGGCGCTCAGCGTGTCGCGGCGTTCGCAGGCCAGAAGGTCCTGCACGCTTTCGTGCAGATCCATCATGTCCGCGATGTCCAGCCGGGCGTACGCCGCTGCCGCCTGATCCAGTGTGTTGCCGCGTCGGGCTCGGGCCAGGGGGTCCTTCAGCCCAAGGATTGCCAACGCGATGTCGGCCAGCATGTACCGGCCATGCTGCTCGGTTTCGGGATCGTAACGGAATGCCTTCGCGGCGGCGATGCGCGCATGCATCTGCTCCAGATGATGATAGCGATGCCCGTGCAGTTCGTGCGATGCAGATGTGATATTACGTTCGTCGCGTGCGGTGATTGGCAGCGCGGCCTTGATGCGGCGGCGCACCACATCCAGCCGTTGCTCGCTTACGGCAATTTCCGTGCGCAACGACATGATGTCGTACTCCAGATCGCCGAACAGTCTGTAGTAGCGCCGTTCGATCTCCGGCACCACGAAACAGCGGGCGTGCATGTAGTTGACGTACGGTTCGATCATGATGAGGATATCGGCGCCGATACCGTCCTCGGCGTCAGTGTACACTGTCTGGTAATGCGTATCTGGTGCAGGCGCAGCGGATGCGCGCCGCCGACCGTTGGCGGCGCTGGGTTACGCGGTCTTGCGTGCAATCCACGTTGTCAGCATCTGCTCGTCATCCTGCTCGAACTTCCGTCCCATCGCGCGCACCAGTCGCATGGGGGCAAGCCCTGCGTCGCGCATCATCGTCTCGACAGCCGCGCGCGTGTAGAGCTGCACCTGTTCCGGTGTTGTGGATGTGTACAGCTCGTGCCCGTTGGGCGCAACCCAGGTTGGATAACTCGTCATCAGTTGCCGCTCGGCATCGTAGCTGTTATCCACCAGAAGCCGCCCCCCGGCAACGGCATCGTTCCACGAGCCGAATGCTTCGGCGCGGTCGGCCGAGATCAGATCCAGATACAGCGCGCCGCCCGGCGCAAGCCAGCCGCCGATTTTCGCTATCAGCTCCCGGTTCTGTTGGTCGGTTCCGTATCCGAAACTCGTGTTCACGCAGATCACCGCATTGTACGTGCCATCAGGCTGGTATGTGAACATATCGGCCGCCACGAAACGGGCGTTGGCGTTGCGGCGGGTCGCGGCTGCATTACAGTGCTGTACCAGCGTTGGCGATTGCTCGATGCCCACAACCTCGGCGCCGTGTAACGCCAGTTGCATCGCCAGCTCGCCGCAGCCGGAACCCAGATCCAGAATCCGGTCTCCGTTGGATATTCCCAGCTCCGCCGCAACCGCATCGCCCGTCTCGGCCCATGCGTCGTACTCCTCGGGCGTTCCGTAATACTCGCGCTGAAGGAAGTTGCTCCACCAATCCCAATCCTTCACGATCGGCTCGGTCTGGATCAGTTCGTAGTCGTTGTTGTTCGCAGTCGTATTGGCCATGGGAGGCAAAGTTACAGAATTGATTTGGCGCCGTGCACGGCGTGCGTGTATCATTGGCGCATGGCATCAGCAGCCGAGATTCCGCACGACACATACATTCCAACGGTTGATCCGCTGGATTTCCACTACGAACTTCCCGCCGAGCGTATTGCCGCGCATCCGTTGGCCGAACGCGATCGCAGCCGACTGTTGGTGTGCGCTGCGCAGTCGGCCACGATACAGCACACCTTGTTCGCCAACGTGGCCGGTTTCATCCCCGATGATGCGCTTCTGGTGGTGAACGTAACCCGTGTTGTGCGCGCCCGCATCGTGCTGGCCCGGCCAACGGGCGGGCGCGTGGAGATCTTTCTTCTGGAGCCAGCCGGCCACGGCGATGGCGCGGGCCTGGATCCCGCCGTTGCGTTGGCCGCGCACGGCGAAGGGCGCTGGGTGTGCCTGGTTGGTGGCGCCCGGAAGTTTGAGCGTGCGGGAGAGCTGGTTGCGGAGTATCCCGTCGATGGCGCCGAACCGTTGCGGCTGCGGGCCACATTGCACGAGCGCCGTGCCGATGGATTTGTGGTGGCCTTCACGTGGAGCCCCGCGCACATAAGCTTTGCCGAAGTGCTGGAGCGCGCCGGGCAGGTGCCGCTGCCGCCGTATATCGATCGCCAGGCCGATCAGGGCGATGTGGAGGGATACCAGACCGTATATGCGCGGCAGGATGGCGCCGTGGCGGCACCAACGGCCGGGCTGCACTTCACACCAACGGTGCTGGAAACCCTGCGTGCAAAGGGAGTGGCCCGCGCCGAACTGACGCTGCACGTTGGGGCGGGCACGTTCCGACCGTTCAAGGGCGACGTTCGCGAGCATGCCATGCACGAGGAGCGGGTGGAGGTTTCGGCGGCCACGCTGGCCGTGTTGCTGCAACAGGCCGAGCGTCGCGAACAAGGGGCAGGCGCGCCGTTCGTGGTGGTTGGCACCACCAGCCTGCGCACGTTGGAGTCACTGTACTGGTTCGGTGTGCGCCTTGCCCTGGGTGAGGCGCGGGATGCTCAGGAACTGCGGGTGGACCAATGGGATCCATACCGCCTATCGGCTATTAACACCAACCTGCCAACGGTCCGGCATGCGCTGAACGCGGTAGCCGAATGGCTTGGCGGCATTGGCGCCAGCGCGGTGCGCGGCCGTACCGGAATCATGATCGTGCCGGGCTATCAGCCCCGGATGTGCGACGCCCTGCTCACCAACTTTCATCAACCCGAGAGCACACTGCTGCTGCTGGTTGGCGCCCTGCTTGGGCGTGATCTCTGGCGCCGCGTGTACGCCGAGGCGCTTGCCGGCGGTTATCGCTTTCTCAGCTATGGCGATAGTTCGTTGCTTGTGCTGAACGAGCAGCGCATGCGCTGGGGATAACGCCTACGGGATAATGGGCTGGCCACGGCTCGCGGCCGTGGTGCTCAGAAATTCTTCCGCTGGAACTTCCACACTGCCCACGAAATCGCGGTCACGCTGAAAATGGCTCCCTGGATGAAGGGGGTTGCCGAGTCGATCGAGCCCGTGTACACCGCGGTGGACGTGGCGTGCAACATGTCCTGCGATTGCGGCAGGATATAGTACAGCCACTCCACGATGGTCTGGATGGCCGGGCTTCCAACAAACGCGTAGATCGTCTCCTCGCGACTGTACAGGAACAGCGAGAGCACCATCAAGTGTACGTATGCCAGCGACATGGGAAGCACCCAGCTTTCGGTGTACACATTGAGCAGGATCACGCCGCTGTAGATCACGACAAACGAGAACAGTGGGATCGTGATCGTCCAGACAAGGAACGACATCAACCACACGCCGCTAGCAAGCCCGTACAGGGCCCACAGAGCAGTGGTAAACAGGATCAGGTTGATGGCGATTGCCAGCAGGCCGCCAAACGTGCGGCCCAGCAGCAGCGTGCTGCGGCGCAACGGTTTGGACAGCAACAAATCAACCGCGCCTTTCTCCATCATCGAGGGGACGATGCTTGCCGTTGCAAAGATCCCGAGGAACACTACCGCAAGCGTGACGATGACCGCATAGGCGCCCATCTGCCCGCGCACCATGTCGTTGATGGCGGCGCTGAGGTCCAGCACGAACTCATCGGTATTGCCCGGCGTCCGTTTTGCCGAATCGGTTGCGGTAAAGGCGGCGCTGCGGCCGTGCCGGGGGGCCGAGTCGGCAAAGACCGAATCGAACGGCAGAAGGGAGTCGCCGGCAAGCAGCGACGAATCGCCCGCGGCCAGCGGTGTGGGCGGCTCGGACTGCTCGATGATCGCCTGCATCGAATCCGCCGACATGCCGGCGCTGATCATGCCGCTTCGGGCCAGTTTATACTGGCGCTGCATGCCGTCGGAGAACAGTATCAACCACGTGAGCAGCAGCGTAAGAACCTGGATCACCACGATGCCGATGATCACCTTCTTCGCGTAGATCTCGCGGAACGTATCCGCGATCAGTGCCAATACTTTCATCGTGCCTCCCCGCGGTTGCCCACAATTTGCATGAACAGTTGTTCCAGCGTTTGCCGGGTGGGCACGATCGCCGCGATCGGCACGCCGGCCGCACGCAGCGTGTCGACAGCGTGGTCCAGGCCGGCCTGGTTGGAGGCATCCAGGATCGCGGATGTCGGCTCGATCTCCTGCGCGCCAAGCCCGGCGGCCAGTTCGGCGAAGCGTGGCCCGGCTTCCGGGGTGGTTTCGATGCGCACGGTGTGGGCCGTTTCGGTGAGCTCGCGCACCGTGCCGATCCGTACCAGCTCGCCCTGATTGAGAATCGCAACGCGGTCGGAGATCAGCTCAACTTCCGAAAGCAAATGGCTGTTCAGGAAAATTGTGCGTCCCTGCTCGCGCAGGCGCACGATGATGTCGCGGATTTCCTTGCGACCAACGGGGTCAACGCCGTCGGTCGGCTCGTCGAGGAATATCACCTGGGGATCGTTCAGCAGCGCCTGCGCCAGCCCAAGCCGCTGCATCATCCCCTTGGAGTATTTCCGAACCTTCGTGCGTCGCCACTTGGTCATGTTCACCAGTTCCAGCAGCTCGTCGGCCCGCTTCCGCAGGGTGGCGCCATCCAGCCCGCTCAACCTTCCGAAGTATCGTAGTACGCCATCGCCCGTCAGGTACAGCGGATAGCGATGATTTTCCGGGAGATAGCCCACCATCTCCTTGCTGGCCACCGTGCCGATGTTGCGTCCCATGATCGTGGCCGAGCCGGCCGTGGGGTACACGATCCCCAACAGGAGCTTCACCAGCGTGGTTTTCCCGGCGCCGTTGGGGCCTAACAGGCCGAACACCTCGCCCGGCGCTATCCGCAGCGTAAGGGGCTTCAGCGCATGAACGCCGGGGCCACCACGGCGTTCGCCCGGATAGATTTTTTCCAGTCCTTGAATGCCGATCGATTCGGTGCTGTTCATCGGGTACCGTGTGTGCTTTGGATGGCCGCGGTTGCAGGCCGATGCGCGGAGCGATTGCCTAAAGATTCGGTGGCCTACGCCGTGCCCCGGGCGATTGTTGCAACGCCAGCATCAGCTCCTTTGGTTCCAGCGTGCGCCACTGGCCGGGGGCAAGCCCTAGCGCGGACAGGTTCAGCATACCGATGCTGACGCGGACAAGCCGCAATGTTGGATGCCCAACCGCTGCTGTCATCCGCCGTACCTGCCGGTTGCGTCCCTCGGTAAGCGTAAGACGAATCCACGATGTTGGTATGCTTTTACGTTCGCGGATCGGAACCGGCCGTGGATCGAGGGGCGGTTCCGATGTCAGCAGCTCGGCGATCGCCGGGCGGGTTTGCCGGTCTTCGATCATAACGCCGGAGCTGAGCATTCCCAGCGTCTGCTCCGTGGGGATCCCCTCAACCTGCACCAGATATGCCCGTTGATGCCCGTGTTCGGGGTTCAGTAAAAAAATGTTGAGAGCGGGGTCATCGCTTAGCAACAAAAGCCCTTCGCTGTCGTAGTCGAGCCTACCTACCGGATAGGCCGCCTTTGGGAAATCGAAGGCGGCCAATGTCGCTTTTGTGCTGCCTTCGGGCTGCGTGAACTGCGACAGAACGGCATACGGCTTGTAAAAGGCAATGTATTGCCGGTTGGGGTGGGGGGAAAAGCGTGTGGAGCGCTGGCGATTGCCAGCCTGGGATGCGGCGCGTTGGGCCGGTTGTCTGCGTTGATGTCGTTGCACGAGACCCCGAATCTACGGCGGTTTGGTGCGGCGGCAAAGGAGCATGCGGGCGCTGGAGATGTGTTGCGGCATGTGGGTCGGGCAGTTGAGCGGCGGGCTTGGAGGGGGTGCTTGCAGCAGGTTTCGGTAGGCGATTCTTTTCGTAAGTTCGGTGCTTTGCGAAAATCAACTTCCTTCAATCATCCATACCAGCGAGCAGACAATGCTGTATCCTTTCCGAACGTATCCCGCGATCGTGGCGGGGCTGGTTTAACTAGGTCCCAGCATCGTCTCGGGGCGCACGACGCGGCGGAAGGTTTCCTCGTCGACGAGGCCGAGCTCGAGGCCGGCCTCGAGCAGCGACAGGCCCTTGGCGTGCGCGTGGCGGGCGATCTTCGACGCCGCGTCGTAGCCGATCTCGGGCGCGAGCGCGGTGACCAGCATCAGCGACCGTTCGACGAGATCGGCCAGCCGGTCGCGGTTCGGCTCGAGCCCGGCGACGGCGCGGTCGGCGAAGGACTTGGCGGCATCGGCGAGCAGCCGGATCGACTGCAGCACATTGTAGGCGATCACCG
>CBHYLN010000020.1:0-49732 GCA_966128725.1 uncultured bacterium | reverse complement strand
ATCTCGGCGACACAATCATCACACCGGATACGGTGATCGGTGACCTGCGCGCCTACTCGATCTTCCCGGCGCGCTACCCGGATGGCGACACCCTGCCGAAGTTGATCTTCATCTCCAACAAGTATCAGTGTTATGCCTGTTACGAGTACGGGCACCTGGTGCGTTTTGCCGCGTGTAACACCGGCACCGAGCGCAAGGCCACGTTCCCGGGGCGCTACGCCCTGAACTGGAAGGAACGGTTGCGTATTTCGTCGTTGAACGAAAACTGGAAGCTGCCGTTTACGTTCAACTTTCACCTGTATGCTGGCAATGCCTTCCACCAGTTCGTGATGCCGGGCCGTCCGGTTTCGCACTCGTGCGTGCGCCAGTTCATGCCGGACGCCGAGTGGCTGTTCGGCTGGGGTGTTGGCGCGGCGCGCGATGCCAACGGACGCATGATGGCCCTTACCGGTACTCCGGTGATCATTCTGGACGTATTCGATTTCTCGCGTCCGCGTGGCGGCCCCTGGCTGGAGCTTACGTCGAATCGGGAGAACGTGATCCAGTTGCCGAAGAACCCGATGGGTGTTGAGGAGGCGTGGATACCGATTTCGCAGGTGCCGGGCGATGCACGAGGCGGCATTGCCGATCGCCATCGCTACATGGTGGCCGAGGACACATTGCGTGCCCGTGGTGTGATACGTCCCAATGTGCGCCTGTCGGCATCGATCAACTACAACAAGATCCGTAAGGCCAAGGAGGCAGCCGCCGCGAAGGCCGCGGCCGCGCGTGCCAAGAAGGCATCATCATCGGCGCCACCGAAGGTCGACGGCGAGTAACGCGCACTGGCCCAACCCCGTTGTTCGGTACGATTGTTCGGTAACATTGTTCGGTAACGTGGTTGGTGGCCCGGGGATGGAAATTGCAATGGCACATCGGCGCTGGCCGGTGTGCCATTGTTGCTTGATGGTGCGCCAGGCGTTGCGCGTGCCCGAGCGGTGAACCGCAAACGGGGCTCATCGCAACTGGTCGGGTACAATGTAGTATGGTTATGCGGTGTGTGGCACGGTTGTTCGCGACACCGCCGTTAGCGGCGCGCCTGCTCGGCAAGCCTGTTGAACAGGCGCTGCGCGTTCCATCGGCTCTGCTTCACATGATATGCCACCTCGGCGCCAATCAGGAACACAAGGGCGCTCACGTAGATCCACAGGGCAGCGGCGGCGAAAAACGCATACGTGCCGTACACGCGGCCAAGCGTCCCGAACTCCGTCACGTACAGGCTGAAAACGTAACGGGCAAGCTCCCAAAGGCCCGTGCTTACAAGCGTGCCCACCAATACGATGTGCCGCTCCTGACGTTGATAGGGCATGTAACGGAAGATCACGTAGAACAGGAAGAGCGTGATCACGAAGTTGACGCCAAAGGAGATGAAGCCTTCAAACTGGGCCAGATGCAGGGCCTCGCCGATGCGGTCGCCGGCGGCAAGCAGCAATTGCAGCAGGGGGCCGGTGATGATCGACACGAACACCAGGATGCCGATCAGCATGATGGCCACGAAGTCGTACAGCTTGTAGATCACGTAGTTGCGCGACTCGCGGCAACGAAGCACCCGGTTGATCGCCACCCGGATGGACGACGCCAGCGCCGAAGCGCTCCAGAGCAGACCGATCAAGCCGATCAATCCCGCGATACCACGGTTCTGCACCAGGATCGTGATCTGTGCCTGAAGCTTCAGCAGGATGTCCTCGCGATATCCCTCGGCCACGATGTACGTGGTGAATACCTTGTTCAGCTCCTGCATGATGGTGTGCGGGTCGAGCACGGTGCCAAGCACGTACAGCAGCAGCAGCACCGTGGGAACCATCGCGGTCAGGATGTTGAAGGCGATGCCGGCGGCGAACATGAACACGTGATCGTTGTCGGTGCGCAAGGCTATCTCCCACATATGCCGCCACAGCCACACCATCCACTGCAACAGCCGTTTCCCCCATGTAGCAGCAACCTGCACGACGGGAGTATCGAACGAACGATGCCCTTCGGGGGAGTTTTCGGCCACGTGGGAATTCGGATTGGTACCAATGGCCGGCATCGGCGCGAAGCTGGCGCTACTTGATGCCGGCAATCACGGCAATATCAGTTCGAGAGGTCGATGACCCGCACATCGCGCGGTGCCGCGAACGTGAACTTGGAATCGGCAACGCTCAGGCCGTATTGCGCCGAAAGTATACGGAGTTTCAGCGTGCCAATCGAAGGGCTTTCAACATCGATCTGCTGGAACCGATAGTTCGCCTTGTCCACATACAGGGTTGCCTTCGTCACGTCACCGATCTTCCTGCCGGTGCCGGGCGTGCATCGCACCACCCATACCGCGCGGCCGTTCACGGTCTGCTCGCCTGCCAGTTCGGTGCGGTAGTCGCCGGGGAACGATGTCAGCAAATCCTCCGGCGTAAGGCGTCCCGGAGCCTTCGAGGCTCGCGAAATCACAACCTGATGCTTGTCGGGCGTATAGGTCCATACCCGGCTGCCATCGCTTACCATCGTCTGCTTCGGCAGTTCCAGGCGGTACTTGTCGCCGGGTGCGTACACAAGGCTCCCAACCGAACGGCCACCTCCGCCGGTCTGCTCGAATCGTATGTCGGCTGTACGGGTGGATGCATACAGCGCCTTCACCTTCTTCACGATCTCGCGGACATCGCCGCCGATCTTTCGCGCTTCAGCGCCCGGCGCGGTCACTATGGAGGCCGCCAGCGCAAGGGCCAGGATTGCCGTACATCGTCTGCTCATTGCCGTTCCGAGGATTTGATTTGGGATAAACCGCTAATTAACAAAAGCCGGCGAAACCAGCCGCCGTGGGATTGGGATCAGCGGGCCTGCCAGCATTTGCACCGCGTGTGACCCCTGCGTGCTGGCCGGCGTTTAAGCCGCCCCGAACAAAACGTTCGGCGTCCCGGGTTTGTTCGCAAGCCCTACCATCTCGCACTTGCCTGCAGGCCGCACCAGCTTCCAACTGCGCCGTCGATTTGCTGCGTTGTCCCCGGGCTGATACGGTACCGATCGCTGTAAGCGGTTGCGCCAAAGACACCGGCAAGCGATACATGATCGGAAACACGCCAGCGTGCGGTCACCAGGATATGCTGGCCCAGGCCCGCCATCGCCACGGTGCGCAACCGGCCCGGCAACTCGTACTCCGTTGCAAACAATGGCGCGTCGGCGTCGGTATCGAACAGGGCCACACGGGCCCCAAATGCAAGGGCCGCGGTTGGGTGCCAGGCAATTGCCACCGAAGTTCCGAATCCGTTCGCCGATGGTTCGATGGCGTCGTAGGCAACATGCGAGCGATCCAGCCGGGCACGAAGTTCCCAACGCCCGCCGTTTGGCCGGTATCGTGCTTCCAGGCGCCCGGTTGTGGCCGTGCGTGGCGTGATGCGGCGGCGGTCTCGATCGAGCGAATCGGCCGGCCGGCGGACCTCGGGCTTGGTGCGGCTGCGCGCCTGCATGGTAACGGTGCAGTTCGGCATCGGTTGATACTCCACGCGGAGCAAACCGTCGCTCCCGTGGTACGGTATCGGCATTGTTGGTGTGGGGGCCGGCACGTGGAACAGATCGGCGTAGCCGCGAACGGACAGTCCGGTTGTCAGGCGTGTGTTGAAGCCAAGGTACAGGCCGCGTTCGTTTCGTTGCGCCGTGGGCGATTCGCCGAAGCCGCTGCCGTGCAACGTGATGAAATCGGGCGGCAGCCATCGGACCGCCAGCACAATGCGTATCGCGCCCAACGCCGTGTGAAATCCGCCCAGGCCGCCGATTGTGCGGCTGGAACTCCATGCCAGTTCGCCGAAAAGTTCGCCGCTGGGGAGCGAAGCGTGGCCGTGCGCCCCCAGCATGGCCGCCCGGCTTGTGGTTGCCGGGGATTGCAGTCCGGAGTCCACGGTCGTGACGATTGCCGATTCGTATCCGGTAAGGCCAAGGCTCCATGCACGCCGCGTGATTCCGGCATGGCCCCCAATCAGTGTTTCGATAACGGTTGCGCTGTGGCGAAGCTCGGACCGCGTGCGCCGGTAGCTGTTGTCCCGTAACGATTGCACCACGACCGTGTTGTCGCTGTCCGTGGCGCTCAAGCTGGCGGCATCGTGATACCGGTGCGAGACAAACGCCTCGGCATCCCACCCGTTCCCCCAGCGGTCGCGGCGGTCGTGCACAATCGCCGCGCCGCGCAGGAAGTTTGCCTCGTCGGCTCCGCTGTAGCCACGAATGCCGCCGCCGTTCTTGCGGGGGGCTGCCAGCACGTCGGTCCCTTTGGCGCCCTCGCGCCCCAGCCATAGCACCAGTCCCTGGCCAAAGGTGGCGCGATAGTCGCCGAGCACAAGGTGTGTATTGCCAATGGTCGCGGTGAACGAGGCGCTGACAAATGCCGCCAGCCGTGCCTGGGCCAATGTTGGCAGGCTGTCGGCACGTACGGATTCCAGCGCCTGATATCGATAACCGAGCGTGTCGTGGGCAAGGATCGCTTCGCCGGCATCCTTCTCGAACGCGGCTTCCAGCGCGAAGTTCGGCCACGTTGCCTCCGCGGAAACAAGCACGGCCTCCGGCGTGCCAAGGTAGGCGCTGCCGATTGCGATCGTATCCGGCCGCACACGTTTCGGTGAAGCGGAATCGGGTTGCTGCAGAACACGCAGCAGCGGGTTGCGATATCCGGCCCTGGTCTGCAGATCGCGGAGCACCCGCGCCCGAATCTCGATTTCCGGCAGCCTGCGCTCCGCGTTGCGGGTTCTATCGGTAAGCACCGTGAATGCCTCAAGGATTGCCACTTCCTCGGCGGTGAGCCCGGCCAGCGAATCGATCGCGGCCATTGTGGTCGCGTGCCCGGCGTCAACGGCGTCCAGTACCCGAAGCGCGGTTGGCAGCGATATGCCAGGCAGTCGGGCCAGCTCGGTGGCCGTTGTTGTGTGCAATTCGATCGGCCTGCCGGCACGGCGTTCCAGTTCCTCGGCCACATCGTCGATTGCCGGCTCATCGTAGCCGTAGCTGTCATCAAACGTGTCCTCGATCACATTCGATTTCCCCTGATCGTTGTTCTGTGCAGCCACGGGCGTTGCGCCGGGCAGCAGCAATATCAACGCCGTAGCGAACCCGAGTAACATCCTCCGTGCGCTGGCGATATGGGCAATACGCGACATCCGCTTCTGGTTGATCCTGGTTCGCTCACTTCCCGTGCTGTCTGCATGCGTTGCGTTGCTTCGTGTTCCGCCTGTGCCGGCAGGCGATTGCCGGCATGCGCGCGATGTGCTGGGCAGGATACCCGTTACCATGTTATGCCCACGCCGATGCACTGCTGCACGCCCAGCGGGGGCACATACGCCGCGCCCACGTCAACCCGGATATCGCCTGCGGTGTAGCCAACGCCGCCGGCAACTCTGCCCGGTTCGGTGCCGGCGCCGGCACGCAGTATCAGTGCGGGGATCGGCGTGCTGGAGATGCCGACCGATGCGTCGGCGCCCCGGCGTTCCTGATGCGTTACGTCAACCGAAAGCGTTGTTCCGCGATCGAGATCGAACGCCAGGCCAACGCGGAGCCGTGCAGGCATCGGCATTCCCCACAGGCCGGCGCGTGTCAGGTTGGCGGCGGCCGCTCCAAAGCGGATTCGATTGGTAAGCCGCGCCAGCAGGCCTGCATCAACCGAGAAGGTGATGCCGTTGCTGTATCGTTCCAACGTAACCGCATCCAGCGCAAGCCGAAGGCCAACAGTCAACTGGGGCAGCACCGCGTAGGCGCCGGCGCCGCTCACCGCAACCCGGCGATATGGTCCTGCCGCCAACAGCCACGCCTGTGCCGACCACGTTGCGCGTGCATCATGTCGCCAGGCAGCCTGTGCCATGCCATCGCGAAATCCGGTGATGCCCAGGCAGGCCGGCGCGAAGGAAAGATCGAGCGTTATCGGTGGGTTTTCGGCGGCAAGCCACGAGCCGGCCAACGCCGGGTTCGCGGATGCCGGCACGCCGCGCTCCGGCCGGGCGGAGACGCTTCCCGCGAGGGCGATTCCAACGGGATCGTCGGTTGTCTCCTGTGCGGCCGAGGCGGCCACAGGCAGGAAGATTGCTGTGCAGGCCAACCACCGCAGGCAGGCGCGTCGGATCGGTGAGATGGTGGTGGCAATCCCGTCCCCCTTTACCATGAAGCGCGTCCTGTGTACATTCGATGGCATCACAAATGTCCCTCCTCCGGAGCGGGGTATCCGCGCCGTTGCCGTGATCGTGTGGGAGCGTGATGTTGCGTGTGGGAGGGGCGTGTGTGCGTGGGGGCAGCGGGGTGGCGCCGGGCGGCTAAACCGCGGACAGCGATTCGTTTCCAAACCGCCAACGCCTTTTGGGGTGTGCCGGGAAACTAACAAAGAACTTCCATTCAACCAGTGTGATGAAGCCCATACGATCCATCCTATTTTCCGTTCTGTCGGCCTGCGTGGTATTGCCGGCGTTGGCGCATGCGCAGGAGATCGATGCCACGGTATCGGTGAATGCCGAGCAGCTTTCGTTGTCGGCGCAGCAGGACGTGGCGGGCTTTGCCGACGACTTGCGGCGATACCTGAACGAAACCCGATGGACCGGGAGCGAGTGGGAGGGCGGGAAGGTGAAGGTGAACCTGAACGTGATCTTTACCGGCTACGACGGCGACACCTACGGAGCGCGGCTTGTGTTCGGCAGCCAGCGAGCGATCAACAACTCGGAGCAGTTGTCGCCCATGGTGAAGATTCTGGACGACGGCTGGAGCTTCCACTACACGCGCAATCAACCGTTTGTTCAGGATCCCACGCGATACGACCAACTGACCGGGCTTATCGATTTCTACGTGTACGTTGCGATTGGCCTGGATCTGGACAGCTACGGCTATCTGGGTGGCGCGTCGAGCTACGAAAAGGCCTGGGCCATTGCCCAGCGCGCGCAGGTTCGCAACGATGTGGGCGGCTGGAGCACGGATGTGCCCTCGGGCAATTACTCGCGCTACGGGCTCATCCGCGAGCTGACCGAGCTGCGATTTGCTCCGTTGCGTCGGTTCCTCTTCGACTATCACTACAACGGGCTCGACCTGCTCTCGGCCGATCGCACGGCCGCGCTCGATTCGGTGAACGCGCATCTCAGCAATCTGGTGATCGCCAAGGACAAGCTTGTGCAGCCCAGCGTTCTGTTGCGCGTTCTCAACGATGCCAAGTATGTGGAATATGCCGAGCTCTTCGCGCGGTATCGCGATCCGATAGTGTGGCGCAAGCTGCTGTATCTGGATCCCGGCCATCAGTCGGTATACGACGAGGCAAAAAGCCGATAGCCGGCCAGGCACCAATAAAAAGAACGAAGCGCTCCACGTGTGTCAACTGGAGCGCTTCTTTTTTTTGCGAGTCCGCAGGCAGGTGTGTCGCCGGGCACGCCTATCAGTCGCCGGATGATTTCACCACCGAGCCGGTGGCAATCGTGTTGCCGATAACAAGCCGGTAGAAATACAGCCCGGCGGCCAGGCCACGCGCCGGCACGAACAGCGTTTGCCGTCCGGGTTCCACGCGACCAAGGCCTGTGTTCACCACCACGCTCCCGCGCGTATCGATCAATTCCAGGCGCGCGTCTCCGCCAGCGGATTCAACCGCCAGATAGGTTTCGCGAAGGAACGGATTGGGTGCCGCCGTAACCAGGATTCCCCCCGGTGTGGTTGTTGATGCAACGGTCGAGATGCCGGCGTACAGCTCGCGCGCCCGATCGGCTGCCAGGCGGAGACTGTCGTACGTTTTGGCGGCCACCAGGGCGAAGGCCACCTTGCGAGTCTCGTTCGGATCCAGCCCAATCGCTTCGTTGCTTACCACCATCGCCATATCGTTGATCGTCGCGATCGTGCGCACGCCGGTGGACATGGCCTCCCACTTCATTCTGGGCGAGAAGCTCTCCGTGATGCCGTCGCCTTCGTTGTCGATGCCGTAGAAGTTCATCGAGCTTCCGGTAAGCACGGTGGCGCCAACGATGGTCGCCGGCGCCGGGGCTGCCGCCTCGCGCTGAAATGCAAGCCGCGAATCGGGGGCAAACGCCACCTGGTCGCCGTAGCTGTTGGCGCTTACATCGAAGTCCAGATACAGGCCGCAGCGCAGGCTGTCCAGCCGGGTAGCGCCCATGTTGCGGATTGCGTACTCCACCAGCACAATGTTCGCCAGATCCGGCGAACGGTACTCGCTGGTGCGCATGGTGATCTCCACCCCAACCCGTGCAGCCGCGTCAAGGTGCGCGTCGTTGAAGCGTGCGATGCCGTTCTGCACCAGGCCGCCGGGCGATACCGAAAGGCGATACGGATCAACGATATGGAAGCCGTCGGCAATACCGTCGATAAGCCGCCCCACGCGCACCACGTCGGCCAGGTGGTCCATGTCGGTGCCCACCATCAGCCCACCGTGGAACAGCAGATCGATGCTGCCGTTGTATACAAAGCCGTCGCCCCGGCGTTGATCCAGCCCATCGTGCCCCAGATTGCCGGAGCTGTTGAACGTAAGCGCAACGTCGTTGTGATCGGTGGTGAGGTACGTTGGCGACCCCACAAGCGTGATGTACTGCGTTGCGGCGCGGTCGGGCGTTGTTGACGTGATCTTCAGTACAATCGGAGTGTTCGGCGCGATGTTGGCGGGCACCTGAAACCCGAATGACGTGGCCCCGGTTGTGCGTTTCTCGCCGGCGGCCATCGCCCCAAGATCCTCGTTGTTTCCAGCGATCTGAATATTGGCGTCCGATACACATTCCATCGTCACAACGACATCCGTGGCGGGCGCAAGCAGGTTCTGGATGTCGGCGGCTATCCGCAGTTGCTCGCCGGCGTCGGCGCCGCCGTTGGGGAATTGCTCAACAAGTTGATAACCCACCATGCGCGCGGCCGCAATCGAAGGCCCGGTTGTCAGCGCCGCCCGTGCATTGACAAGTCCGGCCCCCATCTTGTTTGCGTCGGCGCCCAGCGTGTTCGATATGTCGGTGCAGGTTGAGCGCAATATCTGGCACACCTGCGCCGCGCTCAGGGCCGGATAACGCTGGGCCACAAGGGCTGCAACGGCGCTTACGATGGGCGCCGAGAAGGATGTGCCGGAATCGTAGATGTAGGCGTTCTCGTCGGTTGTTGCGTAGATGTCCGTGCCGGGCGCGCACAGGTCGATCCGGTACCCGTAGTTGCTGAAGTCAGCCCTGGTATTGCCGGACGTGGTGGATGCTACCGAAAGCACCCCGGCGTACGATGCCGGATAATACTGAACGTCGCGGCCGTCGTTGCCCGATGCGGCAACAACGATCACGCCAAGGTCCTTTGTCACGTGCTCAACCACCTCGCGTTCGGCGCGCGAAGGGAAGGTGCTGCCCCAACTGCAGTTGATGATCCTGGCCCCCATCTTTGCCGCATACAACACGCCCTGGGCGCCGTTGAAAATCTTCGTTTGCGGGAAGAGGCGATCGTCGGACACCTTAACGGCCATGATGCGCGCGCCGAAGGCAACGCCGGCGATTCCTTCGGCATTGTTGCCCGTTGCGGCCGCCGTGCCGGCAACAAGCACGCCATGTTGGTCGCCGGTCGCCGATGGGTCGTTGTCGGGCGAGATGCCGTTCGGGCCGGCGAAATCGTAGCCTCGCCAGTCGTCAACAAAGCCGTTGTTGTCGTTGTCGATCCCATCGTATCGCATGTCGCCGTTCGGGCCGGTGCCGGTCTCGCCTGCGTTTGTCCAGATCGCATTTCGCAAATCCGGGTGCCCGGGCTGTATGCCGGTGTCGGTAATGGCAATGATGATGCTGCTGTCGGCGCGTTGTACATCCCACGCCTCGCGTGCATAGATGGCGTCGAGATACCACTGCTTGCCGATCTCCAGATCGTTCGGGTTGTACGCCAGATGCCTGGGGTGGATTGCCTCGGCGTATTCCACACCGTCCAGCGTTTCCAAGGCTCGCGCAACTTCCTCCGGGCGCACGCTGGCCTGGAACTGGACTTCCATGATTCGCAGCAGCCCGCTGGCGGGGTCGTCCAGCGCCGAAATCTTCAGCAGGGGGCGCCCATAGTTCACCAGCTCCGGCTTCAGCCACGGTATCACGGCCGTGATGCCGTATCGTTCGGCAATCGAACCGAACGTCCGCACACTAACGCCTTGCCGCATTCGCGCCTGCGTGACCTTCACAAGCACAACGCCGTCCAGCGCGCGCTCCGGCCTGGGCGGCTTGGCCGTGTGTGGCGCAAGCCCTTGCGCGGTCAGCACTCCGGACGCGGCCAGCAATATCACAATGGCCAGAAGCGTTGTGCGTGCGCGATGCGTGCAATCAATAGCGTGCATGATTCGGGGGAAAGTAAGTGTGATCAGTGTGCGCCGATATAAACAAGCTTGCGCGCGATAACATTGCCCAGTGCCTGCATTTGCACGATGTATGGGCCGTTGGCGATTCCCGTGGGCCGGAATTGTATGGTATGGGTGCCGCGATGGAAGTAGTCGTCGGCAAGCCGTGCCACATACTCACCAGACACTGTGTAGGCGTCGATTGTTACAACGGCGTCGCGCGGAACGGTGAAGTGAAGGGTGGTGGCGTCAGCGAACGGATTTGGATGTGGCTCGGTCATCGAAAGATCCCTCGGCAGGAAAATGGGGCCACCGGTGGAGTAGCCCAGCGTTCGCAGGCGTTCGGCCGCGTGTTCGGCGATTGTCTGAAGCTCCTCCAGATCCTTGCCGGCCGCCAGCACGAACACAACCGTGGTGTCGGCGCCGGAGGCCAGTTCCAGCGGACCCGCGCCGGCGATAACCGAGCAATCGCCAACCGCAGATTGTTCGTGGCCGATGCCCTGCGATATCACATCCCACTTGTCGCCCTGGTCAAAGATCCCGATCAGCGGTTCCTCGCCGTTGTTCAGCGCGTTGAAATCCATCGGCTGATCGGTTGCCAGGATCACCGCGGCAAGCGGGAGCCCGGTGTCGCGCGTGTTCCGGGTGTACCCCATGCGATGCGCAAGATCGATGGCGGCCTGGTCGAACGAACCAGCCGGCCCGATATCCCAGTCGAAGTACAGGGCGCAGTGCAGATCGCGCATCATGTTTGCCGACTGATTCCGGATCGTGTAGAACAGGAACGTGGCGTTGTCCAGATTCGGCTCGTTGTACTGTACAGTGCGCAGATCAACCCGCAGGCCGTTGCGCTGTTGGTCCGAAAGATGCGCGTCGTTGAATGCGGCCGTGCCGATCATCGCGTTCTCCGCGGCCGAATACGCAACACGGTAAGGGCGTACAACTTGAAGGCCCTGGCTTTGCCCGTAACTGCCGTTGCGCACCACGTCGGCCAATCGCTCCGCCGCGGTGCCGATCAACATGCCCCCTTCGGCCAGCATGTTGCTTGTGGAATCCAGATGGAACCCGTAGCCCTGTTCGTTGTTCGGGAAGTCGTTGAACCCGATGCGGCCATTGCCGGTGAACGTGACGGCCATGCGGTTGTACGCGGTGGTGGCGTAGTTGGGGTTGATCGGCAGATCGATCTCGCGCGAGCCGATCTGGCGATCACCATCCAACAGCGTCACGTGCAGCCGCAGCTTGTAATCGGTTGGCAGCGGCGAGGGTATCTGCATGCGAAGCGTGCCGGCCGTTGATGTGTGCTCCTGCCCGGTTTCGGTTGACCCGAACACCACCACCGGTGTTTCGACCACGATGCTTGCCTGCGACACCGAAAGCACCGCTCGCAAATCCGCCACCGGGCGCAGCATGTTCCGCACCCGGATCCGCAGCTCGATTGTCTCGCCGGCATCCACGATACCGTCGGCCTGTTGATCCACGATGCCGTAGTCGATCACTTCCGCCGAAGCCGCGCCGCCGCCCTCGTAGATGGCGCGCCGCAGGTTCAGGCGCCCGCTGCCGAGCAGGCTGCTCACATTGGGGTTCACGGCCGAGATGTCGTCGGCCGTGGCTTTTAATACCGCCGTGATCTGTGCGGGGTCGTATGTGGGGAATTGCAGAGCAACCAGTGCCGCAGCGCCCGCCACCACCGGCGACGCCATCGACGTGCCGCTCGAATATCTGTAGCCGTCGCCGGCCGTCATCAGCGTGGTGGAATACATCGCATCGCCCGGCGCCGCCAGATCGACGCTGGCGTTGTAGTTGCTGAACGTGGAGCGCCGATCGTCGCGCAGCACCGACGCGACCGACAGCACGCCGCGGTAGGCGGCGGGGTAGGAGCTGATGTCGGCGTTGTCGTTGCCGGCCGCGGCCACCACAAGGCTTCCCCAGGCGGTCACCGTATCGATCAACTCCTGCTCCGCCTTCGAGAATCCAGGCCCACCCCAGCTACAGTTGATGATGCGCGCGCCCATCTTCGCGGCGTAGAAGATGCCGTCGTAGCCCTTCGATATCAGCGGATCGCCCCCGGCCTGGTCGTCGGTGATCTTTACCGACATCAGGCGTGCCCCGAAGGCTACGCCGGCAATGCCGGTGTGGTTGTCCCCCGTGGCCGCGGCAAGGCCTGCCACGTGTGTGCCGTGAAAGAAGTATGGCATCGGATTATTGTCGGGCGAGAATCCATCGTTGCCGCCGAAATCATATCCGGCCCAGTCGTCTATCACGCCGTTGCCGTCGTCGTCGAGGCCGTTGGTTCGGCGGTCGCGCCCGTGCGAATCGACTCCCCCCTCGCCGTTGTTATGCCAGATCGCGTTCTTCAGCTCAGGGTGTGTTGGGTCGATTCCGGTATCGGTGATCGCAATGGTGATCGATGTATCGGCGCGCAGAAGCTCCCACGCATCCAGGGCGCCGATCTGATCCAGATACCCCTGCAACGAAAGCAACGAATCGTTGGGCACGTAGCTCAGGCGGCGCGCGTACGCCGGCTCGGCGAACTCGACGTTTGCCAGCCTCTGAACCTTGGTCGCGGCCAGCTCGGGCGAAAGCACGGCGGCATAACGCACTTCCACGATGCGCGCCAGACCGCCGGCCCATGTCCCCGATGTCATCTTCCGGTTCTTTCCGTTCCGTGCCAGCCAACGCGGCGGCGTCAACAGCAGTTCCGTTCGCAACCACGAGCTTACCGCCACGATCCGCAACTGGTCGGCAACCGGCGCAAGGGCCTGCGTGGCCATCGCCACCGCGTCGCGATCGGTGGTGCGCAGCTTGAGGATCAAGCGCCCCGGAATCGGTTGAGCGCCTGGCGCGCCAACCGCCAGCGATTGCGCGTGCGCGGCTGTAGCGCCGGCGATCGCGCAGGCGATAATCGCCGCGGCGAGCGTTGGCAACGATATGGATATGGCTCGGGTCAACATGCGGATCGGTTTCAAGGTGAACGCGCCCGGGGTTCGGCGGTTCACATGTACTGACGTCCGGAAGATGGTTCGAATTCCAAACAATTGCAGGTCATTTTTCGTCGGTGATCCGCGCATGCGCGTCCCGGTGCCGTGGTACCGGCATTGGCGCGGGGGCTGTATATTGCGGCGTCCGTTAGAGGTGCCACGCCGTTGCGCGAGGCTGAGATCATACTCTGCGACCTGATCCGGGTAATGCCGGCGGAGGGAACACGGACGGATGCCTGCCATCATCCCTCCCTCCTTCGCCCGCACTTCTCTTGAACAATGTATCCCTTCGTGGCTGCAACGGCGCCGTTCGGCGCCCGGACAACATGTGTTCGGGTTTCCGCCGTGCCCTGCATGCAACGCGGTAACGTATGCGCCAGTTCCGGAATCGTTACAGGCGCCAGGTTCCCGCGAACGTCGATGATATCTGAACCGATGGATTCAACCTCTGATTTCTGTGTTGTTGGCGGAGGCATTGCCGGCCTTACCCTTGCGCGCGCGCTGGCGCTGGGTGGCGCGCGCGTGGCGGTGGTTGATCGCGGCCCGATCGGGCGCGGCGCGGCCCATGTGGCCGCCGGCATGTTGGCGCCGTTGGTGGAGGCGCGTTTGCAGGAGCGGGCCTTGCTTGAGTTCAGCCAGGAGGCGTTGCGGGAATATCCCGGTTTCGTGGCCGAGCTGCAGGAGCAGACGGGGGTAGATGTTGATTACCGAACCACCGGCACGCTGATCGTGGCCGTTGATCGCGATGATGCCCAGGCGCTTCGGCATCGTTACGAGGAACACGTGCGGCTTGGGCTGCCGGTGCAGTGGCTGAACGGCTACGAATGCCGGTCGCTGGAGCCCTGCCTGGCGCCCGGTATTCCAGGCGGTATTCTTTCGAGCCACGATCACCAGCTTGATAATCGATTGCTTCTTGGCGCCCTGCGCGCCTGGTGTGTGGGGCATCCCAATGTGGATCTGTACGAGGATGTCGCTGGCGACGCCACGATTTCCGGCGGGATGTTCCAAGCCGATGCCCTTACAATCCAGGCGGGGCATACCGTGATTGCAACCGGCGCCCGTGCGGACCTTCATCTGGAGGGGTGCCCCGGGCTGGCCCGGCTTCTGCACCCGGTGAAGGGCCAGATCCTGAGGCTGGATCAATCCCTGTTCCCGCTTGTGCGCCACATCGTGCGAACGCCCGATGTGTACCTGGTGCCCAAGTCCAGCGGGATGCTTGTTGTTGGGGCCACAACCGAGGAGCGTGGCTTCAACGAAGCAATTACCGCCGGCGCCGTGTACGATCTGTTGAAGGCCGCGTGGGAATGCCTGCCCGGCATTTACGAGCTGCCGCTGATCGAGACCTCGGTGGGGTTCCGGCCCGCCACGCGCGATCACCTTCCGATACTGGGTGCCGCCGGGCCGGCCAACGTGTCGCTGGCGCTCGGCTACTATCGCCATGGCGTGCTGTTGGCGCCGATAGCGGCGCGCATCCTGGCCAACTGGTTGTTGCGGGGCGAACGCTCGGCCTGGCTCGATCAGTTCTCGATCGATCGGTTCCACACAATTGAATCAACACCATGAAGCTTACACTGAACGGGACCGAACGTGAGTGCCAGGCAACCGTGCTGCTCGATCTGCTGCGCGAGTGCGGCGTTGATGTTGAATTGCCCGGCATCGCCGTGGCGGTCAACGGCGCGGTGGTGCCGCGTGCAAGCTGGCACGCGCATGCCCTGCACGGCGGGGAGCATGTTGAAGCCATCACCGCGATGCAGGGCGGGTAGTGCCCGCCGGTTGTACGCGCGCGGTCGCCGCGCCTGCTGTGCGGCCACAGCCACGGCAGCGCCGGCAGTGCCGGGGCTTTTTCAGGGATAATTATGATGAGTGAAGCATTGGGATCCGAGTTACGCAATGAGGCGGAGGGCATCGCGACCAACGATGATGCCAACGATGCGTTTGTTCTGGGCGATCGTTCGTATCGTTCGCGATTGTTGCTGGGCACAAGCCGGTACGCCAATCCCGAGCTGATGATCAATTCATTGGCCGCGGCGGGCACGCAATTGGTGACGGTGTCCATCAGGCGTCTGAACCTGGCCGATAACAGCGGCGGCTCGGTGTTGCAATACATCGATCGTGCGCGCTACGATCTGCTGCCGAACACGGCGGGTTGCTTCACGGCGCGCGAGGCCGTGTTGACCGCGCAACTGGCGCGCGAGGCCCTGCAAACCAACATGGTGAAGGTGGAGGTTATCGGCGACGAGGATACCCTGCTGCCGGACGTGGAGGAGTTGCTGCGGGCGTGCAACGAGCTGGTGAAGCTCGGTTTTGTTGTGCTCCCATATTGTAACGATGACCTGATCACCTGCCTGAAGCTGCAGGACATGGGCTGCGCGGCCGTGATGCCGCTTGCCTCGCCAATCGGTTCGGGCATGGGCATTCGCAATCCCTACAACCTGCAGATCATACGCGAGCGTGTGTCCATCCCGATGATCATCGATGCCGGTATCGGCACCGCATCGGATGCGGCCCGCGCCATGGAACTGGGCGCCGACGGTGTTCTGTTGAACACTGCCGTGTCGGCGGCGCATCATCCTGTGAGAATGGCACGCGCGATGGCGCTTGCGGTGGAAGCCGGGCGCTCCGCATACCGTGCCGGGCGAATCCCGACACGTTTGTACGCAACGGCATCATCGCCAACCGAAGGGCGTATCCAGTTGATGAACACATGAGTCCCGTGCCGTTTGCCCTGGTGGCCATCGCCAACAACGCCGAGGCGTTGCAGGGCATCGCGGCCGTGGCGGCCGGCATCGCCGACATCGGCGTTGGGGTGATCCTGCGCGACCCGCTGCATCGCCCGGAACATGTTCGTGCCCTGGCACGGGAGGCGTTGCGGATACGGTGGCCACAGGGGATTACGCTTATCGCGAACAGTGTTGCAACCGAGGGTGTGCCCGGCCTTCATCTGACAGCCTCGCAGATTGCGGTGCCGGGTGGCGCCATCGCCGAGGGCGGTGCCCGACGATTGCCTGGAACTGCCGTGATTGGAGCGTCGGTGCATTCGCTGGCCGAGCTCGAGCAGGCGCGGCAATCCGGCGTTGCATATGTGCTGGCCGGGCCGGTGTTCCCAACGCCATCCAAGCCAGGGCATGCCGGTATTGGTGTTCGGCTTCTGGCCTCGATCGTGGCCGCTGCCCAATGCCCTGTGTTCGCGTTGGGCGGCATCGATGCCGCGAACATTGCCGGTGTGTTCAGGGCCGGCGCGTTCGGCGTTGCCGGTGTTTCCCTGTTTCAGCCGGAGCACTCCGCCGGGTTGGCCGCGGTGTGTGCGGCTATCCGAGCCAGGCGGGGCGGGCAGGCCAACGATTCGATGGTGCCACAATCACGTTCAGCAGCGGAAGGGGGCCGATGAAAATCGCGTTGACAATTGCCGGGTCCGACTCCGGCGGCGGTGCCGGCATTCAGGCCGATCTGAAAACGTTCGAGGCGCACGGTGTGTTCGGTGTTACCGCCATCACAAGCATCACAGCGCAGAATACCACCGGTGTTCGCGCCGTGTTCGATCTTCCAGCCGATGCCGTTCGCGAGCAGTTGGAAGCCGTGTTCGAGGATTTTGAACTGGGAGCGGTGAAGGTGGGGATGCTGGCAAATGTGGCGATTGTTCGCGAGGTCGCCGGCTTCCTGCGAACGAACCTTGGTCGGGTTCCGCTTGTGCTCGATCCGGTGATGGTGTCCACAAGCGGCGACCGGCTGTTGCGTGCCGACGCGATTGATGCGCTGGTACACGAGATGTTCCCACTGGCTGCCCTTGTAACGCCGAACGCCAGCGAAGCCGAGGCCCTTACGGGATTGCCGGTAAACGGCTTCGATGCGATGCTTGCTGCCGCGGCCGCCATACGCTCCATGGGGGCCGCCGCAGTGCTCATCAAGGGTGGGCATATACCGATGATGCTGGAAGGGTTCGCCGGCCCGCAATCCGTGGATCTGCTGATGGAAGCCTCCGGGCACACCCCATTGCCGGCGGCGCGCATCGATACCGTGCACACGCACGGAACCGGCTGCACGCTTTCGTCGGCGATTGCCGCGCACCTGGCCCTGGGCCACGGCATGCGCGAGTCCGTACGCCGTGCCAAGAGTTATGTGTTCCAGGCGATTGCAACCGCGCCCGGTATCGGTCGTGGCCACGGCCCGCTTCTGCACCGCTGGCGCCAGGCCTTGCACGAGCAATCCGATTCCTGACAACCTGGCCTGCAACTCGTTCACAGTGATAACCATACAATGACAACAACAATTCGTTCGGCGACGGCCAACGATGTTCCGCTCATCATGCAGTTCATTGCCGAGCTTGCCGAGTACGAGCGTCTGGCGCACGCGGTGGTTGCCACCGAGGAGGACCTTCGCACGGCATTGTTTGGCGGGCGTGCGATGGCGGAGGTGGTGCTTGCCGAATCCAACGGGGAGGCCGTTGGGTTTGCGCTTTTCTTTCACACCTTCTCCACGTTTGTAGGCCGACCGGGTCTGTACCTGGAGGACTTGTACGTACGGCCGGCAATGCGCGGGCAGGGCGTTGGCCGCCTGTTGCTGAAGCACCTTGCCGGCATTGCGGTGGAACGCGGTTGCGGGCGATTCGAGTGGAGCGTGCTGGATTGGAACGAGCCGGCCATCGGCTTCTATAAGCGCCTGGGCGCGGTGCCGATGGACGAGTGGACCGTGTATCGTATGTCGGGTGAAGCCTTGCTGGCGTTGGCCGAAGGGGAGGATAGGGGATGAACGTAGGTCGCCTGCATCTTGTTACCGACACCACCGTGCAGACACGATACTCCCATGCCGAGTTGGCCGAGCTTGCGATTGCAGGCGGCGTTGATACCGTGCAGTATCGAAGCAAGCTCACTGATGTGCGCGTGCTGATTCGTGAAGCCGGCGCCGTCCGCGAAGTTTGCAGGCAGGCCGGCGTCCCTTTCATCGTCAACGACCGCGTGGATATCTGCCTGGCGGTTGATGCCGACGGCGTGCATCTGGGCCGTACGGATATGCCCATCGATATTGCCCGGGCGATTCTTGGTCGCTCGAGGATCGTTGGCGGCACCGTCCGGTCGGTAACGCAACTTGATGATGCCGTTGCCGATGGGGCCGACTACGTGGGCCTGGGTCCGGTGTTCGGAACCACCAGCAAAAGTGTTGGCCACGAACCATTGGGCCTGCAGGGTGTGCGCACGGTAACACGCGCGGCGACCATACCAGTGATCGCGATTGCCGGGATTACCCTGATGAACGCCCGTTCGGTGGTGGAGGCCGGCGCGTTCGGCATTGCCGTGATTGGCGCGATCGCAAACGCGGTTGCCGTTACGGAGGCAGCCCAGGCGCTTGCGCGGGCGATAGCGCCGCATTAGCGCCGCGATCGATCGGGGGCGCTCCGCGTGCTCCGATAACGTGTTCCTCAACACGGGATGCCGCTTTACGCGCGTGGGGTTCGCATGAACATTGGGTCGGGGGGGGGGCTGGAACGTAGCTGGCGGGTGATGTGAAAGTTCGCCTTATTTACGCGGCGTTTCTGTATCGGGTACCGTGCTGAAGCAGGATGGATGAAACAAGGAAGGCCCTGGCTGCGATCGCAACCAGGGCCTTCAAACGTGCAGAAAGGCGATGCCTTAAGCAGCTTACTGCGCTACCACCATCTGGCGGCGGAGGACGTTGGTCCCAACCGTCATCTGATAGAAGTACGTGCCGCTTGGCAGATCCTTTGCCAGGTTAACCTCGTGGTCACCGGCCTCGAAAGGACCGTTGGCCAGCACGGCTACTTCCTGCCCCGGAGTGTTGAACACCCGCAATACCACGTCGGCGCGCTGCGCCAGGTGGAAGCGGATGGCCGTTGTGCTCCGGAACGGATTCGGGAAGTTCTGGAACAGGACATTACCGTCGGCTGCATAGCCGGGCGTTGCATCCACCGAAAGAATCGTTTCGGTGGGGTACCAGAACCCGATGCCGTGCGTGAACGTGGTGTTTGTGACGAATCCGATCGCTGCCTGGCCAACCGTGCCGTTCATCACGAACGTGCCGTTGGTGCTGGGCGAGCCACCGTTTCCAACCACATTCTTCACCATCGTGAACTGCGCGTGCGCCGTTCCCGAGGCGAGAAGACCTGCTGCTATTGCCAATCCGAAGAGTATTCGCTTCATAGTTGACTCCTTACGTAGCAACGAAGGTACGAAAATGGATTTTAGTTACCGCAATCGTTTTGCGTAGCCTGTTGCCCCTTATTCAGAGGCAACAGGCATTCGCACATTAGCCGAACCGATTACGGCTGAACCGGAATCCAGTTCGCACCGCTTACCGTGGAAACGAAGAGCAGCTCGACCGCACGACCCGGGTTGATGTTGAAGGCACCAGCCGTGGTGTTCGTGACGGTGATAACCGCGCCAGCGTTGTTCACAACCCAGACATGGGCGCCGTCAACAAGCGGCGGACCGGTCGGGATCGTCACGTTGCCGGCCGTCGTCACAACCAGCGTGGCGTCGTCGATCACCGTGTTGGAGGCGTACGGATGCTGGTACGAGAACGCGACCGTTCCGTTTGCCACCGTCAGGGCATTGCCGCCCTGGCCAGCCGTCGTGGAGATGCGCACACCGCGCGACGCCGAGCTGTTGTTTGCGTTGTTGAAGTTGCCCGCCCAGCCGGTGCCGTTCGTGGCAGCCTGAAGAGCGTCGTTGCCGTTGGCGGCGTTCACGTTCTCGAAACGGCCACCAACGCCCGTGCCGCCGGAGATGCCGGCCTGGCCCAGGACACCGATACCGTCCTTCGTGTTGAAGCCACGGACACCGTAGCCGGAGGAGTCGTTACGACCCACAACAGCGCCCACGCCGTTGCCACCGCGGTTACGGCCAACGACGGCCTCACCGAAGGTGTTGTCGCCGATAACACCGGCGGCCGAGATCGAGCTCGTGATACCCCACACGGCGTTGCCGCCAGCCGAGGTCGCGAACACGCCCGGTCCGACACCGGCCTGGAGCACATCGATACCGCGAGCGCCGTTCGAGGCGTTCGTCAGCTGAACCGTGATGCCCGAGCCGATACCGTTGGTCGTTACGTTCATCGTCGAGCTGGTGCTCGCCGGGTTCGAGATCTGGAAGAAGCCGGCGTTACCGTTGCCGGTAGCCTGGCCGAAGACACCGTAGCCACCACCGTTGGTCTCGCCGCGAACAGCAGCAACGATGTTGGAGGTGTTGTTGATCAGCGAGTACACACCGCGACCAAGGCCGTTCTGCGACGCGCGGACGGCGTCGGCCGTGCTTGCGGCGTTGGTGATGTCGAACTGCGATGCATTGCCGGTCTGGCTGGTGCCATGCACGCCAATGCCGCCGCCAAGGCTTACGCCCTCAACGCCGAATCCGTTCACAACATCGTTACGACCCTCAACACCCGCGGCGTTGGCAACCACTGCCACACCCCAGATGCCGTGCGTCGTGACGCTGGTACCGTACACACCAACCGCGGTGTTTGCCGTACCGGCGACGCCGGGGCCGTCGGTGTTGTCACCGCGGATTGCCTCGGTCTGGCCAAGGGCCACACCGCTGCCTGCGCCACGACGGCCAAGCACCGCGCGGCCCGTGCCGCTGGTGAGTGCCTCGAGCGCGTTGGCCGTGCTGGCTGCGTTGGTGATCTGTGCCAGGCCCGCGCGGCCCGTGCCGTTGGTGGTGCCCTGCAGAGCGGTGGCGCTGTTGGCAGCGTTGTTGATCTGGAACGAACCGGCCGAGCCCGTGCCCGTGGTTGTTGCGTTCACACCGTTGCCGGTGCCATTGGTCGACGCATTCACGGCATGCGCCGTGTTGGCGGCGTTCGTGATCGAGAACTGACCGGCGTCAGACGTTCCGGTCTGCGTACCGGAGACAGCCGGGCCGGCACCATTGGTGGTGCCGAGCAGGGCCGCAGCCGTGTTCGCCGTGTTCGTGTTCTGGAAGTAACCGGCCGAGTTGGTGCCGTTCGACGGCTGAATGCCGTACACGGAAACGCCCGTGGTGCTCTGGCCGTAGACACCGAAGCCGCTGGTGCTCAAGCCGTATACACCGATACCGGACGGCGTGGTGCCGTAGACACCCCAGCCCGAACCGGCCTGCGTACCAACAACACCGATGCCGAGGCCGCCGGTGCCGCTGTTCGTACCGCGCACCGCGGCCGAGAAGCCGCCCGGCGTGGTGGAGGTCACAACGCCGAGGATGGCCGTGGCGTTCGCGTCGTTGGACTGCGTCTCACCACGCACTGCCGCTGCGGTGCCGGTGGTGGAGCTGCGCCATGCACGGATTGCGTTGCCGCTGCCGTTGGTCGTCACTTCAAGCGAGTTGCTGCTGTTCGCGGCGTTCGCCGTCGTCAGGCACATCACCTGGCCGGTGCCGGTCTGCTGGAAAGCAACCATGCACGGGGCGGTGGCGGCCGTCTGGAAGAACGGAACCACGAGCGCGCTGGCCCAGGGGTATGCCCACACAGCGGCGCCGCCGCCGAAGTACGACAATGCCTGGCCGATCTGCGCGCCACCAGTGTTGAGCTTGACAGGCGTAACGGCGCCGTCGGCGATCGTACGCGTGATGATCGAGTTGTCCTCGATCTTCGACTCGGTCACCGAGTGGTAGCCGAGCATCGTGTTGACGATCGACTCGGTGCCGATCTGGATGATCACGTTGCCCGAATCGCCGCCGCCGGTCATGCCCGGGCCAACAACAATGCGGTTGATCTTCGAGGTGCCGGAACCCGTGGCCGAGATCGTGAGATCATTGCCGTTCGGCGTGATCGAGATGTTCTGGCCAGCCTTCAGCGTAACCGAGTCGCGAAGGGTGTTGATGGAACGAACGACCGTTCCGTTCGGGATCTTCGAGCCGATCACTGCGCCGTTGGCGATCTTCGCGGTCGTGACCGCTTCGTCCTTGATCGAAGTGGTTACAACACCGTTGTCGATGATCGACTGCGTGTTCAACGCATACGGGCTCGAGGTGAGCTCCACACGCGGTGTCAACTCGCTGCCGCCGTCGACCGACGTGCCGAGATAGTACTTCTTGGTGAACGGGAGGGTGAGCGGAGTGACGCTGCCGAGGATCCGATTGAACAGACCGTTGACGACAGGCACGGAGGTGTGGGTTTCGTCCCACAACGACGTGCCGCCGTTCGGAGCATCATAGATCTTGAACGTCAGAATGTGCGTTCCTGTCACTAACGTACCGGAGGGGTCACGCAGAACGCCCTGATAGCTGATTGTTTGCGGGATCTGCGCCAACGCTGCCGTGGCCGCGAGGACCGTAAGCACCGTTGTGAGTACTAGCGTACGCTTCATAGCCAGCGTCTCCTTGGTGATTGGATGTTCGATGTTTTGCAATTGCCTGATTCTATATGTTCGTTTTACCTGTGCTTCCGGATTTCGACGGACACCATGCCGATACCGGCGAAACAATCGCCGAACGTGAGCTTTGCTTTCAAGGCAATCGCAAACGTGAGATTGCCACGCTAGGCCCGACAAGGTGAACGGAATTTCGATAGAAGTGGTACAGTTGAGCGGTGGGACCAACCCAGGCCGATCAATGTAGCCACGCGTCACAACCATTGAGCGCGCACCAATGCCAACAATGCTGTGTGTGGCATTGCAGCGCCAATGTGGTTCTAGTCGTGTGAGAAGTCATCTGATCTGTGCACTGTTAATGCAGCACAGAGCCCATTCAGTCCATCTATGCACTCGTTGGTCTTGCTGGGAACGCGAGCGGCTGAATTGCATGGACGACTACGGAGACCTTTCTCTATCTACACTGAGTGATCTGGGGATCGCAATATGCAAGTTTTCGACGAAAACGACGCCGTTGTTACGAACAGTTGCCGAAGCCTCTGGCAACGTGACTCGGGCGGCAACCAGGTACCCCGGTGGTTCAGGGGACATGGTCAGCGGGCAGTAATCGCGATTCTACGATCGCGCGGCGTAGCAAACAAGGCACTTCATGTGCCTTTGAAGGCAATTTTTCGCCAATACCCGGTCCCGGCGCTGGAGCCCGACATGGGGATGCCGGGCTTCGATGCATTCATAACGAGAAACCGTGCGGAAAGTTTGCGGCGTCTGGTTCTTTGATCACGTTCGATATGCGAACCCAGGCTGTACGGCCGGTACGTCGGCACCGGGCGACGTGATCGCCAACAGTGCCGAAGTGCGGGCACAACGTCTCGGCGATCTCAGCGTTGCATTGGGGGCCGGCTGCATTTGTCCGCGTCGGTTTGTCCCCGCGCGGTCATCCACTACGATCTTCGGCCCAGCGCTCCGGGACCAGGGCAGTAGCAAGCACGGCTGCATGGCGCCCGGAATCTTTGGGTGTGCGAAGCGTCCGGCTGCCCGGTTGCATCGAACGTCTGCCCGGGTATCAACCGAGGCATCGGCCAAGCGCACACCAACCACGCGAGCAACGCACGGGCTGTTGAACATTGGGGGGCGTTGGTTGGCGGTAGTCGGGCAGGCCTGTGCGCGCGCTGAATCCGGGGCGTGTTTCGCTGCTGGCACTGCATCGGCCGATTGGTGCCGAGTCCGGTGCCGCGAAACACAACGCCGCGATCGCGTATGCAGCGCATCGATGCATCAGGCTCGGGCCAGGAACATGATGTGAGTGTGCCATGGCAGTGAAGGTGCGCTCGATCAGTTCCGATACTGCACGCTCCGTGATGGTCCGTCACGGGACTTTGAATAAATCAAGAAATATTTTTGCATTTATCAATTTCGTGCTTGACTTGCGATGAATTTGATCTGTACATTTGCGCCCACTTTTGCAGGGGCTGTTCCCTGCAATATCAAAACAGAAAAACGATGATCCTGACCGTACATACATATCAGATCTGCGCAAGCGCCAAGGGCCCATCGGTCCTAGGTAATATGCGAGATGCTGCGATGCGCGGCGGGAGGCGCTTCAAATACTGAAGCCCGAAATCATTCGAATGTCCGAATGGCCCGCCCTCGCGATAGTGATGGCGGGTTTTTTGTTTGTAATCCGCCACCGATAGCCGAAATCCAATTATGAATGTCCGCAACGGAGGGCGAGTCGATGATTCGCTTGGAGTTCAAAGGTGAACCGTATCGAATCGAGCGGCCCGTGATAACGGTTGATGCCACGCTTGCCGCCTGCGAAATCGCACGGCGCATGTGTGGCGGATACCGCGTGTCGCTAACAGACTGTTGAACAACGCCATCTGCGGCGTTGGCCTGCGCGTCCGTTCACTGCGACGTTCAGAAGAACGTCTCATTCGCGTCCGTTTGGCCGCCTTGCAGTTGACTGTTGTTGAACAGTCCGAGGTACTGAGCTATTTCAACAGATCGCTCAGCAGAACGGATCCATCCTTCAACGATCAACAACACCAGACGCAGAATGAGTTGCGTATGGAAACGTCGTTTAACTGACCAGCACACACAACCCGTCGGTTGAAATGCCTGTGCAGCCTGTAGGGCCGGGATATCAATCGTACTGAATCCACGAGCCACGGGTAGTTCCCAATCGCGCGAAAAATAACGCGTGATCCGGGAGGGCAATCTATTGCCCGAACCGTTCGGAAAATTCCCGTGGTCGGTTGTGCGATTTGCTGTCTGGAATAATTCACACCGAGGCAACGATCGGAGAAACTCCCCCGATCCGCGTGGTATGGTCTGGCGCCGCGCCATTAACTGGCGTGTGTGTGCCGATCGGTGCCGCGTGGATCGGGGGGGATGAGGAGCGTGGCGTGCGGCAGCGCAATCCGCGCCGTTATTCTGCCTGCCTGTTACACCAGGTCGTGCCTTTCATTGTAAAACGAAAATCTACTGTACCCGATGAGCATGCTCTGATGCGATGAAGACGGGCCGGCACGAGTTCCGATCCTGAACGATCGCGAGCCGTGCCGGCCACTTTGAGTGCCACTGCGCACGCAACCGCCGACATCCCGTTGTTCCACTAACTGAAGGAGCCATCATATGGGTACCGTGGAAATTCGCGAGATGAGTTTTCATTATCCCTCCCCGCTGGAGGAAGTATTTAACCGATTGACGCTGTCGATTGATACAGGATGGCGCACGGCGCTGGTTGGGCGAAATGGTCGCGGTAAAACCACACTGCTGAGGTTGATTTCGGGCGACCTTTCGCCTGCCAGCGGTGTGGTGCACGTGCCGACAATCGCCTCGTATTTCCCGTACGAAATATCGCAGCCCGCGCGCGCGGTGCGCGAGGTTGTGCGCGGCGCGGTTGCGCCCTTCGATATGTGGGAACGCGAGCTGCAAACGCTCTCGCGCCTGCAATCCGAGGCCGACCTCGAACGATATGGCGATCTGCTGGAATTGTTTGAACGGGCTGGCGGCTATGATATCGATGCGCGCATCGATCGCGAATGCGGGTTGTTGGGGTTGGACGAGTCGGTTCTCGACCGGCCGTTTACCTCGTTGAGCGGTGGTGAAGCAACCCGTGCCATGATCGCGGCATTGTTTCTTCGGCCCGACACCTACCAGTTGATCGACGAGCCCACCGACCACCTGGATCGCCAGGGGCGCGCGGTGCTTGGCGAATACCTGGCGCGGAAATCCGGTTGGCTGCTCGTTTCGCACGATCGCACGCTGCTGGAGCTTTCGGCCGATCACGTGATTGCGATCACGCCCACCGGGGCCGCCGTGCATCCGGGCGGTTTTGCCGACTGGGAGCAGCAACGTGCGCGGCGCGAGTTGCACGAACATCGGCGGAACGAAAACCTGGAGCGCGAGATCGATGACCTTGCCGAAACCGCCCGCGAGCGGCGCAACTGGTCGGCGGCACGCGAGCGTGAAAAACGCGGCGCGTTCAACAAGGGCTTTGTAAGCCATCGCGCCGCAAAGATGATGAAGCGGGCGCTGCATGCCGAGGAGCGTGTGGAGCGGATGCTGGCCGAAAAGCAGGCGTTGCTGCACGATGTTGAGCGCTCCAGACCGATCTGGCTTATGCCTGCCGCCGATGCGCCCGCGATCGTTGCCCGCGCCGAGGGGCTTTCGGTGGAGCTGGGCGGTCGGCTGGTGCTGGACAACGTATCGCTTACGATACAGTCCGGCGAACGCGTGGCGATTGTGGGGGGGAATGGATCGGGCAAGACAACGTTGCTGCGGGCGCTGGCGGGCGAGATAATTCCGGGATCCGGATACGTGCACATTCCGCGACATATCGATGTGGCGTATGCCTACCAGAACCCGCGCTGGTCGGCCGGCTCGCTGAACCGGCATCTCCGGGAAGCAGGGATTGATGAGGTGGAGTTTCGGGTGGTGCTGGGGGCGCTGGGCGTGTCGGGCGGTGGCGACATCCAACTGGAAACGCTCAGCCGGGGCGAGCTGAGGAAGATCGATCTCTGCCGTTCGTTTGTTGGCGCGCATCATCTATACATATGGGACGAGCCGATGAACTACCTGGATCTTGATACGCGCGCGCGCATCGAGGATGCCGTGTGCCACAGTGGCGCCACGATTCTCTTCGTGGATCACGACGCCCGATTCGTGGAGCGCACGGCAACCCGTGTTGTGGAGTTATCCCAGCCCGGGCGGCGACCTGAGCCTTGCGCCTGATGAACACAATGATTGAATGGAGACCGAACAATGAACATTACTGGAACCACGTTGAAGAATGCCGGCTGGCCGCAGGGTCCGTTGGTTGGCAAGGCGCTGGCATTGGCGGCGTTGCTGGCGGCCGACGGGCTTGATGACAATGCAATTCTGGCCGAGCTGGCCGCGATCCAGTCCGAACCCGAGAGCTATCTCAACGGCTCGGATGCGCGGGCAACGCTGGCGGCCGCGTTGGTGCAGGCTCGCGAGCCGGAGCGGTACGTGCTGCGTGCCGAGCCGATCCAGGCCCCGGTGTGGGGTCCGGAGTTGATCGACCGCGCGGCGGTGGAACAGCTTCATGGAGCGATGGCCCTTCCTGTGACCGTTGGTGGGGCCTTGATGCCCGACGCGCACGTTGGATACGGCATCCCGATCGGCGGTGTTGTTGCGCTTGAGAACGCGGTTGCCCCGTACATGGTTGGCGTGGACATCGCGTGCCGGATGATGATGACGGTATATCCGGCCGGCACCGACGGGTGGTTCAAGAACCGCGCGTCAACCGATCGGATCCGGCGCGCGATGATCGAGGAAACGCGATTTGGTGTCGGGGCGAAGTTCGGGCAATACGAACGGCGCCAGCATGATGTGATGGACGACGAGGATTGGTACGCCACCCCGTTGTTGCGGCATCTGAAGGACCGTGCGTACGAGCAGCTTGGCACCAGCGGAAGCGGCAATCACTTCGTGGATGCGGGCATCCTGGAGGTTGGGGCTTCGGATTCCGAGGCGCTTGGCCTGCCGGTTGGTCGGTATCTGGCGATCATGTCGCACTCGGGAAGCCGTGGTGTTGGCGCACGCATCGCCGAGTATTACTCGTTGCTTGCGCAGCGCCAGAGCTCGCTGCCGGAGAACATGCGCCGGCTTGCGTGGCTCGATCTGGATTCCGGCCCGGGCCAGGAATACTGGGTGAGCATGAACCTTGCAGGCCGGTTTGCTTCGGCGTGCCATCACGCCATCCATCGCGCCATCTCCAAGCGGCTCGGCGAAAAGCCGGTGTTCCAGGTGGAGAACCACCACAACTTCGCGTGGCGCGAACAGTGGAAGGGGCGCACGGTGATCGTGCATCGCAAGGGCGCGACGCCAGCACACGATGGCGTGCTGGGAATTATCCCGGGCTCGCAGGGGCACGACTCGTATCTGGTGCGTGGCCGCGGAAGCGAGGATGCCATCAACAGCGCCAGCCACGGCGCCGGCCGCAAGATGAGCCGGAAGAAGGCCAAGGAGAGCATCCCGAAGCGCGAGCGCGATACGTGGCTTAAGGAACGGGGTGTTGAACTGCTTGGCGGCGGCATGGACGAGGCGCCACAGGCCTACAAGGACATCGCCGATGTGCTTGCCGTACAAACCGATCTTGTTGAGACCGTTGCATCGTTCAAGCCACGGCTTGTGCTGATGTCGCGCGACGGCAGGTCGGAGGACTGACAACTGTAATACCTGCATCGGCGGCGGGGTTCCCGCCGCCGAATGTGGCCCCATGGCGGCCGCGCTGCATGCGGTATCCCACGAAGCGTACATCCTGGACAATCGATCCATGCTGTGACCAGCGCTGTGTGATACCCGGGTGGCGCGGCCGTGCTGTTGTTGGCGTTGCGGGGATTTCACTGAACCGGCAGGGTGGGTTAATCCTCGTTGAGACAATTTCCGTGCTGTGCGAACGTTCATAGGCGAACAAAAATTACGAGGACGTTTGCATGAACGAACACAGGATCCCGACGCGCAGCATCTCGCGTCGTGTAACGGGGCGGCGGGAGAACGTTGCCCCTGGCTTCAATGTGCGGCGACCGTTTCCAACACCGGAGCTTCAGCAGGTTGATCCATTCCTTCTTCTGGACCACATGGGGCCGATTCGGCTGGAGCCTGGTCAGGGCAGCGGTGTGTCGGATCATCCCCACCGTGGTTTCGAGGCTGTGTCGATCATATTCGATGGCAGCGTGGAGCACCGCGACTCGCGTGGCAATCACGGGGTGATCGGGCCGGGCGATGTGCAATGGATGACCGCTGGTTCCGGCATCATTCACTCGGAGATGCTGGAGCCGACCTTCCACGAAAATGGTGGGCGCATGCACGGTATCCAGTTGTGGGTAAATCTGCCGCGGCGCGACAAGATGACCGAGCCCGGATACCAGACGCTTGCCGCGTCGGACATTCCGGTGATCAACGATCCGGCCGGCGGCTCGCATATGCGCGTGATTGCCGGTGCTGTGGGCGCCGTGCGTGGGCCGGCCGTTACGCGCACACCCATCATGGCCGTGCACGTACAGCTCGATCCCGGCGGGAACCTTGCCGTTGCCGTGCCCGAGACCTTCAACGCCCTGGCCTATATAACCGAGGGCGAGGGATTTGCCGGCAGCGTTGCCGTTGCCGATGGCGAGGCGCTTGTGTACGCGCACGACGGCCAGCAGGTGGAGTTCGCCGCCGGCCCGGGCGGGATGTCGTTGATGCTGCTGGCCGGTGAGCCGCTGAACGAGCCGGTGGTATCGTACGGGCCGTTTGTCATGAACTCCAAGCAGGAGATTCTTCAGGCGATCGATGATTACAAACGGGGCTTGATGGGGACGATCGAGCCGTTGCCGCAGTCGCCGGCTGCCGGCGTCACTGCCTCGCATCACACATAAATAACGGAGGGTATCATGCCGGTTGCTGGAAGCGGTTTGTTGATTCATGAGCAAGTGTTGTTGTGGCCGGGCATAACTTCGGGGCCGCATCGATTCGGTGGCACCGAGTACAGGCTTGGCCGCCGCGAAATCGGCCATATCCACGGCGACGCGCTTGTGGATATCCCGTTCCCCATGCAGGTTCGCGATGAGGTTGTCAACGGTGGGTTGGCGAAACCGCATCACCATGTTCCCAACAGTGGGTGGGTAAGCTGTTATCTTCGCCAGGCCGACGATGTTGAACGGGCGCTTGGGTTGCTGCGCCGCTCGTATGATATCGCGGTGGCCACGCGACGCATTCCGGATGAGGGCGGGGCCGGGCTATCGGCCGGTGTCTGAGCGCCGGTAGCGCGTGGCGATGCCGCTGGCGAGCCCGGCGGCAACCTCTTCCGGAACCACGCGGGCAGTGACCCAACACCGCAGTAGCGCAGGGCCTGCGCCAACACGCTTTATCTCCAACATCATTGCGTATGAAACGAGTGCGATCCGATTACAGGGAAAACGGTGCGCAGGCGCCGCAGGAAGATCTCCGCGATCTGGGATTTGGATCGCGGGTGTCGGAGGAAAGCCGGCAACGATTGCTGAATCGCGATGGATCGTTCAACGTGTCCCGTGTTGGGTTATCGTTCTTTGAATCCATCAATGCGTATCACACGTTGCTGAACCTTTCGTGGTTCCGCTTCTACGTCAGCGTCTTTGCCATCTACTGCCTTATCAACGTCCTGTTCGCGCTTGCCTACGTGGCGGCAGGGCCAACGGCGCTCAGCGGCCTGGAGAATCTCGATCTCGGCCAGCGTTTCCTGAAGTGCTTCTTCTTCAGCGTTCAAACCTTTACCACTGTTGGATATGGCCACGTAAGCCCGAACACCCTGGGCGCCAATATCCTTGTGATGCTGGAAACCTTTGTTGGGCTGTTCCTGTTCGCGCTGTCAACCGGCCTGCTTTTTGCCCGCTTCTCACGGCCCACCGCGCGGATCCTGTTCAGCAACCGGGCGATTATTGCGCCGTATCGGGGCGGCAGGGCGTTCGAGTTCCGCATCGTCAACATGCGGAAGAGCCAGCTTATCGAGGTTGACATACGCCTGATGGTGAGCTGGGTTGAGGAGGTGGACGGCCGGCGCATGCGGCAGTATCGGATGCTCGATCTGGAACGCGGGCACGTATCGTTCTTCCCGTTGCACTGGACAATCGTGCACAACATCACCAGCCAAAGCCCTATCGCGTCGTTCACGCCCGAGGTGATGCGCGATACGGAGACCGAGTTTCTGGTGCTGCTTACCGGCATGGATGATACGTTCTCAACAACGGTGCATGCGCGGATGTCCTATCGCCACAACGAGGTAGTGTGGGGCGCGCGTTTTACCGACATGTTCCTGCCCAGCACCGGCAACGAAACCACGGTGGGTGTGGATCTCCGGCAGCTTCATGCCATCGAGCCCGCGCAGATCTAGGCACAGGCCGTGATGGAGGCGATGAACGCCCAGCCCGGCACGGCACGGGCGCAGCGGGTTCGGTCAGTCCCGATAGCGATAGTGGCCGATGATCTTCCAGGCGAAGAGCACATCCTCCACCCGCGCCCCGCTGCCGATGTTATGCACCATCAGCAATTGCTTGCCTGCGCGGCGGTTGGTTGTTATGCCCACATGCAGGCGCTTGTTGCCCAGCTCCCACGCAACGATATCGCCGGGCAGATAATCCGCCGGGGTGTTGGTGACCGGCAACGAGATACCGATGCGCTCGAAGTATCGCATCAGATTCGGTACACGCCGGTGGTCGATGTTGGCGTCGGGCGCGGCAAGCCCCCACAGTGCCGGATAGGCGCTGAAGTTTCGGAGCATGTCCTCGTGCACCTTGCGTTGCAGGTCGATGCCTCGGGCACGAAGCGCGCGCACAACCACATCCGAACACACCCCGCGTTCGCGTGGCACATCGCCGCCAGGATAGTCGATTACCGTATACGACGGATCGTACGATACAGTGTATGATGTCTGGCCGATGGCGTGCTGTACAACGGCGCGCACCATGGGCGAACCCATCCGCACTGTATCGCCGGGCTCGCTGGCGTCCGCAACCGCGCCGGTGGTCCGATCATGTGGCGCCCGGTTGTGGTTGCACGCCGCCAGCAGGGCAACCAACAATAGCGCGCACGGTATGTGCGGCCGACACATCAGTTGAAATGGTAAGGCGTGCATATGGTAATCAGTGTTTCGAAGCGTGGGCGCCGGGCTGCATCAGCGGTATCTTGCAACGGAGCCGGCGCCCCGTGATTTTCCGGCATCCCGGATGCCGGCTGATTCCCGGCCCGACCTGCTTGCAGGCGTGCCACGAAAATATCAAGCGATCAGCGGCCGGTGCCGATACGGCTGTCGGCCGGTCCAAACCCGCAAACGATTCCGGCGCGTGTGTGCCGTATTCCTTCCCATCCGATGATCACGTTGCCCGAGCACTCTTCCCCTGATTTGCCGATCCCCACCATTCTGTGCTGGAGCAGCGGCAAGGATAGCGCATGGTGCCTGTGGCGCTTGATGAATGACCCACGCTACAACGTTGTTGGGCTGATGACCACCGTGGCCGAGGATGCCGTGCCGATGCATGGTGTGCCAATCGATCTGCTTCGGGCGCAGGCCGCTGCCGCAGGGCTCCCGTTGGAAACCGTCGCGCTGCGCGCCGGGGCCCCGAACGAGGAATATGAGCAGTCGATGCAGGCGTTTCTGAGCAGGGCCTACCGGCAGGGTGTGCGGGCCATCGCATTCGGCGATCTCTTCCTGCGCGATATCCGGGAGTACCGCGAGTCGCGGCTGCTGGGCAGCGGTATCCAGCCCATCTTCCCGTTGTGGGATTTGCCAACCCGCGAGCTGGCCGCTGCCATGATCGATGGTGGCCTGCGGGCGCATGTTGTGTCGGTGGATACCAGCCAGTTGGATGCCCGGTTTGTTGGCCGTGAGTTTGATGGTCGGTTCATCGCCGACCTGCCGGCCTCGGTTGATCCGTGCGGCGAGAACGGGGAGTTCCACACCTTCGCCTACAGCGGGCCGATGTTCCGCCATGACGTTGCCATGATCGCCGAATCAGAAGCCGGGTCGCCCGCGGATTCGCGATTCGCCGCCGGCCAGGCGGACGCCGAACCGGCACGTTTCGTTCGCGCGCGCGTACGTGCGGCATCGCAATCGTAATGGCCAGTGCTCGCCGGCTCCGCGTAATGCGGAGCTTACGTGCCTAGTGCCCGTGGCCGCAACCGCCTCCGGAACTATCAGCGCCGCAGCCTGCGTGCCCACCACACGCCGCATGTCCACCGCATCCCGTGTGCCCGCCAACGTCGTGGCCGTGCCCGCCCGTGTCGCCGCCGAAGTATCCGCATGCTGCTATCCCAGCCGCGCCGGGCTCCGCGCCTGTTGTACGGTATCGCGTATATCGCTTCGGCGCCCGCCTTCGCATCCGCTCCGGCTTACTGTATAAGCCTCGTATGGCGCTTGCGCACGCCAGCAGAATCGTGGCGCCGAACGCAAACGCGAATTGGTGCCAGATGCGCGGGGCGTGTGGAACGCATATCGCCACTATCGCCGAGGCAAATGCCCACAGGGTACAGAGTACGGTGCCAACCCAGATGGCCAGCGTTGCGCGGGTGGGTTTCCGAATCAGGATATGTGTCCGCTTCGACAACGAATATACCTGCGCCTCGGGCGAAAACCGTTCGGTGGGCGATGGCCAGATCGCCTGGGGCGGTGCTTCACCGAACAGGCGCTCGTAGCTTTCAAGCGTTGTGCGATAGAGGTGCGAGTACTTTGCTGTTTCGGTGGCGCCGCCGGTGCTGGGGTCGTGATGCAGCGGGCGGCCAAGGATCTCCCCGCAGAGATGGTCCCAGTAGGCCCGGGTATAGGTCAGGTGCAGATGCCACACGCGATCGACATCCACCGACGGCGTTACCGTATGATCGGCAACCATCGTCAGGAACAGGAATCGGCGGTACTCTCGAATTGCCAGCGCGGTGTACTTCAGGCTCCAGTCATTCTCCGCCGCAAGCCGTCGCGTGAACGTTGGCAGCTTGCACGCGCCATCCAGCGGGAAACTTCGGATGCGATTCCAGAGTTCGCGTTGCTCCAATGAGAGGGACATGTCCATCATTGACTCCGATATGTGGTGTTGCCAAACCGAACCAGGGCATCGCGGTTGGTGATATCACAGGCGCGATGCGCACGTATGCCACATGCCTTGCTGTGAACCCGCGCGTGGGAAGGGCAGGCGGCATGTTGCTGGCGCGGTGTACGCGCCGAAGTCTCGGCGGTTGCGCCGGTTACGCGCAGGGCTCGCGCGCGTTATGCCGCACGCGAGCCCTGTGTATTAATCGTTGCCCGCTCGAAGCGCAGCCCTGCGATATGTGCGGGGTTATACCCCCTGATACAGCTCCGCGCCCTTCTGAAGGAATTCCTCCGCCTTCTGCTGCATGCCCTGTTCCACCGCGATATCGATTTCCACGATTCCATTCTGCGCGGCGTATTCGCGCACGTCCTGCGTGATCTTCATCGAGCAGAAATGTGGCCCGCACATCGAACAGAAATGGGCAACCTTGGAGGAATCCTTCGGCAGTGTCTCGTCGTGATATTCGCGTGCCCGTTCCGGATCGAGACCCAGATTGAACTGATCCTCCCAGCGGAACTCGAAGCGTGCCTTCGACAGCGCATTGTCGCGGACCTGCGCGCCGGGATGTCCCTTTGCCAGGTCGGCCGCGTGCGCCGCGATCTTGTAGGCGATGATGCCTTCGCGCACATCGTTCTTGTTCGGCAGTCCCAGATGTTCCTTGGGCGTAACGTAGCACAGCATCGCCGTGCCAAACCACCCGATCATCGCCGCGCCGATTGCCGAGGTGATGTGATCGTAGCCGGGCGCGATATCGGTGGTAAGCGGCCCAAGCGTGTAGAACGGGGCCTCGTGGCAGATCGCCAGTTGCTTGTCCATGTTCTCCTTGATCATGTGCATCGGCACATGGCCCGGGCCCTCGATCATCACCTGGCAGTCGTGCTCCCAGGCCACCTTCGTCAGCTCGCCCAGCGTTTCCAGCTCGGCGAACTGCGCCGCGTCGTTGGCATCGGCGATCGAGCCGGGCCGCAGGCCGTCGCCCAGCGAGAAGCTTACATCGTAGGCGCGCATGATCTCGCAGATCTCCGCGAAGTGTGTGTACAGGAAGCTCTCCTGGTGATGCGCAAGGCACCACTTCGCCATGATCGATCCCCCACGCGACACGATGCCCGTGCGTCGCCGCGCGGTAAGCGGCACGTAGCGCAGCAGCACACCGGCGTGGATGGTGAAGTAATCAACGCCCTGCTCGGCCTGCTCAACAAGCGTGTCGCGGAAGATCTCCCAGGTAAGCTCCTCGGCCTTCCCGTTGACTTTCTCCAATGCCTGGTAAATCGGCACCGTGCCGATCGGCACCGGCGAATTGCGCACAATCCACTCGCGGGTCTCGTGGATGTTTTTGCCGGTCGACAGGTCCATCACCGTATCGCCGCCCCAGCGGATGCCCCACGTCATCTTCTCAACTTCTTCCTCGATCGACGATGTCACCGCCGAGTTGCCCAGGTTGCAGTTGATCTTCACCAGGAAATTGCGGCCGATGATCATCGGCTCCAGCTCGGTGTGGTTGATGTTTGCCGGGATGATGGCCCGGCCAAGCGCCACTTCCTGCCGCACGAACTCCGGTGTGATTTCCTTCGGGATCGCGGCGCCGAACGACACGCCCGCATGCTGCTCGTTGATCGATGTGTCGGCGGCGTCGGCCCTGCGAAGGGATTCGCGGATCGCGACGTATTCCATCTCCGGTGTGATGATGCCGCGCTTCGCGTAGTGCATCTGCGTTACCGCCATGCCCGCGCGCGCGCGCCGTGGGCGCCGTATGTGCTCGAACCGGAGATCGGCCAGGCGCTCGTCGGCGGCGCGCTGGCGTCCGTATTCGCTGGACAGGTTGTCCAGTATCTCGGTGTCGCCGCGTTCCTCGATCCAGCGGGCGCGTACCTCCGGAAGCCCGGCCCGAAGGTCGATCCGCACGTTGCTGTCGGTGTACGGTCCGGAGGTGTCGTACACAACAATCGACCCGTTCGGCTCGCTGCCGAACGATGCCGGCGTATCGGCCAGCGAGATTTCGCGCATCGGCACGCGGATGTCCGGCCGGCTGCCCGGCACGTGGATCTTTCTGGAGCCTGGGAATTGAGGTACCTGCGTGCCGTTCGGCGCGGAATCCGGCGTTGTGCCGTTCGAGGCGGGTGCATTAGCCATGATGCTCTATCCGATTGAGTGTTACGTGCGGAACCGCATCGCCGATGTTGGCGAGCGCACAACATGCAACGATGGAGAATGGGCCGGAAGGCAGCCGAAGGGGAGTGGAAACAGATGGATCGTAGTTTCGCTTCCCTGCGCCGGTACTAACCGTGTCAGGTTCGAAGGGTATGATCTCAGTCCAGCATCGTTGCTGGACACCCCTAGCGTGCGTTCACGTGCGGAGAGACGGCGACAATATGGTGGAACCCGGGCCATCGTGCAAGGGGCTCACCAATCGATGCAACGTAACGGTGCGCCATGCTTGCCGGGCACGATAATCACGCCGCCCGGCTTGGTACCGGTCGCGGTTGCGCCGGCCGCCATTGCCCCGGCGGGTCGGCGTGCCGACAATCCATGATGGCTGTGTCGGGCCGCCGACTATCGGGAAAGGATCACCACGGTCGCCCGGCGGTCCTCCTGCTTGCCCTGCACGCGCGCCTCCTCGCTTTGGTCGGCCAGCGATTCGCCGTACGACTTCGGGATGATCACCTCGGCCGGGATGTTCAGGCCGCGCAGGTACTGGATAACCGCATCGGCGCGCCGGCGCGAAAGCGCCAGGTTCGCCGCCTCGTTTCCGCGGGCATCGGTGTACACCTCCACGAAGGCGCCCGCAATGCGCTTCTCGGCGACCAGCGTTCCGATTGCCTGCTTGCCCTCGTCCTTCAGATCGGCCTTGCCGAGATCGAAGTACACATTGGCCGTGTCGCGCTGGAACCCCTCGGAGCCACCCATCAGCGAAAGCTGCCCCGGCTTCGGCAGGCCGTAGTGGGTTGCTACCATCCGCTTCTGGTTGGCCGCCAGCGGCGCCAACGCCCACTTCAGCAGGATGCCGCTATCGGTATATCCTCCGTCGGCCAGGTTCACATCCCATACCACCGCGTGCAGATACGGCCAGCGCCCAACGTACATCTCGTCCGGCTTCACGGCCTTTCCCTTTGCGGTAACCAGCGAGGCCACCAGATCGGTGTTGTTGCCGGGCACGTGGTATACAAGTACCTCGCCGGGAATTCTTCCGGCGCCGAATGCAGCCTGCTGCGATATCCGGGTGCCGTCGGCATCCATCTGGGATGCGTCGTTGTCGTCGATCATCGTATCGATCAACAACGCCAGGCCAACCGTGTGTGTTGCGTCCGAGCGGTTGGTGATCTCGTACTCGATCCGATAATACTGCCCCCACGAGCCCACGGCCACATCCTTGAACTCCCTGTCCACCGGGATCAGGCGCTGGGTGATCTCGACGTCCTTGAATGTGAATGTGATCTCCGTATGAACCGAACCCGTACGGCCCTTGGTTTTCAGCGTGCCGGTGAGATACTCCACCGGTGAACCGAACCGTGGATTGTTGCTGGCGTACTGCCCGTCCACGGCGAACACGAAATGTGATGTTGAATACGGAACCGGATAGCCATACATCAGACGCTTGTTGCCGGTCCCGATCGTGAAACGTCCGTCCTCGCCAGCCGTGCGGGCATCGAAATCGTCGCCGGTGTTCAGCGATGCGCAACCGATGGCAAGCAATGCCGATAACGCGGCGAATGTCGCGGGTCGCAGAAAGTACATCATGGCTGTATGTCGTAAAGGTTCGATGAAATGCCGTGATTGCAGGAGCCGCCCTGCACCTGGGGAGGGGCTGTGGATTGCCGCGCACGCACGTGGCCACACAGCGCGAAGATACCCAACCATGATGTGCCTGCACGAGGCAGGAATCGCGATATCCTTACCAAGCCCGTTCGGAGGGAAGCATGCGTCCGGTGGCTCGCGGCGCTCGTTAGCCAGGCATCGGCCACCGCCGGCCGCGAAGCCCGCTGTGAAGCATACCCTGGAATACAACCGTGAAGTACAACCGTGAAACACAGCCGTGAAGTACAACCGTGAAACACAGCCGCGCATTTTTTGTTGGTGACGGTGCAACCGAACACCGCACACGCCGTAGCGATTTCGGGCATCATCCTACACAGAACACAACGAGGGCGTCGGCATGAAGATTCTCATCATGGGGGGCACCGTATTTCTCGGTCGCTACATCGCGGAGAACGCTATCGCGCGCGGGCACGAGATAACGCTGTTCAATCGTGGCATCCATTTCCCCGAACTGTTTCCCGATGTGGAAAAGATCAAAGGCGACCGCATCAACGACATCGGCCTGCTTGCCGGGCGGGCATGGGATGCGGTGATCGATACATCAGCCTACTTCCCGCGCGCGGTGCGGCTTCTGGGCGAAACCCTTGGGCCCGGCATCGGGCACTACACAATGGTCTCAAGCATCTCGGTGTACTCCGATGTCAGCAAGCCGGGGTTGGACGAATCCGGCGCCGTTGGAACACTGGAGGACCCGGGCGTTGAGGAGATCACGGGCGAAACCTACGGGCCGCTGAAGGCGCTGTGCGAACAGGCCGCGGAGGATATAGCGCCCGGCCGTGCGCTGAACGTTCGTGCCGGGTTGATTGTTGGGCCGTGCGATTTCTCCGATCGATTCACCTACTGGCCCCGTCGCGTGGCGCACGGTGGTGAGATGCTTGCACCGGAGAATCCCGACATCCCCACGCAGTTCATCGACGTTCGCGACCTCGCCGAGTGGATTGTCCGCATGGTGGAGCAGGGCACCGCCGGAACCTTCAATGCCACCGGCCCCGATTACCCGATGACGATCGGCCAGGTGCTTGATGCAAGCAGCCAGGTGACCGGTGTGCATCCCACGATTACATGGATGGACGATGCCTTCCTTCTTGAGCAGGAGGTGGGGCCGTGGATGGAGCTGCCGCTGTGGTTGCCAAGCAGCGACGAATCCAGCGTGGGGTTCAACTACGTGGATTGCAGCAAGGCCTTCGGGGCCGGGCTCACCTTCCGGCCTCTGCAGGATACCATCCGAGCAACGTTGGAGTGGGCCGCGACCCTGCCGCCGGATCGCGAGCCGCGCGCCGGGATGAGCGCCGAACGCGAGGCCGAGGTCCTTGCGCGGTGGCACGAGCGCACGTCGGGGTGATCGGCGCGCGCAATGGCAAACAACAGCAAAGGCCGGGAGCAATCCCGGCCTTCGGACGTTACTGACGGATTGTTCCTCGGCGCTACTTCGCGCCAGCGGCTCGCAGCATCTCCACAATCACCGCGTTGTTCTCCTGCTGCGCTTCGGAAAGGGGCGTTGCGTCGAACTCGTCCTTTGCGTTTACGTTCGCACCGTTGGCAAGCAGCAACCGGACCATGGTCGGACGGTTGGCGCCGATTGCCTCGAACATCGGCGTACGCCCGCGGTTGTCGGCGATGTCGGCCTCGGCATTGTGGGCAATCAGCATCGTGGCCATTGCCGTATCGCCCTGTGCGGCCGCGATGTGCATGGGGGTGTACCCCCGGTGAAGCCGGATATTGACCTCGGCGCCCTTTGCAAGCAGCAGCTCTGCGAGCGCCATCCGGCGGTAGAAGATCGCGTAACACAGCGGGCTCCAGCCCTCGTTCCTGTCCTGCTGATTCACGTTCGCGCCGCGCTCCAGCAGCACCCGTACCATCGCCGTATCACCAATAGCCACAGCCTGATGCAGCGCTCCGCCGGCGCTGGTCGATACCAGATCCACGTTCGCGCCGCGCTCCAGCAGCAGTGCCACCACGGCCGTGCGTTTGCCGGCCACGGCCAGCATCAGCGGCGTAAGCTTGCTCCCGTTGGTTTGGGCATCAATCTCGGCGCCGGCGTCAAGCAGTGCCGCCGCGGTGTTGTCGAAGCCCTTCGCCGCCGCAAGATGAAGAGGGGTGTTGCCCGCGGCGTCGCGTGCCCGGGCCAGCTCCGGCTTGCGCTTCAGCAGGCGCAGTACGCCCTTGGTATCGCCCCGCTCGGCGGCGCGGTGAATGGGCGAAGGTGGGCCGCCGGCGTACGGCATGGCGGGTAACGAAGGCGAGGTGGCTGCAACCAGCACAAGGAAGATGGCGATGATGCCACCAGTGGCCGACATCCGTTGCATGGGCGTTGTTGAGGGAAGCGTGAATCTCATCCGTGTTGGCGGCGCACGGCCGTGTCACGGTCGTAATAGCTCGATAACGGCCGTACGGTTCATTTTGACAGCGGCATCGTACGCGGTAAGGCCATTGGTGTCGCGGGCATCGCGGTGGGCGCCGCGCTCCAGCAGAAGCAATACCGCCGGCGCATCGCCGCGTGTGGCCGCAACGTGCAGCGGCGTTGCCATCGCGCTGTTGGTGGCATTGACATCGGCGCCGTGGTCCAGCAGAAATCGTGCGAACTCCGTGCGCGCGTTTGCAATGGCGTAGTGCAGCGGCGACCACCCAAGCCCGCCCCTGGCGTTGATCGGGGCGCCGGCCGCCAGCAGCATGGAAGCCGTTTCGGTATCTCCGCGTTCGGCCGTGCCGTGCAGTGCCGTGCCGCCGTCATCGGTTGCGGCCGAAGCGTTGGCCCCGGCGTCCAGCAATGCCCGCACAACCGCGCGTTGCCCGTAGGCGGCCGCATTGTACAGCGGTGTCACACCGCCGCGCGCGGCTGCGTTCACGTTGGCGCCGCGCGCCAGCAAGTCCTGAACGGATTCGATTTTCCCCGCACCGGCGGCCACGGCAAGCGGTGTGGCGCCTTCGGAGTTGCGGGCTTCGATTGCGGCGCCGGCCGCCAGCAGCCGCTCGATAACGTCGCGATATCCGCGCGAAGCCGCGAAGTGCAGCGGCGTCCAGCCCTGGCGTGTTGTTGCGTCCACGGGGCAGTTGCGTTCGATCAGATACGCCACCATCTGCAGCCGGCCCTCACGGGCGGCGATATGCAGCACCGTGCCGCCATCGCGATTGCGTGCCGCAAGCGACGAGCCGTGCGCAAGCAACGTGGTCACAACCTCGAATCGCCCGTCCTGCACCGCGCCGAACAACGGCGTTGCTCCGTTTGAGTTCAGCGCATCCACGGCGGCGCCACGGTCGAGCAGGAAGTTCACAACGTCCAGATGGCCGGTCTGCGCCGCCGAATGCAGCGGGGTTGCCTGCGTGCTGTTGCGCGCGTCGATTGCGGCGCCGGCCGTTACCAGCGCGCGGCATGTTTCCAGCTTCCCGGCCCACGCGGCGTAATGCAGCGGGGTGGATCGCGCGCGATCCGGGGCGGCCACGGCCGCGCCGCGACGCAGCAGCATGGTTACAAGCTCGGCGTTCCCGCTGTAGGCAGCCCAGTGAAGTGGGGTGGCAAGATCTTCGTCGAACGAACGGATCAGGGTGGAGTCGGCCGCCAGCAGTCGCCGGACCTCGGCGATGTTGCCTGCCTTGGCGGCCTCGTGGATTGGCCCGGCATTGGCGATGGGGGGCGCCGCCAGCAGCCCGGTGGCGCATGCGATTGCAACGGCCACAACGGCGCCGGGCATCGCGGGGTGAACCATTGCCCTACGCATCACGCTTCAATGCAAATTCGATGAACCCAAGCAGCGAACGCTTGGCCGGCCCGTCGGCGAACGGTGCGATTGCCTCGCGCGCGCGCGCGCAATATTCTATCGCCGTTTTTTCGGCATACACCAGCCCGCCGTACTGCGTAACGAACTCGCGTACCGCCAGGGTGCGCTCCTTCGATTCCTCGCCGCGCTTTATCAGGCCCAGGATGCGTTTGGATTCCTTGCGCGGCGCCTGATTCATCGAGTAGATCAACGGCAGCGTCAGCTTGCGTTCCTTCAGATCGTTGCCGGTGGGCTTGCCGATCGCGGCGTCGGTGGAGACATAGTCGAAAATGTCGTCGCGAATCTGGAACGCGATACCCACCATCTCGCCGTATGCGCGCAGCGCGGCGCGGGCCTCCGGATCGTCGGTTGCGCTGGATGCCCCAAGCTCGCAACATGCGCCGATCAACGATGCGGTTTTGTCGGAGATGATGCGGAAGTACTCGGACTCCTGAATGTCCAGCTTGCGCGACTTCTGGATCTGCAGCAGCTCGCCCTCGCTCATGCGCTTCACGGTCTCGGATGTGATCTGCAGGAACCCGAACTCGCTGTGCTCAACCGCCACCAGCAACCCGCGCGACAGCAGATAGTCGCCCACCAGCACGGCCACCTTGTTCTTCCATACGGCGTTGATCGATGGCAGCCCCCGGCGTTCCTCGGCCTCGTCAACCACATCGTCGTGCACCAGCGTGGCGGTGTGCAGCAGCTCAACCATTGCCGCGCCCACGTATGTGCGGCGCGAGATGCCCCCGGCCACCTCGGCCGCCAGCAGCACCAGCATGGGGCGTACCTGCTTGCCCTTCTGGCGGAGTATATAGCGCACCACGATGTCGAGCAGCAGGATCTTGGAGTGCATTGACTCGCGAAAGAACCTGCGGAACTCCTTCAGATGGCTGTCGATCGGATGCGATATCGTAGCGAGATCCATAGCGTGAGGGGCTACCGCTTCGGAGGTTGGTAGTTCGTGTTCGAGAATGACAATGGTTCGTCGGTTGGCAACTACGGCTCCGATGACGGGCCACCCAGCCCGAATCGTTGCTGCCAGTCGGTATCGGCGGCGTCGCGTTTACGACGCGTGACGGCCGAGACGTAGATGCTCAGCTCGTACAGCCCATACAACGGCACGGCCAGCAGAAGCTGATTGAACGGATCGGGTGTGGGCGTTACGATAGCGGCCACAATCAGGATTACCACGATCGAGTGCCTGCGGTATTTGCGCAGGAATGCGGGGCTGAGAATGCCGAACCGTGTAAGCGCGTAGCTCAACATCGGCATCTCGAACACCAGGCCACACGCCAGGCTGAGACCCAGGACAAAGCTGAAATAGTTCGAGATCGTGAACTGGTTGGCGATTCCCTTGAAGCCGAACGAAAGCGTGAATCCCAGCGAGGTGGGTATCAGCATGAAGTACGCGAACGACACGCCCGCCAGGAAGCACAGCATCGTGGCGATGGCCACCCAGCTTGCCATCTTGCGTTCCTTCTCGTACAGGCCGGGCTTGATAAAGCCCCAGAACTGCCAGATGATGAACGGCATGCCGAGTATCAGGCCCGACACCAGCGCCACCTGGATCGCCAGCGTGATCTGGCCCATCATCTCGAGATTCTGCAGCTCCTTGCCGGCGCTCAGGTGATGCCAGGGGCCAAGGATCACGTCCTCCATGATCCGGTCGAGAAAGATGCCGCAGGCGGTTGCCGCCACGGCCAGGCCGATCAGCGCCTTGATAATCCGCCACCGCAACTCCTCAAGGTGATCGAAGAAGCCCATCTCCCGGTCGGCCGGTTCCTCAACGATCTCGCCCTGTACCACGGTTGTATGCGGGTACGTGTCGGCCGGCGGCGCCCCGGTCATCCCCTCGAAAGGGCTGTGACCCTGCGCGGCATATTGCCGCGCCTGATCCTGTTCGCCTCGGTCATCCGGTTGCCGAACATGACCATCGCTCCCCGGCTGGTTGGCCGGGTCGGAGTCGTGATGCGAATCGTTGACGTCGTCATGCGTCGCCATAATGCAATCTGGATCAGATAACGGATGTCGCGGAGCGCGCCATGCGATCCGCAACGAAAACCCGGGGCCGGTTACGTATGCCTGACTGCCGCCGCCGGCCCGCTGCTGGGGGGCCGGTCAACGTACGCCGCGATTGTGCCGGGTTCAGGCCGTGGCCTCGGCCGGTTCGGCCGGGCGCTCGCCAACGCCTGCGACTATTTCGGGATACAGCGGGAACGCCGAGCAGAACTCGCGAACCTCCTCCTTGATGCCCTTCAACTGCTGCTCGTTGGTGCTGTTGGCGATCACGCGGTCCACCAGGTCGGCAATCTGCTCCATCTGGGCCTCGCCCATGCCGCGCGATGTCATTGCCGGCGATCCCAGGCGGATGCCCGAGGTTATCAAGGGCGACTTGTCGTCGAACGGGACGGCATTTTTATTGCATGTGATGCCGGCCTGGTCGAGCGCGATCTCGGCGGCGCGGCCGGTAAGCCCCTTGTTGCGCAGGTCCACCAACAGCAGGTGGTTGTCGGTGCCGCCGGAGATGACGTTGTATCCGCGCGCCATCAGCGCAGCCGCCAATGCCTTGGCGTTGACGATCACACGTTCGGTGTAGACCTTGAAATCGTCGGTAAGAGCCTCGCCAAACGCCACCGCCTTGGCGGCGATCACATGCATCAGCGGCCCGCCCTGAATGCCGGGCATCACCCAGCTATCGATGATCTCCGACATCATCTTTGTGCGGCCGGATTTCGGCGCGGTGATCCCGAACGGGTTCTCGAAGTCCTTGCCCAGCAGGATCAGCCCGCCTCGGGGGCCGCGCAGTGTCTTGTGTGTTGTCGAGGTGACAACGTGGCAATGCTCGATCGGCGAATTCAGCCAGCCCTTCGCGATCAGGCCCGCCGGGTGCGCGATGTCGGCCATCAGGAATGCCCCAACCTCGCGCGCGATCTCGCCAAAGGTCCGGTAGTCGATATTCCGGCTGTAGGCCGACGCGCCCACGGTGATCATCTTGGGGCGATGTTCCAGCGCCTTCGCGCGAACGTCGTCGTAATCGATCATGCCGGTTTCGGCGCTTACGCCGTAGGAGACAAACCGGTAAAACTTGCCCGAGAAATTCACGGCCGAACCGTGCGTAAGGTGCCCGCCGTGCGAAAGATCCATGCCGAGCACCGTGTCGCCGTGCTTCAGGAAGGAGAAATACGTGGCCATGTTGGCCGATGACCCCGAATGCGGCTGCACATTTGCATACTCGGCCCCGAACAATTTCTTCACGCGCTCCAGCGCCAGGCTTTCGGCCACATCAACCCACTCGCAACCGCCGTAGAATCGGCGGCCCGGATAACCCTCGGCATACTTGTTCGTAAGCGGCGATCCCTGCGCCTCCATTACCGCGCGGCTGGTGAAGTTCTCGCTGGCAATCAGTTCGATTTTGTCGTTCTGGCGATGAACCTCGCCGGCGATGGCGGTGAACAGTTCCGGGTCGCTTGATTTCAGGTTGTCGAACATGTCGGAAGGGTTCGGTTGTTGAGATTCGATTGGGCTGCGAAGCGTTGGCTTGCAGGGCGTCAGTTGCCTGTCAGGTCGTGGATTTTCCGAACGCGCCGTGTATGGCGTTCGTCCTGCGATGCCGATGTTTCCAGGAATGCGCGCACGATATCGGCGGCGGTGTCCCAGGTCATCAGGCGTTCGCCAAGTGTCAGCACGTTGGCATGATTATGCTCCCGCGCAAGCGCCGCCATCTCCGGTGTCAGGCAGTTGGCAGCGCGGATTCCCGGAACCTTGTTGGCCACGATGGATACACCGATACCGGAGCCGCACACCAGCACCGCGAACTCCGCCGTACCTGCGGCCACAGCCTCGGCCGCGGCCCGTGCCACGTCGGGATAGTCGATCGATTCCGGACCGTGGGTGCCGAAATCCAGCACCTCGTGCCCGGCTTCGCGAAGCAGCAGGGCAATACGATCCTTGTAGGCAACGCCACCATGATCGGCGGCAAGGGCAATCGATGTCGGCATGGAGCAGAGTCGGTGCGCCGGCGTGGCGCGTTGGAATGTGCGGTGCGCGGCAAGGCCGGCTCCGGAACGATCGGCCCAATATACGGAAGGGAGGGCGCACGCATGGCCGGGGCGCAAATCCGATACGATTTGTGAGAGAGCCGTTGGTGCGTGTTCGCGCCGGTTTCTGCGGCGCGGGTCAGCGTGCCGGCGTTGGCCGTCAGGGAATCGCGATCGTGATCGATGTGGTGGCCGCCACGTTGTTCGAGATGCCGTCGCCGGTTGCGCCCACATCCACGGTGACGTTCGCAGGCCACCGCAGCATGAATCCTGCGGCGATGCCCGTGCGGGTGTTCACACCCAGGCGCAGGCCCACCGGCGCTTCGGCCAGCGCCCACTCCGCGCCAAAGGTGATCGATGGCGCAAGCGAATCGAGCTGCGCCATCCGAACTTCCACCGCGCCCATCAAATAGGCTTGCGGGCGCTGGCGCGAGGTTGCCGGGATACCGCTTGGATCCTCGCGTGTGGCCAGATATCGGTCCTGCTCCAGCGGATACACATAGGCGCCGCCAAGCCGCACGGCGGCGGCGGCCGGGTGATGCCCGTTGCTCTGCTCGCCGGCGATGTTCGCTACCAGCAACGACGCAATCAGCCAGTCGCGTTCGTTAAACGCGGACTCGAATTCCAGCAGACCGGAAAGGTCCACCGCGTATCCGGCGCTCCCGTCAACGGCATCGGCATCAAAGCGAAGGTAGCGCAGGGTGGCGCCAATCGCGCCCGGGCCGATACGAAGCCCTCCGCTGGCCGACACGGCAAGATCGGTGCCGTTGCCCAGGCCCGTTGTCCGCTCCTGGCGGTCGTACAGAGGTATGTCGGTAATGCCGTACCGCGCGATGCTGATGCCCAGGCCCGTGCCGCCGGGAAGCCTGAATGCCGCGCCGGCAAGGTCCAGCCGCTGCCGATAGGGGAGGAACCAGGTGGAAAACGTGGCCGAGCTCCCGTCCAGGTTGGTAAGCGCCGCGCCGCCAACAAGTACGGCGGAGGAGTTGGAGTTGAACGGTACAAACGCCCCGGCCATGCCCGTCTCCTGAGCGGAAACCGCTCGGCGCAGAAACGCGCCGGTGTAGCCGCCAACTTCCTGCGCGCGCGATGGCGCCGGGGCCAGCACGATGGCCGACACAAGAATTGCCAGGGCGCGGGATATGGTTGGGCCGAGTGTCAAAACCAGATGATGGATGCGGCGTGTTGGATGAACGCGGGACAGCGGGGCGGGGGCTGGTTAGCGGGAGAGCATCGCCTTGTTTACCACCCGTTGGCCGCCGGCCTCGAGCACAACAATGTACGGGCCGGAGGCCAGCCCGCGTGTCTGGAACCGATAGGTTTGGTCCCCTTTGGTGGCCGACGAAGCCGGATATACTTCGATCAGCTTGCCCAGAATGTTGTACAGACCAATGCGGATCGCAGGGGCATCCTCAGGGAAGTACACCGAAAGCGTCAGCGTTTCGTTCTCAACCGAGCGGCTGAGCGACGCGGTCAGCTCCTTCTTTTTCGGATCGGGCTGCTGGGCAAGCACGGCGCCGTAGTCGATGGAGGCGGCCACAACCGAAACAGGCGCACGCAATGCGAGCACCGTTACGGCAACCACCACAAACATCCAGCACCGGCGCATCAGTTACTGCCAACAATGATCGGAAAAACGATGGGGGTATCCCCGTCTTCAACGATGCAAATATACGTGCCGCCGGCCACAATCTCCCCTCGCGAATTACGGCCGTTCCAAAGCGCCCTCCGGAACCCGCCTCCGCCGTCGGGCACGTCGATCCGGCGCACCTCCGTGTTCGATGCATCGTAGATGCTTGCGCGAACGGTGTTGGTGCCTCGGGTTTGGAATGTGATCACGGCCTCCTCTCCGCGGCCGGGCACGAAGGGGTTGGGGGCAACGTGGCCTTCGCGCGGAACTGGTGGAACCTCGAACGACGCCAGCGCGCGCCGGCATGCGGTAGGGGTGTTCTCCGTGCAGCACACGCGAAGCATCAACTGCCCTGGCAACGAATCGGCAACCGTGAACGCAAATCTGGCCGCGTTTCGGTCCACACCGGTAGCCAGCGGGAGCCACGATACGCCGCCGTCGCTGCTGATAGATATGCTGACCGTTGCACATGTGAACGTATCGCGCGGCCATGTGGCAACACGCGCGCGCAAGGCGCTGCTGGTATCGCCCTGCACAAGCAGCGGCACACGTTCGGCGGGGATCACCACGCGTTGTGGGCCGGCGTATACGGTGCCCCATTTGTCCACATAGCGGTACCACTTGATCAGCGAATCGGGCGCGTCGCACGAATTGTCCGGGCAGAGAATCGTGTCCAGCGTGGAAGCGCGCCCCGCCTTCACCGGAACCATCCGCGCCGAATCCCAGACCGTTCCGTTCGCGGAAACCTCCAGGCGTACCGCCTCGGCGCAGGAAACGTCGGCATCAACCGAAACCGGTTCGCCGAACTGCGGCGCGGCCTGCGTGGTTACCGTGAAGTTGCTGATGGCGGCCGCGCGCACCGTGAACGCCGGGGTCGAGTCGGCAAGGGTATTCAGCAGGGGATCGCGTATCACAACGCGATATGTGCCGGGCGGAAACTCGCTGCTGGCGATCGTCAGCGAATCGGCGCCGGCGCCCGGGTTCAACAAGTCAAGCGTGGCATATCGCCGATATCCCTGAATAGTGCGCTCGACGGCGCCGTTATCGTGCACCACGCTCACGTTCACGGATGAATCGCCCGTTGTGCGGCGGTTCCAGCGGATGGTGATCGAGTCCGACCCGCAGTATTCGGCGTCGTTTGTGCTCACCGCGCCAAACGGCTCCGGCTGTGCCAGGCCGATGGCGTAGGTTGCTGCCGTTGTTGTGGCCACGATATCGTTGCGGCCGTCGGCATCGATATCGGCGATCGCCACGCTTACCAGCGGCGCATCCAGCGGGAACGACGCCACCTCGGCGAAATACTGCTGCGGCTCGCTTCGGAGATTGTCGAAAACGTCGTCCTGGTAGTCCTTCAATCGCAGCACCCGAAGGGTGTTTCGATAGGCGACGATAACCTCCTCCTTGTTGGTGGGCACGCCGCCAACCGAGTCGGCCAGCACGTGCCCAACCGCCATCAGCCTGCCCTTGAACGGGTTGCGGATAAACCCGTACAACGGGATCGTGCCGCCCTGTGCGTCGCGTTCGTGGTGCCGCAGTACCCACAGCGTATTGTTCTCCACGTCGCTCTGGTCGGCATTGCTGTATGCGGCGATAAGCTCGTCGTCCTTGTTGTTGAAGAACTTCTGCTTGCCCGGGTCGTTGGTGCTGCGGTCCGGATTGTCGCCGTCCACATCCGCGGTGGCCACCGTCCAACCGTGGTTCAGCGCCGAATCGCGGTCGGTGACGGGGATGAACGTTGGCGTATCGCTCAGCGCGCCCGTAAACGCCGGGCGCAGCGCCACGGTGGGGATGCCCGGCCGTAGCGCGTTGTGTTCCTCGGTGATCACCCGGAAGTACGTGCCGCGGTCGCTGTTCGAGCGATACAGCGTTGCGAAATACGAGGCGCCACGCGATGCCTGGTCGGTGACAACCGCCGATGTCGGCAGGCGATCGCTTGCGATGAAGGTGGCGTCCTTCTCGGCCGCGTTGGAATCCAGAATCTCGATGGAATATGCCGCGTCGGTGTTCGTGGTGCCCACGCCTCCCGGCCCCGAAAGGCTGTACGGCGGCGAGCTGATGTATGGGGCGGTTGACAGCGCGAAGTAGATCCCGCTGCCGGCGCTTTGGTCGCGCGTTATCGCCGGGTGCTGCGGATACATGCCCGGCGCCACGGGGAATTTCCAGATAAGCGTATCCGGATCCGGCGACTTGCCCAGGCCATATTTCTGCACCGAGTTTACCGCGCCTGTCTTCGCTGCGTAACCCAGCTTGTTCACCGCCAGGATTGCCCGTTCCAGGCTGGGCTGTGAATACAGCATCAGCGGATACACGCCAACGGTGTTGGTATCGGTGACGTCGGGCGCCGTTATCTGCAGGCGTCGGGTGGGGCGCCCCAGCGAGTCGGCAATGAAGCAGAACAACGCATCGCTGCTGTTCTGCTGGCGGCGTTCGATCCCAACGCCGATCTCGGTTGGCTGCGCTGCTCCCAGCGGTAGCGGCTCGTTGCGGTTCAGCAGGCCGGTTACCCGTACGGTGGCGGGGGTAGGGAATCGATTGTAGTCGGAACGGCCCAGCAACAGCCCGCGTTCGGAGAGCACCGCCACGGTGGTGTCGCCCACGGTGCCCACGATCTGCTGGGTTGCCTCGCCGTCGCGGGCGCGCAGGTCGCCGATCAGCACCGTCGGCGAGCCGCCCAGCACCGGTGTCCGCCACTTTATCACCAATTGGCGGGCCGATTGCGTGTCGAGCTGAACGGGGTTGCGCCGGGTTCCCTCGGGGTTGCCAAGCGGGTACCACCAGGTCGAGAGGACCTGCCCCCGAAGCGAGGTTGCCGCCACAAGAATCAGGAGCGCCCCAACGGATGTGAAATGTCGCACTGTCAT
>CBHYLN010000019.1:0-50452 GCA_966128725.1 uncultured bacterium | reverse complement strand
GGGGGGTCCGGTTGTCCCCCTCTGCGGCCCCCCCCCGCCCGGCCGGGCGGGGCCGCCCCACGCCGGTTGCGTGATTGCACCCGGCGTTGATTGCGAACCGCAATCCAACTCGAACTCCATCGGTCACGGCACTCGTCGTCATGCTCAACCTTCGCCGCTCAACTCGATTCCACCCCACCGTTCATCCGCCCCACTCAACACTTCGCTTCGGATGCCTGGTTGTGCTGCTGGCGTTATGCGGGGCAGCCGGAGCGCCACGGCTTCTGGCCTGGCAGCAGCGCGTGCACTACACAATGGATATCACGGTTGATACCGATCGCCACTCGTACACCGGCAGCCAGCATCTGGTGTACTACAACAATTCGCCCGACACGATTCGCGATGTATACTATCACCTGTTCTACGAGGCGTTCAAACCCGGCAGCATGATGGATGTTCGCGACCGTGAGATCAGCGGCGGCGGGCTGCGTATCGGCCAGCTTGCGCCGGACGAGCAAGGGTCCGTTGTGGTGGCCGAGCTGAAGCAGGATGGCGCGGTTGTGGAGTGGTCGATCGACGAGACGATACTGCGCGCGCGTCTGGCCCACCCGATTGCACCGGGTGATTCCACGGTGCTCGAGATGCGGTGGCAAACGCGCATCCCCAAGCTTACGCGCCGCGGCGGATGGATGAGCCGTGAGGGTGTGGAGTACTCCATGTCGCAGTGGTACCCCAAGCTCGCCGAATACGACCACAACGGCTGGCATGCCGACGAATACGTAGGCCGCGAATTCTACGGAGTGTACGGCACGTTCGATGTTGCCATCACGCTCCCCTCCCGCTACGTACTTGGAGCAACCGGGGTTGTCACCAACCCCAACGATGTAGGCTGCGGCTACGAGCTTGGCGAACGTGATACCGTTGTCGCACCATCCCCAAAGGTCACCGGCACCAAAACCTGGCGCTTTCATGCCGAGGACGTGCACGACTTCGCGTGGGTGGCCGACCCCGAATACGTACACCACATCGTGCACTGGCAGGGCATCACCATCCACGCGTTGGTAACCCGTGGCAACAACCAGCGCTGGCTGTTCGCTGCCGACTGGACCCGCGCGATGATGGAGTATTACAGCCGCCGATTCGGGCGTTATGCCTGGCCGCAGTTCACCGTGGCGATGGCCGGTGATGGCGGCATGGAGTATCCGCAGTTGATCATGATCACCGGATTCCGCACGCCGGTTTCCCTTGCCGGTGTGATCGCCCACGAGCTTGGCCATCAATGGTTCTACGGGATGATCGGCAACAACGAAACGCAGGAGGCCTGGCTTGATGAAGGATTCACGCAGTACCTCACCGACGAGGCCAGCCGCGAAGTGCTCCGCACGCAGTTCACGGGCAACCCGTACCAGGGTCTGGACCGGATAGTGTACCCATCGGAGCAGAAGCGATGGCTGAACACGGAAAGCGCCTACTCGCTGGCCATCATGGGGTACGACGAGCCGATCTCCACCTACCACGACCGCTTCCGCGAGCCGATCACGGGCAGCCTGCCCTATTGGCGTGGCGAGGCCGTACTGCGCATGGTACAGTACATGTTCGGCGATTCGCTGTTTGATGCGGCCATGCGCCACTACTACAACACCTGGCGATTCCGGCATCCAACAGCACGCGATTTCGAGCGCGCCATGGAAGAGGCCAGCGGGATGCGGCTCGACTGGTTTTTCAATCAATGGGTGGGCACAACCAAGCGTTGCGACTACGGTCTGGACGGGATAACCTCACGCGACAGCGCAGGCACGTTTGTCACAGGCATTCGGCTTACCAATCATGGCGAAGCGATCATGCCGCTGGATATCACGCTGACCTACGAGGACGGCAGCACGGCCACGGCGAACATTCCGGTGGAGAACTGGACCAAACCCGGCGTGGAGTACCACCTGCCACGCTGGAAGTGGACGTCGCCATCCTACGAGACGTCGTTTATCACGGCTCAACGTGTTGTATGCGCCACCATCGACACATCAACCCTGTTGTTTGATATCGACCGCACCAACAACACCCGTGGCACCGGCCTGCTGGCAAGCGTATTGCCGCCGATATCCGCGGCATGGTATCGTCGCTGGGATTTCAAACGACCGATGGATGCCTACAGCGTCCGGCTCCGCCCCACGGTATGGTACGCAAAGGCCGACGGCGCCCAGATAGGTATTGTTGCCGATGGCGGCTACGCATTCAACCGCTACAACGCAACAGTGGGCCTGTACTACAATGCACGATCCGAACGCGTGGATTACGACCTCCGATACGACACGCCCATCGGCCTGCTTGGCCGCCTTGGTCGGGTTGCGCTGCAGGCCACAAATGCCGACGGCGTTCAGCTATGGTCCGCGCGGCTGGAGAAAAGCATCCGCCCATACAATTACACCGAGCCGCTTACACAGCAACTCAGCCTCCAGGTTGAGCGCGAGGTGCTTGTTGGCGGCAACTACGCGAACGATGTAGCTTGCTGGACACCCGGCGGATACAATACCGTAAGCCTGGGCTACATGATTGGCGGCGCGGTTGGTGACGGTTGGCGGATGGAGGGGCATGCGGATCTGGATGCAAGTTTTGCCAGCGCAACGGCATTCTCCAGAGCACGCCTGAGCGGCACGTGCAACTGGCAGAGCGGCCCGTGGCGAGCCGATCTGGATCTGTTCGCCGGAGCGATCGAGGGCACCGCGCCGGCACAGATGCGGTTCAACGCGGCCGGCGCCACCTCGCGCGAGATGCACGCCAATCTGATACAGCGCCTGGCAATGAACGCGGAGCCCGGCTTTGCCGCACGCAATCACCTTGTGCTCCCCACGCACGGCTACCTGCTGTCGCTTGCCGAGCTCGACGCCGCCAACCGGCTGGGCGATGGATTGATCAACGCGCGGATCGGCATCGGGAACCTGAATCCGTTTCGGTCGATCATTCGCCTGCCGATCCTGGAACGCATGGACGTGCAACTGTACGGGGCAGCCGGCTGGCTGTTTACCGGGGCCGTGTCGCTCAACGGCATGCGCCATCTCAATGCCGAGGCCGGCGCCGTGGTCTCGATCGACGTTCTCAACACGCTGTTGCCGGATGTCATCGTCGACGCGATCGACTCGCCCACCCCGGTGCGCCTGAGCCTGCACCTGCCATTTGTCGCGTCGTCCGATCTGCTCAACGGCAACATCGTGCGGTACCGCTGGGCCATCGGTGTTTCGATGTAATCGCCGGCCTAGTGTGGGCGGACATCGCAACAGCGGCACAGGACATCAAAAAGTACGGGCGCCCGGCATGATTGCCGAGCGCCCGTTATCATATTCAGCGGCCGTACATACCGGCCAGGGGCAGGAGGTCACACTTCACGAATTGCCGGGCACCTCACTGCGAATCAACCAATGTTTCAAAGATCGCGTCGTCGCGGTCATCCGAAACAATGGCGTTGATCATGCGCACATCCTGTTCGCTGAGCACCAGGCTGCGCGTGTTGGTTTGCGAGTACGAGTCGCCAAGGCTTACCGGTACCGGCTTTGGCGGATACGCCGGTGGCGGTGGCGGCAACTGATCCAGAATGCCCGAGGTAACAACGATGATCGTAACCACGGCGGCCGCGCTCAACGATGCCCATGCCGGCGAAAATCGCCATGCCTTCCGTTTCGCGCCGCCATCATCGATACGCTTGCGCACGTTCACCACGAAGTTCTGCCAGTAGGCCGGGTGGGGCTCCGAGGGATTATCCACACCCGACAGCAAATTTCGCAGCTCGGCTACATCACGCTCAATCTCGGCGTCGGTCGGGATATGCTTATTTCCGAACGATGTAATGCCCATTGCTGTTCTCCTTCTCAACCAAGGCAGGGCAACTCACTGCCTGCTCAATCATCACGTCTTCTGATTCGATCGATCCAATCATGCGCGCGCGCATCAGGAATACCTGGGCGGGTGTGCAACCGGCACGCTACAGCCCCGAGGTATCACTTTCCGCTTCATCTGCATTGAAATCCTCACCGTCCAGCCCCTCCAGATTCACCTTGCCATGATGCTTCTTTACGTAGGCGGTCACCTTCTTCACGGCGTGATGAAAGTTTGCCTTCAGCCCGCCCACCGACGTTCCAAGGATCGCCGAAATCTGCTCGTACGGCATCTCGTCGTAATAGCGCATGATAAACACCGCGCGCTGCTTTTCCGGAAGCGTTTTGATGGCCTTTTCGATGAGGGATACGTTTTCGTCGCGGATCATCCCCGAATCTTGATCGGCATCCTTGCCGAGAAACGGGATGTAGTCGGTGATGTCCATCAGCCGCCGAACTTTCTGCTTGCGCAGATGGTTGATCGACAGGTTGATCGCGATGCGGTACAGCCAGGTGTAGATGCCGGAGTCGCCCCGGAAGTTCGAGAGGGCCGAATACGCACGCACGAACACATCCTGCGCGATATCATCGGCGTCCTCATGGCTTTTCACCATGCGACGAGCGGCCCAGTAGATACGGGAATGGTAGCGGCGAACCATCTCGTTGAACATGCGGTCCACCTGGCCCGCACGATACAGGTCGAGAAGCTGTCTGTCGTCGAGCTCAACCATTGCGCCCCGATACCGAGGCGCCGCAAGTGATATCGCTGATGTAAACATACAGCGCTTCAGACTCGGCAGCGGCCACGGCGTTTAACACGTTGATTGAAGAAAGATTGCGGTCCCGTCCCCACCGGATGTCCTCGGCTCGCGCAGTCGTTGCCCGGGATCCGGGCGAATCTATCTCCGGATGCCCTTGATTTCCAGCGTCGTGGTACCGGCCGGCACCGTAACGGTAACCACATCGCCCACGCTCTTGCCCATCAGGGCCTTGCCGATCGGCGATGTGACCGCCAGCTTGCGCTGTTCCACGTCGGCCTCTTCGGCCGAAACCATCATGTAGTCGATGACAGTATTGTTGGAATGATTCAGAACGGAGACAATACAGAGGATATAGACCTTGTCGGTCGGCAGGTTGGTCCCGTCGATCACACGGGCGCGTGAAACAGTCTGCTCAAGCTTGTAGATTCGTGCTTCGAGCATCCCCTGGGCCTCCTTGGCCGCATCGTACTCGGCGTTCTCCGACAGGTCACCATACGACCGCGCCTCGGCGATCTTCTCGGCGATCTCCTTCCGCTTATCGATCTTGAGGTGCTTTAACTCTTCCTCCAGTTCGCGCATGCGCTCCTGGGTCAGATACACAATGTCGGACATGGCACAAAAGAATCTTCGTTTCGAGATACGGGGGCTAATAACATCAAAAGCCATTGCGCGCGGCAACGGCTTCTTTTCGACAAGTTTACGATAATCCGCCGCGATTACCAATATTGCGACGAAAAAACTGGATCCATGGCCGAAACCGCTCTGCACTCGACATCGTTCGAAACCCTCACACTCTGGCGTCGCGGCAAGGTGCGCGATGTCTACGATCTGGGCAACGCCCTCCTGTTCGTGGCAACCGACCGCATCAGTGCCTACGATGTGATCATGAACGAGCCCATCCCCGGCAAGGGCCGTATCCTGACCTCGCTCTCGCTGTTCTGGTTCGAGCAACTCGCCAACGTTGTTCCCAACCATCTGATCACCGCCGATGTGGACCAATTCCCGGCCGAATGCGCCCCTTATCGCGAGCAGTTGGAAGGCCGATCGATGCTGGTGCGAAAAACCCGGCCGCTGCCGATCGAATGCGTGGCACGCGGGTATCTGGCCGGCTCGGGCTGGAAGGAGTATCAGGCCGGTGGCATCGTTTGCGGCAACCCGCTGCCGCCGGGTCTGCTGGAATCCTCCAGGCTTGAACAGCCGATCTTCACGCCGGCCACCAAGGCCGAACAGGGCCACGACATCAACATTACGTTCGAGCAGGCGGCCGAGCTTACGGGCCTTACAATTGCCGAACAGGCCCGCGCGATCACGCTGGAGCTGTACTCGCGCGCCCGCGCGATTGCCGAGGAACGCGGCATCATCATTGCCGATACAAAGTTCGAGTTCGGCGTCGATGAATCAGGGGCGTTGATCCTGATCGACGAGGCGCTCACACCGGACAGTTCTCGATTCTGGCTTGCTTCGGCCTATCGTGAAGGTTTCCCGCAGGAGAACTTCGACAAACAGTACCTGCGCGACTATCTTGAGGCTATCGGTTGGGACAAGACTCCGCCACCGCCGCCGCTTCCGGCGGACGTTATCGACGGCACTGCCGCGAAATATCGGGAAGCCTTGGAACGTCTGACCGCCGTCGTCGTCTAACCGAGGCCCGTCGTACGCCGTTGCTTCTGCAAGCGGTTTGTGCGCGGCATCGGCCATTGCGTGGCGTACGAACGAGCACTACTTTAGCCTGAGCATTGGGAGCTTCAAACCCAAATACGAACAGCCGGCGGCACGCATGCAACAAAACATGGCCCCGGCCGTTGGTCGAGTGTGTAGTACGCTGATGTCATGAGCCAATTGGACCAGCAGCCGCCTATCCCTTGGAAACGTCGCGATGCGACCGATCCACGTACCATTTACTACGATCCGTCGATGACCAGAAAGAAGAAAATGTGGTTCACGGTGCTTGGCCTTGCCGTGGGCATTATCATTGGCATACAGGTAGAGAAGCTGATCTCCGGAGACAGCATCTACGAGCAGATGGAGAAGTTCAAGTCGGTGTTGTTCGTTGTCCAGAAGAACTACGTGGACGAGGTGAACACACCGAAGCTGGTGGAGTCGGCGATTGTTGGCATGCTGAACGAGCTCGACCCCCATTCCATCTATATACCAGCCGAGCAGCAGAAGCGCGTGGAAGAGGATTTCCGTGGCAGCTTCGAGGGCATCGGCGTGGAGTTCGATCTTGTCAAGGATACGATCACCATCGTCACCCCGATCAGCGGCGGCCCCTCCGAGGCGCTCGGGATCATGGCCGGCGACAAGATCATCAAGATCGACGGCAACAATGCAATTGGCCTTACCCGCGAGGATGTGCCCAAGAAGCTCCGTGGCCCCAAGGGAACCCACGTGATGATCACGATCGTGCGCCCGCAGGCCGCCGAGCCGCTCCAGTTCGACATCACACGCGACAAGATCCCCCTGTACACGGTGGACGCCGCCTTTGTTGACGAAAGCGGAACCGGCTACATGGCCATCAATCGCTTTGCCGAGCCGACGTACGACGAGATGATGAAGAATCTGGAGAAGATGTCGCAGGACGGCATGAAGCGGCTTATCCTGGACCTGCGCGGCAATCCGGGCGGGTACATGGAGAAGGCAATCCAGATGGTTGACGAATTCGTTGGCGGCAATCAGCGGATCGTGTACACCAAGAGCACGCGCAGCCCCGAGGAAGAAAGCTACACCGCCGAAAGCGGCCAGCGCTACGAGAAGCTGCCATTGATCGTGCTGATCAACAGCGGCTCGGCGTCGGCATCGGAGATCGTCTCCGGCGCCATTCAGGATCTCGATCGCGGACTGATCGTTGGCGAGACGTCCTTCGGCAAGGGCCTGGTGCAGCGCCAGTTCCCGCTGAACGACGGCTCGGCCTTCCGGCTTACCATCGCGCGCTACTACACGCCGTCGGGCCGGTTGATCCAACGCCCGTACGACAAGGGCAAGGACGCGTATTATCAGATGCAGAACCGCCAGGAGGACGAGGAAGGCGACAACGTGGATCATCAGCACGACATGCCTGACTCCTCGCGTCCAACGTTCCATACGCTGAGCGGGCGCAAGGTGCTGGGCGGTGGTGGCATCACGCCGGACTACGTTGTCAAGTACGACACACTGACCCAGTTCGGCATCGATGTCATCCGCAAGAATCTGATCTGGACATACGTTCAGCAGTACTTCGACGACAACGCCACGAAGCTGCGCGCGCAGTACGGCGCCAAGTTCTCCGCATTCATGAACGGATTCCAGATCACCGACGCCATGTGGAACGATTTCCTGGCGCTGGCGAAGGCGAAGGATGTGAAGATCGATCCCAAGCAGATGGCTGCCGACAAGGAACACATCGCCATACGCCTGAAGTCACGCCTGGCGCGCAGCCTGTGGGGCAACAACGAGTTCTACCGCGTTGCGCTTCAGGACGACAAGCAGTACCAGAAGGCGCTCACGCTGTTCCCCGAGGCAAGCAAGATCGCCAAGCTGAGCATGCGATAGCGCATCGATGGCGATCCCCCGATCGCCGGGCATCGTATACAGCAACGCCCCTCCCCCGCAATGGAAGAGGGGCGTTGCTTGTTTCAACTGGCCGCCCATGATTGCTGATTGCCGCGGATGCGGATCGGCGTTGCTACGCGGGCAGGATCAGGCCCATCCGCTCCTTCATCGTACGCATCGTGGCATCGGCCACCTCGCGCGCACGATCGGCACCACGCCGCAACAGCCGATCCAGCTCGTCGGTATTCTCCACAAGCTGATGGTACCGCTCACGGATTGGCCGCAGCTCCTCGATGACCACCGCCGCCACACCCATCTTCAGGTCGCCGTAGCCACGCGCGGATGCAAAATCCGCCTCCACCGCTTCGGGGCTCTTGCCGGTGATCGCCTTGTAGATGCCCAACAGATTGTTCACGCCCGCGCGCTCGGCTTCATCGGAGAAACGGATCTCGCCGTGTGAATCGGTTACCGCGCGTTTGAACGCATACTCGATCTCGGCGGGCTCGTCCAGCACGCGCACCGCATGCCCGCGGATATGGGCGTACGTGCCGGACATCTTCACCGCGGGATTATCCAACCCCATGATGCGCGCGCCGGCCTTTGGGATAACCGGCTCGGGCACCACGAACGTCTCGCCGTACAGATGGTTGAATCGCTCGGCGATGTTGCGCGTAAGCTCCACGTGCTGCTTCTGATCGTCGCCCACGGGAACCTCGTTGGCATTGTAGAGCAGGATATCGGCGGCCATCAGCACAGGGTAATCCAGCAGGCCGGTCAGCACCGTCTCCTGACGGCCGGACTTGTCCTTGAACTGCGTCATCTTCTGCAACCAGCCGATCGGCGTTACACAGTTCAGCAACCAGCAGCATTCAGCATGGGCGGCAACGTGGCTCTGGATGAACAGCGCGCACCGATCCGGATCGATGCCGGCGGCAAGGTACATCGCGGCGTACTCGCGCGTACGCTGGCGCAGCGCCGCCGGCTCCTGCGGCACCGTAAGGCTGTGCAGATCCACAATGCAGAAGAAGTTCTCCTTCTCGGCCTGATTGGCCACCCACTGCTTCAGCGCTCCCAGATAATTGCCGAGATGAAAGCTGCCCGAAGGCTGCATGCCGCTGAATACGCGCGGACGATTCTGGTTCGCGTCGATGGCTGCCTGATGTTCCATTGCTTATTCCATTGATGATACACGGTACAATGCAGAATGAGGAATGCAGAATGATGGCTCGCCCCTCAGCCGACCAACGCGGCGCCTCAATCTTGCGATATACGGCCCTCAATCTTATCGTTTTCGAGTTTGGCGTGATTTGGCGCTCGCAACTATCGAGGACAACACCGCCACCAACTGTTGTGTTTCGTTCATAAGCGCCTCGATACGCCTCTGAGGTATCAATGCCGACAAGTGTAGCACTCGCAGCCAGTACAAACTTTCGCGTGCTTCCTTTTGGGCTATGGCAAACTTATGCACGAAGTCGGCCCGACTCTCAGCAGCCTGCGCTTCCTCTACATTCGCACCGATTGACGTAGAGGCACGGAGGTACTGTCGAGCCAACATGTGGCACGAAGGATCCTTCCGTCCCATTAAATACCGAGCGAAAGCAACGGCACGCACAGCGTAGGCCAACGTCCGGTCTGTAATGGGTTGAGCCCTCTGGTATTCACGAACCGGCATCATGCAGAACTGAATGCACATTAAGCTAAATCAATTCCGCGTTCTGCCGCCTGCGTTTCTCCCCCTCACTGGCCCAGAAGCAACAGACCTTCGCCATTCTTTATTTTACATTTTTCATTCAGTCCTCACCCCTCCAACCCCATCTGCGTCGCCAGCATGTCGTCCAGCGTTTCACGGCGGCGGATTACTCGCGCCTGCCCGTTGTCAACCAGCACCTCGGCCGGCCGCGGACGCGAGTTGTAGTTGCTCGACATGGCAAACCCGTACGCGCCGGCGTTGCGGATGGCGAGGATATCGCCCTCCAGCGTTTCGGTGAGCTTGCGATCGGTGCCGAACGTATCGGTCTCGCAGATGCAGCCCACCACCGTGTAGATACGCTCGGTGCCCTCCAGGCGATCGGCGTTCACGATTGTATGATGGGCATCGTACAACATGGGGCGGATCAGGTGATGCAGCCCGGAGTCGGTGCCGACAAACACACACGACGGCGTCTGCTTCAGCACCGTGGCGGTAGTGAGCAACCAACCGGACTCACTCACCAGAAACTTCCCGGGCTCGAACCACAGCTCCAGCTCGCGGCCGTAGTCGGCACAGAATGCTTGAAATCGCTGCGTCAGCCGTTCGCCCAGCGCCTCAACGTTGGTGGAGACATCGTCGGGTTTGTACGGCACCTTGAAGCCGCTGCCGAAATCGATGAAGCGCAGGTCGGCGAAATCGGCGGCGTGATCGAACAGGATCTCTGCGCCGGTCACGAAGGTTTCGGCATCCAGAATGTCCGAGCCGGTATGCATATGCAAGCCGGCGATGTTCATCCCGTACCCCTTCACGATGCGCAGGATGTGGCGCAGTTGATGGATCGAGATGCCGAACTTGGAGTCGATGTGCCCGGTCTGGATGTGCGAGTTGCCGCCGGCCAGGATGTGCGGGTTGATGCGGATGGCGCAGGGTTTGGCGCCGTATTGCTGGCCAAAGCGCTCCAGCACCGAAAGGTTGTCGATGTTCACCAACACGCCCAGCTCAACCGCGCGCTCGATCTCGGCGAACGCCACGCAGTTCGGCGTGAACAGGATGTCGCTGGCGGGCACACCGCAACGCATCGCAAGCTCGATCTCGTGCACGCTTACCGCGTCAATCGAGGCGCCCAATCCATGGATCAGCTTTACGATCGCCATGTTGCTGTTCGCCTTGCACGCGTACAGCAGCCGGTGTTTCAGCCCACCGAATGCCGTTGCAAGACGCTTGTACTGCCGGCGGATGATCGCGGCATCGTACACATACAATGGGCTGCCGAATTCTTCGACAAGCGCGCGGGCCTGGCGGCCGCCGATCTCGAGCGTGTTCACGGAGTATCCTGTGAGGTTACTGGGTCGTTTCGGAAAGCGAGCGGTGAAGGTACGCAAGCGCGAAGCGCAACGTCAAGAGGAAGCAACGTATCAGCGCGTATCGAACGCAGGGTACCGAAGGGCACATCGAACGCTGAACGGCCAGCCGATCATCCTGCCCCGGTAACCGTTTCGATTACCGTGTTGTGGCCGGCGCACGTGTGCGGCCGGCCTGCAAACACATGCCGTACGGGCGGGGTCAGGCCTCGTTTGGCCGATAGCTGTAGGTGCCGTCTGGCCCGGGGCACACCACGTCGTAGGCAACCACGGCGTCCAGGTTCAGCGTACCGTAGATATGCGGGAACAGCTCGTCGTGCGCCGGCTCGTACTTCAGCTCGGCGGTCAGCAGTATCGGATCGATGGCAAGCACGATCGCCTCGGGCACCTCGGAGTAGAACCGGTTCAGGCTTCGTTGAACCTGATCGGCCGTGGAGCAGTGAATGAACCCTTCGGTCTCCAGCGATGCGGCACTGTACTCGTCGTTGCCCTGAACGTCGCGCCAGGCCTCGGGGGTTGTTATATGATAGATAATACCTGCGTGTTCCATGGTTCCCTGTTCGTATTGTTGATAAGCGCGGCAACATATCATCGCCGGGCGACGCAGGCAACTTCGCTGCCTGGCATTTTCATCTCACTTCTTTCTACATTGCGCCGTTGCCAGCATCCGCCTGCGGCACGGCAGGCCCGCAACCCGCTGCATACGCCCATGATCCAGTTCAACGACGTCCACAAGATTTTCAACGGCCATCCCGCGCTTGACGGCGTAACGCTGCACGTACCGGAAGGCATGTTGTGCGTGCTGCTGGGGCCAAGCGGCTGCGGGAAAACCACGCTGCTGCGCACGGTAAATCGCCTGGTGGAACCGTCATCCGGCACAGTCATCGTCAACGGGAACAACACTGCAACGCAGAACGTCGTGGAGCTTCGGCGCCACATCGGTTACGCAATCCAGAGCGTTGGGCTGTTCCCGCACCGGACCGTTACCGAGAACATCGCAACCACGCCGGAACTGCTTGGCACGCCGCGCACGGCGATCAACAGCCGTGTGGATGAACTGTTGGCGATGATGCAACTGGAGCCCGCCCGGTACCGCGATCGCTTCCCCGCGCAGCTCTCCGGCGGCGAGGCACAGCGTGTTGGCGTGGCACGGGCGCTGGCGGCCGACCCGCCCATCCTGCTGATGGACGAACCGTTCGGCGCCGTGGACCCGGTAAATCGTGCCGCGATACGCGACCAGTTCGCCGAGCTTCAACGCCGCCTGCGCAAAACCATTCTCTTTGTGTCGCACGATATCCACGAGGCGCTGGTCCTGGCCGACCGCATCGCGTTGATGAACAACGGGAAGGTGGAACAGTTCGGCACGCCGCACCAGTTGTTGGCGGCACCCGGCACCCCGTTCGTGGCATCGTTCTTCGGAGGCGATCGCCGCATGCTGCTTCTGGAGACGCTTCGCGCGGTTGATGCGCTGGCACCCGTAGTACTGGAACCGACAGCAACCGGCCGTGCGGTGCAGGATACCACGCCGCTGCGGGAAGCGCTGCTGGATCTGCTGGCCAGCCAGGCAACCGGCCTGCCTGTACAAGGTCCCGGCGGGGAACGGCTTGGCTATGTGACGATCGCTTCAATCGCCGCCAGCCTGGCCGTGGCCAACGACGGGAACGTGACGGCAAGGAGCCTGGGATGAGCATCCTGGAGTTCCTGCGCGAATACGACACCAGCCTGTTGATCGCCTTCGGCGAACACGTGCGCATGATCGCCGTGGCGTTGGTGATCGCCGCGGGCATCGGCATCCCGCTGGCCGCCTGGGCAGCCCGCAGCCCGCGCGCGGCAACAATTGTGCTGGCGGTTGTGAACCTGATCCAGACCATCCCAAGCATCGCCCTCTTTGGTTTGATGATCCCGATTCTCTCGATCATCAACCGGGGCATCGGGGCGGTGCCGGCCACAATCGCGTTGGTACTGTATGCGCTGATGCCGATAGTGCGCAACGCACATGTGGCGCTGGCGGGCGTGCCCGCCGGTGCGCTGGATGCGGCGCGCGGACTGGGCATGACCGAACGGCAGACGTTCCTGCACGTCGCGCTTCCGTTGGCCGCGCCCGGCATTATCGCCGGCATCAGGATTGCCGCCACAATGAGCGTGGGTGTTGCGGCCATCGCCGCCTACATCGGCGCCGGCGGCATGGGGCATTTCATCGTGCGCGGCATGCAGACTTCGTGGACCATGATGACCGTTGCCGGCGCGCTTGGCAATGCTGTGCTGGCGCTGGTTATCGAGCTGCTCCTGAACGGCGCCGAACGGTTGGCAACGCCGCGCGGACTGCGTATCCACAACCGGGATGCGCGATGAACAGCTATCTGGAATTTCTCGCCCAGAACCGGGGCGACATCCTGGCACGGCTACTGGAGCACATCGCCATCGTGGCTGTTGCAGTTGCGGTTGCCGCGCCAATCGGCATCGGGCTTGGCATCGCGCTCTCGCGCAACGCGATGCGCGCCCTGCGTGGCGGCATCTTCTACGTCCTTGGCCTGGGCCAGACCATCCCATCGCTTGCGATACTGGCGCTCGCGGTTGGCGTGCTCGGCGTGGGATTCGTGCCCGCCACGGTAGCCATCCTGCTGTACTGCATGCTGCCCATTGCCCGCAACACATACACGGGCATTCAGGGTGTGCCCGAGGCCTCGGTTGACGCGGCGCGCGGCCTGGGCATGACCAACACACAGATCCTGCTTCGGGTACAACTGCCGCTGGCGGCGCCGTTTATCGCGGCGGGGCTGCGCACCGCCACGGTGTTCGCAATCTCGGCCGGCGCGCTCGCCTCGCTGGTTGGCGCGGGCGGTCTGGGGGATTTCATCTTCAGCGGGATCAGTCTGTTCAAGCCGGAAGCAATGCTGGCCGGCGCCATTCCAACGGCATTGCTAGCGCTTGGCGCCGACTGGGGTCTGGGGCGCCTGGAGCGTCGGTTGCGGAGGGAACCTGCATGATCGGCACACCACGGAACCGTGCATTCACGTTCGCTGCAATCACCTTGTGCATGCTGCCGGCGGCATTGGGCTGCGACCGTGGCGACACCGTGGTTGTGGGCGCGAAGGCCTTCACCGAAGGCTACATTCTGGGCCACATGGCCGCCCTTGTTCTGCGCGATGCGGGATACGATGTGGAGGAACAGTTCGGCCTGGCCACAACGGCCATGCGAAGCGCGCTGGAGACCGGGCAGGTGGACATCTACTACGAGTACACCGGCACCGCGTACACGGTGTACGCCAAGGGAAGCGATACGCTGGTAATGCCGGACTCCGCATTGGTGCTTGCGGCCGTGCGCAGGTACGACAGCGCCGAGCACAATCTGGTGTGGCTGCAACCGATGCCCTTCAACGACACCTACGCCCTGTTGATGCGCCGCGCCCGCGCAAACGAGCTGCACATCGCCACCCTGGGCGATCTGGCGGCCGCGCTGAGGGCCGGCACGCAGGTCCGTATCGGGGTGGACGCCGAGTTCCACGACCGGCCCGACGGCCTGAAGGCGCTTGCCGCGCGATACGGGTTCACCGAGAAGAACGTGGTGAAGCTGGATGCCGGATTGATCTATACGGCGCTGAAGGAGGGGGCGATTGATGTTGGGATGGGATACTCCACCGATGGTCAGATCGCCGCGTTCGATCTGCTTGCGCTGGACGACAACGCGCGGTTCTTCCCCGCCTACAACCCCGCCGCCGTGGTGCGGGCGGCCCTTCTTGGGCGGCATCCTGGCGTTCGTCGGGTGCTCGAACGCCTGAATGCCGCCATCGATCCGCCCACGATCCGCCGCCTTAATGCCGAGGTCGCGATGTATCACCGCGACCCGCGCAAGGTGGCCGAACGCTGGCTGCGCGAGAAGGGACTGTTGAAACCGGAGTAGGCGACGCCTTATGCAGCGTACACCTTGGGGTCCGGCGCGGCAAGCACCAGGCGCACGTTGTTGCGCTGCGCAACACGATCCGGCGTAAGCCGCAAGGCCAGATTACGCAGGAAGATCGCCGGCGCCGATTCGGTTTGCGCGATCCGTCCCAGCGAATACGAACGCTCCGTGATCTGCGTCACGCGCTCGTGGCGTGCATTGCGATACTGCGCCAACGCCTCGGCCACGGTGCTCGCGCGCGAAAGCGTCCCGGCCAGCACCATTGCGTCCTCGATTGCCATCGCCGCACCCTGGCCCAGATTCGGCGTGGTTGCATGCGCGGCATCACCAAGCAGCACAGCCGGGCCCTGCGACCAGACGGCCGTGGGCATGTCGCTGATATCATCCAGGATAAGCTGGTGATCGCGGCCCAACGCCCGCAGGATACGCGGCACATTGCCACCGAACTCCGCGAACAGATCAACAAACGCATCGCGATCAACATGCTCCATCGTCTTCCGCCCACCCGGGGCGTTGATCGTCGCGAAGCAGTAATGCATCCGGTCGCCAATCGGCACAATGCCGAATCGCTTGCCACGGCCCCACAGCTCCTCGGCCACATCCTGCTCCGGCAGGGAAACGCCGCGCACGATGAAGCGCCAGCACACGTATCCGGAATACCGCACCGGCACATCGGCCACGATGGCCTGGCGGGTACGCGAGTGGATGCCGTCGGCACCAACCACAAGGTCAAAGTGCTCGGACCCACCACCAGCGAACGTAACGTTCACGGCGTCGCCCACCGTCTCAACCTTTTCGATCGTGGCGCCCATGCGCAAATCAACCCGCTCCGGATTCACAGCGCCAAGCAATGCGTCGTGCAGTTCGGCACGATGGATGGCGATGGTTGGCACGCCAACCTCGCGCCCGATGCCCGCCAGATCGATAACCGACAACGGACGCCCGCGTTCGTCGCCTATGATGCCGGTGCGAAGCACACGGCCCCGCTCGCGGATCTCCTCGCCGATGCCCAGCGAATCCAGCGTACGCACCGCGTTCGGACCCAGGGAAATCCCGGCCCCGATCGGGCGCCACTGGCTGGCACGTTCGGCCAGCGTGATCGAATAATTGTGCCGCTGAAGGAAGGCCGCAAGCGTAAGCCCGCCGATACCACCCCCCACAATCAATACCCGTTTTCCTTCGTTGGAAGTCATTGTCATACCTCAGTCTGTTCCTGTCATGTCATGCATTCGTGGTGGGCTTTCTCCGCAACCAACCGGGCACGATCCGTGCTCGTTCTGGTTGCCGGCCGATCATCATCGATCCCCCCCTCGCACATACGTTGCGTTCATGTTACACGCTCGTATCGCCCCTACGCTGCATCCGCCGGCTGGTTACGCAGGCAGTGCCCATCACGCTGTTCAATTCTGGAAGCCATACACACGCACAAACCAGCACCGCGTTCCGGGTTCGGTGTGTCGCGAAGTGTGACACACGCACCTGCTGTAGCGTGCATGCAAGCTATGCGCCGATTGTTGCCGGGGTATTACCGTGGTGTTGCAAGGCGTGTACGTGCAGCCCGGTTCAGGTCTGCACAATGTGGTCGGCCGGGTTGGGTGCATCCATCACAAGACGAACATTCCCACGCATGGCAAGCGCGCTGGGTGTGGCCCGCAGCACAAGGTTGCGCAACGCAACGATGGGGCGCGCCGCCAGGCTCGACATCCTGCCGATCGCATACGAACGTGCCGCAATGCGCCGTACACGGGGTTCGCGCACGGCCCGGTACCGCGCAGTCGCCTCGCCGATGGAATCATGCCTGGCCAGCGCACCGGCCAGTACCATCGCATCCTCGATCGCCATCGCGGCGCCCTGCGCCAGATTGGGCGTTGACGCATGCGCCGCATCGCCAAGCAACACCGCCGCGCCGTGCCCCCAGGTGGGCCTGGGCAGGTCGCGAATCTCATCCAGAATGAACTGGTGGTCCGGCTCCAACGCCGCAAACACGCCCGGCACGCCGCCACCGAACTCGGCAAAGAGATTCGCAAGCGCATCGCGTGTGATCCCCTCGTACGGAGCGCGCCCTTCCGGTGCAAGCATGCTGGCAAAGCAGTACAACTCGTTCGGGCCGATCGGCACCATCCCAACACGTCGCCCATGCCCCAACTGAAGCATTGCACGATCGATTGCCCCCGTGCCCACCGCGCGATGATCCACACCGCGTGCGATAAATCGGAAGCAGACGTACCCGGCGTATCGCAACGCCGGCGCGTGCCCCAGCGCATCGCGCAAACTTGAACGAAGCCCATCGGCGCCAACAAGCAGATCGCAGCGTTGCCGGGTTCCATCGGCGAACTGCACACGGGCATCGGTATCGTTGGCTTCCACGCCCGCAACCCTGGCGCCCAGTTGGATGTCGACGCGGCCCGGCTGCAGGGCTTCAAGCAAGGTCTGGTGCAGTTGCGCTCGTCCGATCGCAATCGACGGCACGCCAACGCGACGCTCCAGGCGATCGAGATCCACCCGCGAAAGCACGCGACCGCGCGCATCGGCGATCAGCCCCTGGCGCAATCGCACACCACGCTGTCGGATATCGTGGCCAAGGCCAAGCGCATCAAGCACACGCACGGCGTTGGGGCCAAGCGTAAGCCCGGCCCCAACCGGACGCCAGGCTTCGGCACGTTCGGCTATGGTAATGGACACATGGTGATGTTGCAGAAAGGCGGCAAGGGCAAGCCCGCCGATGCCGCCACCGGCGATCAATACGTTTAGGGGTGTTCCCATGGTCGATACCGGAAGGCTGTTGGGATAATCACGGCGGCGTCTCAAGGAAGCAGTTGAACATGCCGTACGCCGCGCTACGGCAACACCCCGGATCGGGTTACACAGCTTCGGCGCCTGCACGTGTTCGTTTCTGTAACCTTGACGTATGCGCCACGCAATGCCGGCGCGCGTGCCCGACAATCGCGCGCCCCCCGGCGACACAAATCGCCGGGGGGCTGTTTCCACCGATGGTGTTACACGGTGGCAGATTCCGCCAACCGCATGCGGGTGCCTTCAGGCAACCGCGAACGGTCAAGCGGTTGTACGTTACCGGCAACGAAAGCATCAGGAACGATAAGCATCGTTTGGCCATCCATCTGCAGCCGTATTTCGCCGTCGGCGGCGCAGTCGATATCGAAATACGCGTCAACGCGCATGCCTTCGTTTGCCACACGCACCATTCGCGATCGCAGTGGCCCTATAGTTACGACCTGGTTAGGCGACGGAACCTGAACGCGCGCGCCGGTGATGGTCAGGCGCATCATCAGGTGCGGCACATCAAACAGATCCAGCACCACCTCACGGGCGCTCCACCGTACCACGGCATCGCGCGGTGGAATTGGTGTTGAGAAGAGTCCTTGCATGGTATTCCCTTGTATGGATTGCTGCGTGTTGAACGTCGGGCTACATCGTGAACTCCAGGCTGTCGAACAGCACCTCGCCACGCGAGGGAATCCCATATACGTTCACACTGAAGTCGAACGTAATGTTCACAATGTTGGTAAGATCCACCTCCAACAGGCCAGCGCAGCGGACCACATACGCGGTCAATGGAATGCGGATCGTGTTCATCGCGGTGATGCTTCGGTTGTTGTCGGCCCGGGTATGAACCCACGGAACCGACCCGAACTTGTTCATGCGGATGCCGCGCGAATTGCCGTGGCCGTCGGTAAGCGTGATACGGAAATCCAGAAGGCCGGTCGTTGCGTTCAATCCGCCAACCTTGCGGCCCATGCGGAAGCTGATCGCGCTGTACTGCGCAACGTTACGCTGAGATGCGGGCAGATCGAACCGGAGCATCTGGTTCGGGCCATCCCACCGGAACAACAACACGCCGCTCTGGTGAAACGCATGCGGATCGGTTGGCGAAGCCGCCGCCTCCACCGGAACAGCCGGCAGATTGGTAGCAACCACCGCGCCGCCAATCGTGCTGATCGCCCAGCTTGCGGCCGTATGTGGCCCCTCGAAGTTGTCCACAACCCGGCGATTGGTATCCTCGTACTGCGCGGACACAACCACCGAACTGCTGTTGATCGGCCGAACGGAGGCCGGCACCCACTCGCCATTGAACACCCCCTGCCAACGTGTGTCGGCCTTGAGATGCTGCCGCATGAACGCATTCATGTACGCCAACGCAAACGTGCGATGTGCCGCTCCCCCAAGGCGCCCGGCATAATCGCCAGGTTGCAGCCAGAACTCGGGCAGCCCTTCGTCCACGGTATTGTACGCCCAGTGCGAGCCACCGCGCAGGTACATCATGCTTTTGGCACTCCCGCTTGCGCGATCGTACTTGCGGAAGCCCATTCCGTCGGTCAGGCCGTTCCTTGTACCGTCAACCACCAAGTACGGCTTCGACCACGCACCCTGCAACGTATTTACCGGGTCCAGATCGTACGGCACCAACGACGCCACAGCCGTGATGCCGTGCCCAAGCCCCCCTTGCTGGTTCAATCGTGCGGCCGCTACAACCGCATCACCACCTACGCTGTGGCCAATCAGGCCAATGTTGTTCTGCGCTCTGGATCCGAAAAGCCCCGTGTGGAACATCGAGCGCACCTTGGCGATATGCCGAAGCATGACCGTCGCGCGATCGTTCACGCGCAACGGATACGGAACATCCACACACACAGCTATGAAGCCGTTGCGGGCCAGATGCTCGAGCAGGTAGTTGAACCCGAGATAATTGTCCGTGCGCCCATCGCCGGGCACAACCATCACCATGGGATAACTTGCCTGCGCCCAGCTCATCTGGTAGGGCGAGATCGCGCCGGCTACCGACGACGGGAAATACACCACACCACGGAACCGGACGGAAAGCGGGAAACCGTCGTCGCTGGTTACGGTGGTGGTTCCCTGCGTGGTCTCGGTGTACCGGAACGTGCCGGCATGCGGGAACGTGGTGGTTGTTCCGGGATCATCCACCACCCGGAAGCCGGGCGTGAAATATCCGTCGATGATATCAAGCGGTGTATCGTAGCGATGATCGGCCGCGAACTGCTGGTTGTTCAGCACGTTGGAACCAAAGTCGGCAACGATATCGTAGTCGCCGGGCGTGCCGGCCTGCGGCCATACCAGCACGCGATTGAAGTTGATGCATGTTGACTGGGTCATCAACGTTGGCACCGCGTTGTTGCCGCCCAAGGCTGGCAGGTGCTGCACCCCCGTGGAGATCGCCCATTGCGCCACCGTCTTGCTCTGAATCACGTGCAACGCCGTGGTTTTGCCAACCTGAAGCGGATACAGGGCCCGCGGATCAAGCGCGGCCCAGACATCCTCACCGCGTTGGAAAACGTTGGTGTAGGCGGCATATGGCGGTTCGTCGAGCCAGCGGCTGGCCATCTGCTGCGTGTTCACGCATCCGCCCTCCACGGCCTTGCTGCCCATGAACGGTTCCCGCACCACAACACCGGTTGTGTATTGGTTCGCGATCACATCGCCGGGCTCCACCTGCATGTGATCATCCTCGTATCCGTACCGTATCGGGCGCACGATAAAATCATAGGCGCCAGGAACCAGTTCATCCGCGCCGGCAAATGCAACGGTTACGTCGCGCGCACCGGGCGTAAGCTCCATCTCGCGTACAGCCGGCCTGCCGCTGGCCAGCAGCACGGGCACGATCGGATTACCAACGAACCATGCCCCCTGCTGCGCAACCATGTACAGCCGCACGGATACCGCATCCACGGCGGGCAGATTGTACACCGCCACAGTAAGCGGACTCGCGCCAATCTCGAACCCGTTCAGCGGGCGCCCCTTGGCGTCGATGCTGAGCACAAGCGAACGCGCGAACACCTTGGCGATCGTCACGGTTCTCTTCAACACCACACGATCCCCGTCCAGCACCTCGATGCTCAGCTTATGCCCTGCCCACCGGGTTCGCGCTTCCTTCACCGACCAGATCTTTCCGGTTACCGGATCGTCCATGCCTACCTGTCCCCACAGCACGGTGTCGGGAATCGTACCCCGGGCATCGGCGATCAACTGCGCGGTAAACAGCTCACGCCCTACGCCCGCACGGCCAGGAGCGGCGTCGCTTACACGAATCCGATGTGCCACCATCGGCCGCAGCCCCGTTACGCCCACAACCAGGGGTTCGCCGGGCTCCAGAGTCTTGCGGTTTACGTCGTCGCCAGCCACACGCACAGCGCGTACGGGCGCTGCATCACCCAGCTCCTTGCGTGCAACGGCAACGAGCACCTCCGAAAGTGACGTGCCTTCCCACTCCGCGGCCTTCGGCGTGGAATGAATCGGCGACTTCGAGTCGGCGGTGAACACGTCGAAGAATATTTCCGGGCGTTTGGTGAAGAAGTCCCGGAAGTCCGAACCTTCAACGGCGATCTCGAAGATCCCGTCGGGACCGGAGTACGAGCTTCCCATCAAATCCTCGAAGGCCTTGTCGCCTGTTCGGCTTGTGACGCGAACGCCGGCAAGCCCGATCCCGGTTTCCTTCTCACGCACGCTTCCGCGAACGGTGAATCTGATCATACACGAATTTCCTGTTGTTGTTGGGAATGGTATGAGGCGGTTGAGCCGGCACGGTAGCGCATGCTGCTGGCAGCACACACCTGCCGGCATCGGGGTGTCAATCGGAATGTTGATTCCAGGGCAGCAGCACGCCGTGCATCGAAGCCGGCAGAGAATCCCGTATGGTGCTGGGTTGTGGCCTCATCCCCACACCTACCACGCCGGGCTTTGCGGCACGTTCCGTGTGATCGCCGCGCATGCGAGAGTTCCGCATCAGGCCGCAGTGCGTGAACTGCCACACAGGAGAAACGCACGCCGCGCATGTACCGCGGCGTGCAGGGCATGGCGTCCGGCGGGCGCCCTCGGCAACAGGCAGCACGGGCACGGCACAATACACGCACCACGCCATCGGCGAACGCCCTCCGCTACTCCAACGTCCAGCGCGTTCCTTCCTTGGTATCCTCCAGCACAACACCGATCTCCTTCAGGCGATCGCGGATCTGATCGGACACCGCCCACTCCTTGCGCCCACGAGCTTCCTGGCGCAGCGTGATCATCAGGTCCACCAGTTCGCCGGTGAGCGCGCCGTCGGCGGCAATCTCGCGCGAGAACAGGTCCAGCCCGATGATGTCGTCAAAGCCAATGCGCAGCGCGCGCTCGTATGCCGCCAGCACCGCGGGATTTCGTTCGCCGGATTCCAGAATCTTGTTCAGCTCGGTAATCCCCTCGAACAACGCGCCAATCGCCACCGGCGTATTGAAGTCATCGTCCATAGCCTCAAGGAATGCCGTGAAGAACGCCGGCTGCTCCTGCACGCTGGCGGCTGGTTCGGCGCCGTTGGCGGGTGTGGCCGCAAGCAGCTTGCGCAGGCGCACAACGGTACGGCGAGCCTTGTCCAGCCCGGTGGCCGCGGCTTCGGCGGCCTCGATGGTGAACTCCAGCGGCGAACGATAGTGGCTTTGCGTGATGAAGAATCGCAGGGCAATCGGGTCCTGCGTGGCGAACAACTGCTTCATATCCAGCGCGTTGCCCTGCGAGGCGCCCATCTTCACATTGCCCACGTTCATCATGTTATTGTGCATCCAGTAGCGCACAAACGGAGCACCATTGGCGCCCTGGCTTTGCGCGATCTCGCACTCGTGATGGGGGAACATGTTGTCCAGCCCGCCGGCGTGGATATCGAACGTGGTGCCCAGATAATATTGCGCCATCACCGAGCACTCCAGATGCCAGCCGGGATATCCCCAGCCCCACGGTGAATGCCACTGCATGAAGTGTTCGGGCTCGGCACGCTTCCATACCGCGAAATCCTGCGGCGCGCGTTTCTCCGGGTTCTCCTCGATGCGTCCGCCGTGCTGCTGCTCCTCCGATCGCCTGTTGGAAAGCCCACCGTACGGCACAAAGCCATCGGGAAACTGGCGACGCTCGTAGGCGGCCACATCGAAATACACCGAGCCATTTGCCTCGTAGGCCAAACCGTCGGCCAGCAGCTTTTCGGCCATCTCGATCTGCTGACGGATGAAATCCGTGGCGTGCGGCAACCGATCCGGCCGCAGCATGTTCAGGCGGTCGAAATCCTCCAGCCAACTTGCCTCGTAGTACGCCGCGATCTCGAACGGCGAGCGGTTCTCCTTGCGTGCCTGGGCCTCCATCTTGTCCTCGCCCTCATCGGCATCATCGGCCAGATGGCCAACGTCGGTGATGTTCATCACGAACAGCAGATGCTCGGCACCGTAGAGATGGATCAGGTAGCGCCGCACAACATCGAAGGCGATGTAGCTCTTGGCATGCCCGATATGCATGTGCTTGTACACCGTTGGGCCGCACCGATACATCCGGATCAGATTCGGATCGATCGGCTGGAAATCCTCCTTGGTGCGGGTCAGCGTGTTGTATATGCGAAGCGCCATGATTCAATCGCTCACGGTTTGTTCGGGAAATGGGGGTAGCATCGGGCATACGGCGGCAACCTGGCGGCAACACCTGGCACGGGTTGCAGCGCGAAACGTCGGCCGCCCTACCGCGGCTCGCCGCTGTGATCGGCATCGGGAATGGTGCGTTCGCGCAGCACCTTCAACGCGTGCGGGAGCACCGGGGCAATCACCGCCAGACACTCGCGCACCGCCTTCGGCGAGCCGGGCAGGTTCACAATCAGCGTACGCGAGGCCATGCCGCACACGCCGCGCGACAACATGCCGAACCTGGTGGCGACCAACGACGCGGCCCGCATTGCCTCGCTGAGGCCATCGGCACGGCGTTCGATCACGGCCAGCGTGGCCTCGGGCGTTACGTCGCGCGGAGCGAAGCCGGTGCCGCCGGTTGTGATCACCAGGGCGAAGTCCTGCGCGATGCAGCGGCGCAACACATCCTCGATACGTTCGCGCTCGTCCGGCACGATCTCCTGCAGCTCAACAACAAAGCGGTCCGGATCCAGTTGCGCCACCGCCTCCGGCCCGGAGAGATCCTCGCGCTCGCCGGCGGCGGCACGATCGCTTACGGTAACAATGGCTACGGAGTACTGCACGGGCTTGCTCGTCTGGGATGTTCAACGGGCTGCCGCACCGTGGATACGTGCGGCAGCCGGCATGTCTGGGTCAACGTCGCCAGCAGATTCAGATCGGCTCATACAGCCTACTGTCCGCCGGCAGCGAGATGTTTGTCGATAAGGCTTATGGCGCTGTCGATCTGCTCGCCAAGCTTCGCGCGTTCGTCGTCGGCCAGGTACAGTCCGTTTTTTGCCGGCGCCGCATTCTTCAGCTCCTCCACGGCCGCTTCCAATCGCACAACATGCGCCTCGGCGGCAATCAGATCCTGCGCCAGCATCTCGGCCTCCTTGCTGGCGGCGGCCTCGCGCTTCAAGGCAGCGCTCAGATCCTTGGAAAGCTCCGCCACGCGGGCATTGGCGGCATTGGTGCGCTCGTCGTCGGTGGCGCCCACAAGCGAAAGCTGCTCGCCGGCCGCAGCGGCATCGGCACGCGCGGCATCCCGCTCGGCCGACATCTCAACCACCAGACGCTCCAGGCGAGCCTGCTCCAGCTCGGCCTCGGCCAACCGCCCGTGCATCGTTGCCAGGGCCTCGGCATGCGCCCGCTCCAGATCTTGCAGCTTCGCGTTCAACTCCTTCAGTTCGCGTTCGCGCGCAACCAACTGCTCGGCCCCCTCGGCGCCCTGCCCGGCCTCGGCCGTGCGCAAACGCAGCTCGGCCTCCAGATCCTCGATCCTGGCATGGGCGGCGGCAAGCTCCTGCTCGCGGGTGGCCACCACGGCATCACGCGACGCCGTATCGGTGCGAGCCATGGCCTCGGCGCGCGTGGCCGCATCCAGCTTACCGATAGCCTGCAGGTGCTTCTCCTCCAGCGACGCCCGCTCCTCGCGTTCGTGCACGATGCCCTGGCGCAGCGCCACAACCTCGTCGCGAAGGCGCTCGAGCTCCTTCAACTGCCCGTCACGATCGGCCACCGCACGGCGCAGCTCGTCGGTCTCCGCGGCAAACTGCTCGCGCTCCTGCGCACCCGCACGCAGGCGCTGTTCCAGCTCGGCGGTGCGCTCGCGTTCGGCAACGGTCCTGTCCACATGCGCGGCCAGGTTGGCCTCGGCCACTTCGCGCTCGCGGATAAGCTCATCCACACGTTCGCGCAGCAGCTTGCGCTCGCGCCGCACCTCGCGATACCGATCGTTGAGCACCTCAACCATCTGCTGCAGATTATCAAGTGCTCGGCGGATGTCAGCGTTCTCCTTCAAATCCATTGCCGCTTTCCGGTAAGTGTCGGTCCTGATGCTTCGTCATCGTTCACGTTGCTTCAGTTCGCCGGCGCCGTTGCTCCACGCAGCACGGCGGCAAACCGCTCGCCAAGGCGAGCAACAATCGCGCCCACGGCGGCGTCCACCGTGGCGTCGTCCAGTGTGCGCTCGTACGAGGTGAACGCCAGCGCGTACGTCATCGACTTGCGGCCCGGCTCGATTCCCTTGCCCTGATACAGATCGAACAGGCGTACCGCGCTCAACAGCTCGCCGCCGGCGGCGCGGATCTCGGCCTCGATGCCGGCATTGGCAGCACCCGCGTCCAGGATGATCGAGATATCCCGGTGTACCACCGGGAACTTCGACGGCGCGGAATACTTGTTCTCGGCGAAGGCATGCCGGGCAAGGCGCTCGAAATCGAACACCGCAATCACCGGCACGCCGGTAACATCGTACCGCTCCAGCAGCGGCCCATGGATCGGGCCGATACGGCCGATCTCCTCGCCGCCAACCTTCACCGCCAGCGCAGGCGCGCCAAAGCCCCAGCGCTCCTTTTCGGAGGCCTCGAACCGCACATCGGCCGCGCCCACCGTGGCAAGATAACGTTCCACCATACCGCGCAGATCGTACAGATCGGCCGTACGCTCCGGCACATCCCAGCCACGCACCCCGCCTGCACCGGCGGCAACGATCGACAGCTCGGTCATCTCCACGATGCCCGGGATCACGCCCTGGTCCTGCCCTGCGGCGCGGAAGGCCGTGCCGATCTCGAACAATCGCAGGTCCGGCCGCGCGTAACGCTGGTTCAACCCGATGATACGCGCCATGCTGGGCACAAGGCTGTTGCGCAGCATCGAGGTATCGCGCCCAAGCGCATTGCGAAGCTCCACGGGACTGCCATAGGCCGACGCCGTTTCCGGATCAACCAGATAATACGGAACAACCTCGGTGAAACCGTTGTCCACGAAGAACGCGCGCGTAAGCGCCGTAAGCTTCTGAAGCGGATCGGTGGCCAGATCGAACGACACGGTTGCCCGCGCGTCGGTGGGGATCCGGTCGTAGCCGTGAATGCGGGCGATCTCCTCCACAAGATCAACCTCGCCGAACACATCGGCCCGCCAGCTTGGCACGGTCACCGTTGCGCTGCCATCGCCGTTGTCGGCCACGCCGAACCCGATCGCCGCCAGGTACGCACGCTGATCGGCAGGCGCGACCTCCATGCCCAGAATGGCATCGGCACGCCCGTACCGATGCTGAAGCGTTGTGGCCGCGCGCGGCTCCGGATAGGCATCGATGGCGCCGGCAAGCACTTCGCCGCCGGCAAGCTCGGCGATCATCGCCGCGGCACGATCCAGAGCGTAGCCCAGGATGTTGATATCGGCGCCGCGCTCGAAACGATAGCTGGCGTCGGTGCTGATCCCCAGCAGGCGCGCTGTGCGCCGCACCGACGCGGGATCGAAATATGCGGACTCCAGCAGCACCGTCGTGGTGGAGTCGGTGATCTCCGAGTTCTCGCCTCCCATCACGCCTGCAATCGCCACGGCACGTTCAGCATCGCAGATCATCAACGCGCCGGCCGGCAGCTCGTGCTCGCGGCTGTCCAGCGTGGTGAAACGCTCGCCCTGGCCGGCCGGGCGCACCACGATGCGTCCGCCGGCAAGCGTATCAAAATCGAACGCGTGCAACGGATGCCCGCACTCGAACAACACGTAGTTGGTGATGTCCACCACGTTGTTGCGCGGGCGCAGGCCCAGCTTGCGCATCGCGTCCTGCAGCCACTCCGGCGAAGGCCCAATCTTCACGCCGCGCACAACGCGCGCCATGTAGCGCGGGCACAACGCGGCATCGGCGATCTCCACCGAGGCAACGTTCGCGGTGGGCTCGCCGGTTTCCACCAGGCCGGGCGTCGGCAGCGTTACCACGCCGCCGGTAAGCGCGGCAATCTCGCGCGCGATGCCGAGATGGCTGAGGCAGTCGGCACGGTTCGGCGTTACGTCCACCTCGAAGATCACATCGCCCAACAGCTCGGCAACCGAAGCGCCCACGGGCGTATCCGGCGGCAGCACCATGATGCCGTCGTGATTCTCGCTAAGGCCCAGTTCGGATTCCGAGCAGATCATCCCATTGGATTCGATGCCCCGAATCTTGCGCTTGTCGATGGTGAATCCCGCCGTGGGGATGTACAGCCCCACCGGCGCGAACACAATCTTCTGCCCGGCGGCCACGTTCGGCGCACCGCACACAACGGTCATCGGCTCACCGCCGGTTGTGACGGTGGTCACCGAGAGCTTGTCGGCATTCGGATGTTTTTCGCGCGTGAGCACTTCGCCCACCACGAACCCTTTCAAACCGGCGAATCGGTCGTCGATCGAGCCGAACTCGATACCACGGCTCATCAGATGATCGGCCAGTTCCTGCGGGGTGTAGGTGTAGGGCGTAAGCCGCTGCAACCACGACTGTAAAACGTTCTTATTCGGCATCGAAAGCTCTTCGTGACGTTCTCTTAGGATTGGCGGCAAATGTACTGAAAGGTGGCGATGCGGCACAAAGAAACGGCATTTCCAAGTGTGACGCAAGCACAGGTCCGGTTGCCGGATCGCACGGCTTGCCGTATGTTGGTCTCCCGGCCGGCGCACATGATGCACGAAACGTGCGGTTTGTGCGTCGATGGGAACGGTTTCGCCGATGGCGACTCCGTTGTTCGTTCCGAGATGTTCTTTCTCAATTGGGGATGTACTGGTTTCGACGGGGAGCGGATTGCTTGCGGTTGCGCTGCCGCGCCTTCCTGTGGTGCGCGTTATCTCCACACAGGGACCAAACAAATGCGAACTCGTATGAGTATCGCCTCGCTGCCTAAGTAGTACTTAGCTAGTGAGCATCCTGCCGGGGCCTGCCAATCGGCGCCGGATTCTGGGTGTCGCAATGATTGGATAGCGGCCAACGCTCGGCGAGTGGTGATGGCTGCGAATCTTCAGCTCGCTGGTTGATGGTCAACCCTGTCTGTCGGGATGCCAACAACGAGATGTAAAGACCGACTACGCAGTGTAGAAGCTTCAGGGGTCTCTTTTCGGACGCGGGTTCGATTCCCGCCATCTCCACGATCACATACGCCGTGGTTCCGCTATGCGGGGCCACGGCGTTGTTCGTTATGGGGGTGGCAATGGTGAGAAGATTTCCCCAATCGTATGTTGTTCGCCATGAAGCAACGGTACGGAATCCTTTTCGGCATCTCCGCCCTGCTCGCTGTTCTGGCGCTCGGCGGGCCGGCGCTGCATGCGCAGCCCGAAATTCTGGTGCTTTCGCCGGACGAGCCAACCGGCGCCGGGCTGCAAGCGGAGTCGCGAATCGAATCGGCCGCGAAGGTTGGCAACATCACGCTTGCCGTGTGGGGCACTACCCTTACCGAGCTTCCGGCCACCACGTTCCACACGGAGCTGTGGATGGTGCTTCTGCACGGCGCCTCGGTTGCCGGCGAGCCTGTTCGCGTTCACGACGACCCGGCCCGCCCCTACGGCGTGGTGAGCGTGCTCAATCTGCGCGATCGCTTCCTGGTGCTGTGGAACGATCGGAGCTCCGGCGGCACCATCATGTCGCGCCTGGTGGATACGCTGGGGCGGTTTGCTGGCCCCGAACACATGCTGGCCTCTGGCGCACTGGCGCGCGACGCCCACGTCTGGCTCGATACCGGAGCCACGGGCTACACACTGGTATGGGGCTCGATGGTCGATACGGTGGAGCACTTCAGCCGTGTTGATCTGGACTCGCTTGGCCTGGCGAAGGGCACACCCAGGGAGATCGTGACGGCGAATTTCGATAACGACCTGACGTTTACGGAGCTTCCCGGCGCGCATATTCTGCGCGACAGCGCCGGCCCGAACCGGTTCGTGCATGCCGACGGACATACCGATCCCCGCCCCGTTATCGCCGCCTTCGTCGCGAACCCTCACTACATCTATGCCGATACGTCGATCCAGGTTATCGAAACCAATCCCGCCGGTGACGCGGTTATCGCAACACACCCGAGCATTTTCGATACAGCGATAACGGCCCGGACCCCGGTTGTGATTCCCGGCGCCACACCCCCAACCGTGATCAACAGTCTGCGACGATCGATAGCCGGGTTGTGCCGCGACTCGGCAGGGCAACCGTTGGTTCTGGTGGACGTGGAGAAGCTGAGCTCGGGGCTGGGGCAACCCGGCTCCTCGCTGGGCGGGTGGCTTGAACACTGGACTGTTGGCCCCGGTGGAACGCGGCTGGATTCCGTATGGACCGCCCCAACATATTCCTGGCTGAACTACGATGCCGGCAAGTTCACGCTGACCGGTGGGAACCTCGTCCACCAATTCACGGCGGGCGACAACAATGCGTTGCGGCTGCGTTACGACTGGGTGCAATACAGCAGCAACCGCAACGGCGATGTAGGCCAAACCCCGGAACATGCGGTGGTCTGGGTGGACCGATACGGCAACACCTACACTGCCGACCCGCTTGCGATGGATGCCGCGGGGCACAACTCACGCGTGCGAGCGCTGGTCAATCGTTCGTTTCAGGAACGCGCCAGCACGATCACCATCTCCCCCGACTCCGGAACCGGCGTCACGGTCTCGGTTCCGTTCATACCGGATCACACCATCATCTACCGTCGTTACCCCGCCCTGGCCCGGTTCGGCGATGACATCGTGGTGGGCTGGAAACGCGACGCCGCGAACCCAACGTTCCTGTTCTCCATCTGGCAATCCGAAGCGCACACGATTGGCGATCGGGGCCAGATAACATTTCCCCAGCACCCGATCAACTGGGCCGGTGGCGAGACGTTCGCGCAAACCGCGCTCGTTACGCGGCTGGGCGACCGGTTTCTGTTGAGCCATCGCGATCGACTGGTCCTGAAACAGGGCAATAGATTCGATACGTATTCATCGTACACATTGGCCGAGCCCACCGCAACCGGAACGTGGGATACGTTGTTGCGATGGACTTCACTGGCAAACGCCCCCATCACCGGCGAACTGCCGAGTGTGATCGATCCGGATTCGAACATCGTGCATGCAGGCCTTATCGGCGCAAACAACGAGTTGTATTCGATACGGATTTCAAAAACCAGGACCGACATAGCCGAACTGCCCGCCCACGCCGTGTATGCGATGCTCCCGTTCGCGAACAATGTGGTGATCGTGGCAAGCGATGGATGGGCACTCCGGTTCCGAGGCAGCGCGCTGTTGGACTCCTTCCGGCTGGAAGCCAATCCAAGCAACGATCATGCGCTGTATCAACGCCTGCGTGGCGATCGATTTCTCCGATGGTTCCCGCTGCATTCGTTGCGACCGGACAGCACGATGCGCGATTCACTGGCCCGGTTCGAGTTATGGAGCGCGGCCGGCGAGCTGCTGGCGGCAACCGATGTTGTGATCGGCGGTGAGCGTTTCGATGCGTTCGCCTTCGAGCGACCAACCGACCACGCATTGCTGATTGCGTCGGGCGATGCGCGCGGCGTACACCTTGCCGTGCTGGACTCCGCGCTGCATCTGCGCCTGGCCGACTCGGTAGTGGTGTTCACCAACCGCCCCGCGCGGGATGTTGTGATGAACGAGCGTGGCGACTCCGCCTGGTACGCCTGGCAGGATTACAACCCCTCGAACGCCGCTATCAACGGCGCGATCGTCCCACTGCCCGGAGCGGCACGGCTTACAACGGACACCGACGACTCTCCCGAGCCGACCGTGTTTGTTGTACGGAGTGTGTTCCCAAATCCTGCGAATGAGCGGATCACAATCCAGATTGAAACGGCGGACAATGCTGCTCCGGGCATCGAGGTATACGACGCCATTGGGAGGCGCGCCGCGACCGGCGTGGCGAGGTTCGGAAGCAACAGGACATGGCAGGCGGAGATCGATGCGCGGGCACTGCGCCCCGGGGCGTACGGTATCGTGGTAACCGACCGCAACGGCGCACGGCATGTTGAGCACGTGGTGATACTGCACTGAGGCACCGCAGCCAGGTGAGTCATCATGGTGCGGTGATCCAGCATCATCAAGATCCGACGTTCGTGGGCAGCCTTGCGAGTCCGCGTTGCCGGAGCACTGCACCCGTTTGTGTATCCACACGCAATGCCCCAGCGGATTGGCGGATCGATCCGGAGCACCACCATTATCCATTGCACCACTCGCACGAAATGGTGTCAACGCAATGGGCATGGGCTGCCAACAACATGCAGGCCAGGATCAAACCCATATCGCGTTGCGATGTCTGGGCATGCGTTGCAACGACGATGCCGCATGGGCCTCGGGTAACGCGCAGAGCGTACGCTTGGCACCGTGCCGCATTCGCGCATACCACACGGTACTTGTGATCCCGGCTACCGGGCATCACGGTGGGCGTTGGCAATCACCCAATCATAAAGGGAAGCGCAGAAGTTGTCGGCCGCACGCGTAGCCCGGCCAACCGCCGACAGCGACAGCGGCACCGGCGCCCACACCGGTACCGCAATCCCTTCGTATCTTGCCACAACTTTCGTCGCACCCCGATCTCGTCCACGTAGCTCCAGACATCATGAGCATGTTACTCCGGTTGAATCTCCCCGTTGTACTCGCCGCGTATGTTCTCCTTCTTTCGGCAATGGCCACCTCGGCAAAACCGGTGGATCAGGAAACAGCCCGGCGTGTTGCCATCACGCAGCATCGCCTGGCGCATGCCGGCGACGGGCCGTATCCCACGTTCTCGAGCGCGTCGTTCTCGCTGGCCTACCAGGCACGCGCGGCAGTTACCGTGGCCGATACGCAGACCGTGTATTACGTATTTAATGCCCCGAACGCATCGGGCTTTGTAATTGTCGCCGGCGACGACGCGGTGGAGCCGGTGCTGGGCTATTCCACAACGGGCAGCTTTTCGATGAGCCGCCCCTCGCCGGAGTTCATGTGGTGGATGGGCCTGTACCAACGGCAGATCGTGGACGCCGCCAGGCGGCATGTTATCGCGCCGGCCGGCGTGGCCCGGATGTGGGAGGCGATGCAGGCGCCAACGCAGGCAGGCAGCACGCCAGCGCCTGTGCAGGCCGCGGCGGCGGTTGGCCCGCTGTTGAAAACCGAGTGGGACCAATCGCCGTATTACAACGCGCTGTGCCCGTTCGACCGATCGGCCAACGAGCGCACGGTAACCGGTTGCGTGGCAACGGCGGTGTCGCAGATCATGAAGTATCATAACTATCCGCAGCGCGGCCGTGGCGACCACGGGTATTCGCATCAGGCCTACGGATATCTGTACGCGAACTTCGCCAACGCCACGTACAACTGGGCCGCGATGCCGAACCGCGTAACCGGCCCGAACGATGCCGTGGCGCTGCTGATGTACCATGTGGGCGTCTCGTGCGACATGAGCTACGGCACCGGCAGCTCCGGCGGCAGCGGCGCGTATCCCTCCGATGCGGCCGAAGCCCTGAAGCGCTATTTCGACTACAAGGAAACCGTTCGCAACGTTGAGCGCAGCAGCTACAACGACAACGCCTGGAACAGCTTGATCCGCTCCGAGCTGGACAACTCCCGCCCCGTGGAATACCATGGCTTCGGCGACGGCTCCGGCCACTCCTTTGTGTGCGACGGATACAACGGAAATTATTTCCACATCAACTGGGGCTGGGACGGGCAGTACAACGGGTACTTCCTGCTGTCGGACCTGACGCCCGACAACGTGGGCACCGGCGGCGGCTCGGGCTCGTACAACACCGCGCAGGGCGCGATCATCGGCATCGAGCCGGGCTCGCCGGTTGCCGGCGAGGCGTCGCTGGAGATGGCGGCCAACCTTCGCGTGAGCCCCAACCCAAGCACGGCAAACGGCATCGTCACCGTGACATTCGACCTGCACAACACCGGCACCAGCACGTTCAAGGGCGATTACTGCGTTGCGCTGTTCGATGCCGACGGGCAGTTCACACGCTACCTTGGCGGCGTGTGGCAGAACATGCAGTTGGGAGCGAACAACCATTACACCAACGGACTCACCAGCCGCGACACGCTGTTCGGTGTGTATCCCGGCACGTACACGGCCGTGGTGTTCGCCAAGCCGACCGATCAGGAGTGGGTGCCGGTGGCCGCCGGCTCGTACACGAACCAGACGGAACTGGTGCTGCAGCAGGCGCAGTACGCATCGGACCTGAGGATCTACGACGTGCCGACCACGCAGCCGGACCAGGTGCATGCGGGCGAAACGTTCACGTTGCACACGGACTTCGCCAACGACGGCCAGTCGCGATTCAACGGCGACATCAGTGTGTGGGCGTATACGCTGGACGGCAATACCGAGATCGGCCAGCTCGCCATACGTGAGGGGCTTACCCTGAACGCCAACAACCACTACACCAACGGGCTGACGTTCAATTGCTCGGCCCTGGATGTGCCGGCCGGCAAGTACATGCTGGCGCTGTTCAACCGCGACCAGGGCGGCGACTGGCAGTTCATCAACCCGGGCGATTACGTGAACCCGATCATCATCGATATTCTGCCCAGCGTGCTTGCCGCCGACCGCTACGAACCCAACGACGCGCAGGGCTCGGCGGCCCGCCTTTCGCTGTCGTTCTCCGGCGGCAACGGCACGGCCGGCACCGACGGCGCCAACATCCACGCCAGCAGGAACGATGACTATTACCGGATCGACCTTCCGGCCGGGTACGACTACACGTTCCACGCCGTGCTGCACGATAGCTGGACCGATGAGGCCGCCGGTTATACGAACGATGTGTCGGTGATGTGGAATGCGGGCGAGGGATGGTCGGACGTATACGACGACAGCACCGACGCGTTCACCGTACGCGGTGGCCGGGCGCTACTGCTGAAGGTGCAGTCGTTGTTCCTTGGCACGCTGGGCACGTACGATCTGGATCTTCGCGCCACGCGCACCACATCGGCGGTGCCGGCCGATCCGGAAACGCCGCATCTGGCGCTGGAAGCCTATCCGAACCCGGCGTCCACGTCGCTGGATGTGCGGCTCGACCCACGGTACGGTCGGATTCTGGAGCTGAGCCTGCTGGATGCCGCAGGCCGGTCCGTTCGCACGGTTGCCGGCGATGCCGTTGGCAGCGCGCTGCATCTCGACGTTGCCGACATCCCCTCCGGCGCCTATATCGTACGGGCCACCACCGACCGCGGGACGCTTGTGCGGCGGGTGATGGTGCAGCACTAGGCACAGTCGCACGAAACCATGCGGCGGCCGGCAACACGGCACGCCGCGCATCACAGGGGCCGCATCACGCGGCCCCTGTGTTTATGGACCACCGGCCGCCAACAACATTGTTTGTATCACAGGCCGAATTGTGTGCGATACCACGCAACCGCGCCGTATCCTTGTGGTAATCCGGTTCCAGCGCTGGCCGGCGGGACGAAATCGAATCACGACCAGCACATCAGGAACCACCAAACCCGAAGCTGCCCCTCATGGGCAGAAGGGATCGAGCCCTTCTCCGTTACCGCCTCCGAGAAGTACACTCTGTTCTCGCTTCTCAACTACTCCTGACGGAGAAGGACCAAACACCATGGCTGTAAAGCTATTTGTCGGGCATTTGCCATTCGACACCACCAGCAGCGAATTGAACGATCTTTTTGCCGCAAAGGGAACCGTTGTTTCGGCAACCATCGTTAACGATCGCGACACCGGCGCATCGCGCGGTTTCGGTTTCGTGGAAATGTCCGACGAGAAGGAAGCGCTGGCCGCCATCCGCTCGTTGAACGGCTACGAACTGAACGGCCGTTCGCTGACCGTGAACGAGGCACGCGCCAAGGAGCGCCGCTAACACCCGGCCGGCGCGGCAACGCCCGGTCCGTGTGTTTGAGAGATGTTGGAACGCCCCGGCCGCGCATTCGCGGTCGGGGCGTTCGCTTTTTGGGGCTGCCGTGGAGAGAATACTGATTGCCACATTCGCTGTCCCGAACGCGCGCACGGCCCGCGACACAGGCGATTCCGGGTCGGGGCATCGCCCGGCTACAGATTGGAGCAGGGCCACCGTTTGTATCGGCGGGCGATTTCCCTGTGATCCTGCGCGCCGATGCCGTATCCTTACAGCACTACGATTCCAGCGCTGGCCGGCGGGACGATCGCGAATCACGTCCAGCATCCGGAATCCCATCAACCCTGAAGCTGCTCATCCGTGAGCAGAAGGGATCGAGCCCTTCTCCGTCACCGCCTCCGAGAAGTACACTCTGTTCTCGCTTCTCTAATTCTCCATCGGGAGAAGGACTCATGATTATGTCGACCAAGCTTTATGTCGGTCAACTTTCCGACCGCACCACCAGCGATGATCTCTCCAAGCTGTTCGCGGCAAACGGCACCGTTGTTTCGGCAGCGGTTGTCAGCGACCGCGACACCGGCGCTTCACGCGGCTTCGGCTTCGTGGAAATGTCGAGCAAGGATGAGGCCAACGCGGCCATCAGCGCCTTGAACGGCCACGAGCTGCACGGCCGCACGCTTGCGGTAAACGAAGCGCGCCCCAAAGAGCGCCGCTAACATTCCGGAGCGCGTGAAAACGCGATCCTGATTGACGCCATACAGCCCCCGCCGCACATGTTGCAGCGGGGGCTTTTTTTGAATTGCGAATGTTGAAGGACGAAAGAAGTGGCGCCCTTACAGGCCTTGCGGCATCTGCGTTCCCGGCCAGTTGCGCGCTTTCGTACTTCGTCATTCCTCATTCGCAATTCAGTCGGTCATCCCGGTGCGGAGAGAGAGAGATTCACCGCAAAGGACGCAAAGGCGCGCGAAGGTGTATCCCGATGGCGGGGAGCGACGCGAGAATGACGAATGTAGAGTGTTAAATGACGAAAGAAGTCGCGCCCTTACAGACGCTGCTGCATCTGCGTTCCCCGCCAGTTGCGCGCTTTCGTACTTCGTCATTCCTCATTCGTAATTCAGTCGATCATCCACACCCGCGAGGAAAGAGGTTCACCGCAAAGGACGCAAAGGCGCGCGAAGGCGTATTCCTATGACGGAAAACAGCACGCGAATTACGAATGCAGAATGGTGAATGACGAAAGCAGCCTATCCCCTGCAACCCTTGCTACATCTACATTCCCGGCCATTTGTGCGCTTTCGTACTTCGGCATTCCTCATTCGTAATTCAGTCGGTCATCCGGTGCGGAGAGAGAGGTTCACCGCAAAGGACGCAAAGGCGCGCAAAGGTGTATCCCGATGGCGGGGAGCGGCGCGAGAATGACGAATGTAGAGTGTTAAATGACGAAAGAGGGCGCGCCCTTACAGGCCTTGCGGCATCTGCGTTCCCCGCCAGTTGCGCGCTTTCGTACTTCGGCATTCCTCATTCGTAATTCAGTCGGTCATCCCGGTGCGGAGAGAGAGGTTCACCGCAAAGGACGCAAAGGCGCGCGAAGGTGTATCCCGACGGCGGGGAGCGGCGCGAGAATGACGAATGTAGAGTGTTAAATGGCGAAAGAGGGCGCGCCCTTACAGACGCTGCTGCATCTGCGTTCCCCGCCAGTTGCGCGCTTTCGTACTTCGTCATTCCTCATTTGCAATTCAGTCGGTCATCCCGGTGCGGAGAGAGAGAGGTTCACCGCAAAGGACGCAAAGGTGCATCCCGATGGCGGCGGCACACGCTCCCAGGCCAGCAACACCGTGTTGGCCACGTCGATCAGGTGCGCCCACAGCAGACGTGTCCATTTTTGTCGCTTGCCGGAGCGGTCCGTCTTCGCCCGGAAGAGGCGCCATGTGGGCGTGAGCTCAGGCATGGGCGGGGTTGGGCGGGGTGGATTGTTCGGTTGTGCCTTTGGCGGTTCCGGAAACCTCGGCGTACCGCGCGGCCACTTCGCGCGCCTCGGCGGCCACCATGCGCGCCAGCTCGGACGGCTCCAGCACGGTTACCAGGCTTCCCCAGCTCTGCACGAAGGAGCCTATTTCCTCCAGGCTGGAGGCCCGCAGCACAACAACGATGCGGCCATCGGGGCGTTCGGTCTCGATACGCTGCGAGGCGTGGTAGCGCTTGCGCTTGAAATACACGGCGCACTGCGGCTCCACCAGCAGCTTCACGGTCACAAGGTCTCCATCGCCCTCCAACGCGTTGAAACGCCCGGCGAAATACTGGTCGAGATCGAACTCCTCCGGGACCTCGAAGTAGGCGTGGGCGCTTTCGTCGGGGCTCACCTTCTCCACACGCGAAATGCCGGCCACGGAGAAGTCGCGGATATCGTGCCGCCTGTGGCAGTAGGCCACCAACATCCACGAGCCACCGCGCACGGCAAGAGCGTAGGGATCCACACGGCGACCGGTGCTGTGTTCGCCGGTGGAAGCGGTGAGGTAATCGATGGTGATGCTCTGCTGCTCGCGGATGGCATCGGCAAGCTGGTTGAAGATTTCGTGCTTGAACGCCGAGGCCGCGCCCACGCCGAAGTGCCAGTTCTCGGCCTCCTCCTGCAGATCGTAGGCGTGCAGGTTGGGGCCAAGATGGTTCAGCAGCCGGCCGAATGCGGCGTCCAGATCAGGCCCCATGGGCGTAGGCGCCATCGCCGCGCGCGACGCGCTTGCGGCCACGGCCAGGGCAAGGGCCTGGCGGTCACTCAGCAGCAATGGTTGAATGGGAACATCCACGCGTTGCGGATCGAACTCCAGCCAGAAGACTTTGATCCGGGAAGCCTTGGAATCATGCCCTTCGCGTTCCGCCAACCGCTTACGATCCTCGAGATCCTCCTTGTCCTTTTTGCCTGGCCGCCCTTCCTTGATCACCATCCCTTCCTTGCGCAGCTCGTTGATCAATCGATTGATCTGCCGTTCCGAACTCAGGCCAAGCCGTTGCTTCAACTGCTCATAACTCAACGTCGCGCCGCCCTGCAACGCCGCGCGCAGCCGCTCCTTGCTGTTATCGTGGTGCATGGCACCTCCTACGCCGGTTTATAATCTGGTCGTTCGCGGGTGTGCAAACGTCATGATGGCAAATTGCGGGCGCGATGGCCCGGGCGCACTACATACGATCTACATACACAGGCCTGAAGGCGTTGCGCGGAGCGGTATCCGGACACGCGGCGTCCGAATTGCCGAGCATGGTTTCGCAGATTCGTGCCCGGCGACACTACCCCCGCCACGCCCTCGAACCCATGCGCCATACTGGCGCCATGCAACACGCAGGGCAACGCTCACCCTATCCATCCGGCGCGAACAACGCGCCCGTCTACCGCATATGCAGGGCATATGTATCCGTGCCCGCGGGCCTTGCAGGGCCTGCGCGGGAGAGGATTGCCATGCCCGAAAGCATAACAAGGCGGCAGGCGCACATCGGCACACGGAGCACACACATGATTGTTCCCAGCACTGGGCCGGTTGCAGGCCCGGGGGATGCGTACGGCCTTTCGCTTCACATCGGCATCAACGACGTGGACCGCCGGTACTTCCCCAACGCGGGATATCTGCGCCTGCGCGGCTGCATCAACGACGCCAGGGCCTTCTGGCGCATCGCCCAAGGAAACGGGTTCCAGCCACTGGCGCTGTTGCTGGACGGGGCCGCCACATTCGAGGCGGTGGAGCATTACCTGCGCCAGGCGGCGACTTGTCTGCAGGGCGGCGGCACATTCCTGCTTACGTATTCGGGCCACGGCGCCCGGATATCCAACGGACGAACAAACGCGACCGCATACGACACGGGCCTTGTGCTCCGGAACAGGATTATGATGGATGCCCATCTGTATTCGCTGCTGGCATTGTTCAGCCAACACACGCGCATCGCATTTGTATGTGATAGCTGCCACGCCTGTTCGTTGCAACGGTTTGCAGCGCCACGGCAGCACCATCCCTTGCCGGAGCGCACCCGGCGGGGCCAGCCGTTGAAGACGATGGAGCCCCGCATCGTACGGCACCATATGCGCAGCCGGCGCGCGGACTATCGCGACCTGCAGGCTCGGTTGATAGCGCCGCAACCACAGGAACTGCGCGCAGCGGTCGCGGTGCTCTCGGCCTGCGGCGATGACGACATCGCATACGATGGCCCCGTCAACAGCCGGTTCATGCAGGCGTTGCTGACGCTGCTTTCCTACGGGCAGGCGGACGCCGGCACGGAAATCGCGAACGGATACGAACAGCTTGCCGAGGCATTGCGGCATTATCTGGAGCCGGCACAGCGACCGCAGCTTACGCGGCTTGGCCCCGATCGCGAAGATCCGTTCTTCAGCTCCACGCCGTTCACGATTTACCGGCATTAATGGGAACACGAGGCGCGCATCACCCGCCCACGAGAACAAAGCCAGCCCAGTAATACGGATCGCCGTACTCGGACTGCATCCAGCCTCGCGCTTCGTTCAGCGCATCCGGAAGGCTTGCGCCGTGATCCAGCCAGTTGGAGTAGAAACGCTCTATCATGCGGCGGGCGGCATTATCCGGCACGGGCCACAGGGCAATCAGCACACAGGCGGCACCAGCGGCACGCAGAGCACGTTTCAAACCAAGCACCCCCTCACCGGCCACGATGCGCCCGCGCGCGGTTTCACATGCCGAAAGCACGGCAAGTCGTGTGTTGGAAAGATCCATATGGGCGATGTCGTAGGCGGTGACAACACCGTCGCTGTCGGGATGCGCGGGGGACGCCACACCATCGGCGCCGGCGAGGAACAGACCGGAGCCGGTCAGTGGATCCAGCAGGCCCCGCCCCGGCGCCAGCTCCAGGGCACCTTCGCCCGCGCCAGACGGCATTGGCAACGCCTGCTCGTCCGTGAAAAATCCATGGGTGGCAATATGCAGCACCGTTGGTGAGCGCGCCTGCAACAACGCCGGCTCGGTTGCCAGGGCACCGGTTCGGAGTGTTACGCCGTAGCCGTGTCGCCCAAGGATTCCAGCAACCTGCTCGGCTTCCTGCAACGTTCCCCACAGCGGTCGAAGGCCGGCCGAGCCGGCGGGATGCCCGCGTGGAGCGAAGTCCGCGCCACCAAGCACCAAGGCGCTCGGCGGCGGCGTGGCGGCAAGGTCGGCCACGACCCGGCGAGGTGGCAGCAGATCAAGCGAGCTGAACAGATACCGCAGGCTGTGGCGATCGGCGAGATAGCGACCACTGTCGGCCGGCAGCGCGGCAAAGGCAATGGTGTTGAGCAATCCATCGGGCGAGATGTACACGCGGCGGGCACCGCGCAGCAACGGCTCCAGTGGCAACCACACCGCCCTGTACAGCGCGGCGCCGCGGGCGGCATCGTGGATGTAACTGGTGTTGTCCGTTTCGGGCGCACCCACGGGGTAGCCGAGCAGGTCGGCAAGATGGCGTTCGCCGGCAATGGGCACAACGAAGGGAACGGCGAACTCCGGACGCAGGACCAGAGCCAGGTACCGCACCGAATCGGGCGTATCCAACCGCATGAACTCAACAACGGCATCGCCGGCATGCAGCCGCCCGCGGACCCCGCGCCAGGTTCGCTTCGATCGCCGCCCAACCTGCGAAGCCCCGATGCGTGCCAGGGAATCGTCGAATTGTTCAGCACGTGCCAGCGCACGGCCGCCCGCTTGTTGCATTGCACGCGCATCGGCCTGCTTCCGCGCCGAATACTCCCGGGACGTCGGGGTTGCCTCACTGCCGGCATCGATCCGCGAGCCCCAATTGGAATTGCCGTCAACATCCCGCACGGCACCGGCACCAAGATCGGCATCGGCATTTGCGTCCGCATCAACAGCGCTTTCTGATTCCAGATCCGCAACGGCCCGTTGTTCGCCCGCGGCCCATGCGGCGGCCTCGCGGCGCGCGTCCACGTATCCACGCCACACATCGGCCACAATCGGATTGGCCGTGGCCGCCGAACGCATGGTGCGGTTGCGCCACGCAACGGAGGCAAGCACACGTCCCTTTGCCCACAACGACAGGTTGAACAGCGCGCCGCCGTCGTTACGGGCCGCAAGCCACAGCGCAAGAGCACGCGCAATCGGCGCAAGCCGCTGCCCAAGTCGTATCTGGCGTTCCTCCCCCTCGAACTGGATGGATTCGTGTGTGGCGCGCGGCAAGACGCCCAGCAAACCGAGATACGCCTGCCCGGCACGTGTGGCAAGGCCGAACTGTTCGCATGCACGAGCAACCTGCACGATGGCCTCGGCCTCATCAAGCGCTCCGCGCCGGGCGTACAGAGCGTGTGCCACAGCCAACGCCTGGCCATACATGGCGTTCGCGGCGCGGCGATTGCCCAGGCGTGCAGAGATGCTTCCGTGCGTTATCAGAAATGCCACCAGGTCCGGATGCACCCGCGTGGCGCACAGCCGGCGATAGATGCCCCGCGCCTTCCGTATTTCGCGATCCGCCTCGGCCAGGTTCCCGACATCGGACTCCACACGGGCAACGCTTGTGGTAACGCGGGCAAGGTCCAGAAGGATTCCATTACCGGCATCACCGCCGGTGCACGCAACAATGCGCTCCAGCATGGCGACAGCCTGGCGAAGCAGCCTGGCCGCGATACTGTCGGCGGAAGCGCGGCCGGTGCTTGCAGTATTGCCGACGATCAGGCCGGCCGCGTTGGCATAACAGCCGGCAAGCGCGCGGCTGTCCGGTACATTCAGAACGGCGGTCAGGTGCGCGGCGCGAGCACGCAACACGTTGGATTCGCCAACCAAGCCGCGATCCTGTGCATACCCAGCCAACTCCACCAACGCGCGCAGCAGCACAATGCTGTCGGCATTCCGGCCCAGCGCCAGGCATCGCGCCACAGCCTCACGCAGCAACGGCTCGGCCTGGCCGTATGCGCCGCGCTCGCGATACAGCGCGCCCAGATCCAGCACGGCCGAAGCCAGTTCAACACAATCGGGCAGGCAGTGGGCGGCGGTTGGCGAAATGTCGTGGTACACCGTAGCGGGCAACGCATCGCCGGATGGCTGGTTGATGGGTGTGCCCGGCAATCGCAACACGGATGTGTCGCAACCACCGGCACACACCATGCGCAGCATGGAAACGGCATCGGCCGCATGCACAAGGGCCGCGGTGTTGTCGCCGATATCGTGCTCGGCGCGTGCAGCATCGGCAAGCAGGCACGCGAACAGGCCACGTGGCACAGCAGCCCGCATGCGGCGTGCGATCTCGAGCACGATATCGAACAGCGAATCGGCACGATCGGCACGCCCCTGCAACACAGCGCACCGCCCCAGCGCGCCCAGCGTGGCAAGCAATTGCAGACGTTGTGCCGTACCGCCGCGCAACGGATTGCCACGCCAATCGGCGGGGCTCCATTGCCGACGGATTACCGAGGCGGTATCACATGACACGATGGGCGCACGCACACGATGCGTCCGCACCGAATCGCCCGGCGGTACATCAATGGCATCGGCCGAGGCCACCAGCAATCGTTCGGCACCGGCAAGGTCGCCGTGCAGCATGCGCTCGACACCCATCACCCGCAGGCAGTGGGCGGCGGCCGAATCGCCCGCGGTTGGCTGCGCGCACAGCCAACCGGAAGCACTGCAATACAGCAACGCAGCAACCACGGGCAGCCGGCGCAACAGGCTCGCGGCAACATGCCACGCCAAGGCCAGCCTGCCCGCCAACTCCGGAGACAGGGGGAGTATCATCATGCGCGTGTGTGATCAACGCGGTGAGGGGTTTTGGCATATGCTGCACGCAACCGCAGCGGTGCGCGCTTATCGGGCACTGTCGGCGGCAACAGGCGCCTGGGGTGTCAGCAGCCCCATCACCCGCAACTCGTCGGTTACGCGGCGGTGTACGGCAATCAGCTCGTTGATGCGTGTCCGGAACGACATCAGCGACCCTTCGGGCTGCTTCACCAACGCCACGATCTGCGCATAATTGCCGTAGTATTCCATCAGCTTACGATGCGCGTCGGCAACTTTCTGTGGTGGCTCGTTCAACGTGAGCATTACCGAATCCACCCATTGCTTGGCCGTAGCCTCGGACTTCAAAAAACCCTGGCTTTCGTATTCCTCGTGTTTGCCGGCCAAGGCCGTGCTGAAATCCCCACGGTTGTCGATGGCTTCGGCCCATGTGTCCTCGTACGCGCCAAGCGCTACCGTTCCGCGCAGCCCGTGCAACGCAATGGTATCGCCCACCTGCATGGCACGCTGGCGATATTCGTTCTCGCCGCCGCATGCGGCCAGCAAAAGTCCACACAACAGAAGGCTGGCAAACCACGAAGCGTGATGCAGGCAGCGGTGTACGCGCCCGGCACGCACAGCAGGTGCGCGATGCGCAGAGGCAGGCAACATTGTGATCATGATGTTCATACGTGTTGATGTTTTGGTATTGTGAAAGTCAAGGAATCGATGGCACCGCGTTGCACGATCCCGGGAGACCCGTATGGCGCAACAGCAACGGATGCAAAGCGGCCAAACGGCTATGAATGCGCATACTCCCGGGCACGACCACTAGTCGGCGCGCGGACAATGTTGTTCAAGTAGCTGGGGTACTGAATGTGTCTGCATACGGGATACCCAACGCCATTGCGGCCGGCAGAATGCCACGTCTGTTTGCTGCCATCGCAGTTCTCCCATATGCTGCGGATTCGTGGAATTGCCGGTGCAGATGGCGACGATGTTATTGCTCAGTCACCACCCCCATTTCATTCACCGATATGAACACCATTTTTGTTTTGCGCGCGAAATACACCAGCAACCAGAAACCGATGGTACAAAGCGTGATTACGAGATCCCAGAAGCCGAATCGCCTGGGCTTTACGAGCTGGGCGGTTGTCATGGTCTGGCTGGCAACGATGTAGCCAAGGGCAACCTTCGCCGTGATGGCAGCTTGCAGGCGCTCATGGCGCTGTTCCTGTGTCAGATTCATCGGTCATATCCCTGTGTTTTATGTAAGCGAAAAAAAACGAGAAGTGTATTCAACAATCCGCCGGCATCCTGCCGTTGTGTTCGCCGATCGGCGGCAATCCGCCTGACGCTTGGGGCAATCCGCCTGACGCTTGGGGCAATCCGCCTGACGCTTGGGTTGGCGATGTTGTGATCATGATGTTCATACGTGTTAATGTTCCTGTTTTATACACGTCAACGAAACCAGACATAAAAAGCTCATCGTGCCGCCACGCATATGGCAAATGCCTGGGGAGATGCCGGGCAGGCCCATCCATTGAAAGGAGCGGGTATTGCGCCAGCGAGCCGGCCGAGGTTTGTCGTGTGTTGACCTCGATTCCGCAATGCAAGGCCTACGCCCCATGAACCGAAAGGGTAAGCATCATGGCCTGACCCAACGGCGCAAACTGCAGGCGCAGACGGTAGCGCCCGAACGTTCGCTCGCGATCGAACGCATCATCGATTCCCTCGGCACGGATCACCGAGGCCGCCCATTCGTTCGCCTCGGAATCGAACAGGCGCGCGAAGCGCCCCAGATTGTTCAGCGGATTAGTGTTTGCGTCGGAGTCGGAGTCGAGCACTACAAGCATTGCCGCCGAGCTCAGATCATCCTCGGTGCCAATCAATTGGATGGTGGCCCGATACGTACCATTCTTTATTCCCACCCAGTTCTCCTGGCCCTTCACATCAACGCCACGGCGGAAGGCAAAACCATATGTCGATTGGCCGAATACGTCGGTAACGAAGGAGCGCGGCACGCCAAGCGAACCCTCCGCGGTCGTGGCGGTGTTCGACTGGGGCACGCGGGCGGCCGTATCGGATTGGTGGTGCCGAGCGCCAGTGTGCTCGGTATCAGGTTCGGACGGCGTCGGGTCCGCGCCCCGCGCAATGTGGCTATCGCGCTGGCGCCGCTGGCGCGCCAACCGCTCCTTTACATCCGCCGGAACAAATACGGCATAGATCACCGCAAGCAGCAGGCACAGGGCTATCAGGCCCCCGCAACCGATCATGAAAATCCGACCACCGGAGCGACGCTTGCCGGGTGTAGCCGGCGACGTGGCCGATTGGCCATCGGCTTCCTGCAGCTTGTCTTCGTTGCTCATTGATGCTCCCATGTGTTGAAGGTTCGTGGAATTGTTGTTGCCACCAATGGCTCCGCGAAACGTATCGCTCACAGCCGGCGGGTTACCCAACCGCATATACGATCCACTGCCGCACGATGCCTGCGTCGTCCACCACGAACATCAGCTTCGCGTAGTCGTAGGCGTACACCATACCGTTGCGTTGCCGGATCATGCGCGGCGACGTGCCGTACAGGCGGAACACGTCGGCCGCGGTACTCCCGATGCGGATGCCGTACGCGCTTTCGCCGGTGTATCCCGGGCGTGTGCGGATGATGTTGATCCATGCGAATGCAGGGCTGCGCGCGGCGGCGCCCGCCGCCAACGGCATGCCGCCAACGTTGCGGGGCATACGCCTTGCCGAACGGCCGGGCAGGCCCGGGCGATCGATGCGCAATACGTCGAACTCGTCGCTGGCCCAGTAACGCACGGCAAGGCACTCCGCACCGGGCAGGGAATCAAAGCCACCGCCATTGGTAATCGCGGCAGTGTCTCGCCCCCGGAATCCGGAAATGGTCTCCTCGATCACCAGCGTCCCAGAAGGCACTGCGTCCGGCGCGGGCCAGTGCATTGCCGTACCGCGAAACACGGCCAGGTTGGCCTGCGCCAGCAGACCGGCGCCACCACATTCGGCGTCGCGGCCAGTCAATACAGCCTGCAACTGTTCGGCGGCACGTTCGGCGCTGTCGGCCCTGGCAATCGCAACAACGGCCGCGGCCAATTGCCGTGTTCGGCATCCGGTGTCCAGCTTCTGCGCCAGGTTGGCCAGGCCGATCGCATTGTCACCGCGACCGGCAAGCGCCTGTACCGAGGCCTGGTTGATCACCGCAGGCGTATACCGTGGATCGATACGGTACGCGGCGTCGAAGCACAGGCCGGCACTGTCGAGCAGACGCAATGCCCGCACGGAATCCTGGCGTGTTGGCGACCGGCTACCCCGTTGCACGGCACCACCGAACACCTCCAGCCCGCCCAGCCTGGTGTCGGCATCCAACTCGAACGGATACAGGAACCGGGTTGCGGATTGGCCCATCAACGCCAGTGCCTGCTGGGCATATGCCACACCGGTGTTGTTGTACAGTTCGCGGCTCGGGAATCGCTCGATCACGTCGCGATACATACACGCGGCATCGTCGTACAGCCGCATCCGCAGCAGCATGGTTGCCGCGGCAAACCGCGGGTACAGGCGGCGCAATCGTTCGTCAACTTTCCAGGCGAGTGCCTTGCGGTCCATAAGCGGCTGGTAGCGCATGGGTTGCTCATCCAGCCCGTATCTGGTATACAGCACGTGCAGCAGCAACGGCGCGGCGCGCGCCACATCGTATCCGGCAACTCGGCCGTAAAAGGCAGCGTACAGGTCGGCGTTGAACTCCACGTACTGCATGCTGGGAACACGCAGCGCCACATGACGAAAATCCTTGGCGCGCGACCGCCGTGCCGGCCGCCGGTTGTCCTTCCTGTCGCCATAGTAATGCGCCAGTTCGTGGCCCAGCACGTACGCGAGCGCATTCAGGGAATCGGCCCCAAGCGAACGGCACACATCGTACAGGCGTTCCTCCACCTGTATCTCCTCGGTGAAACGCACATAGCGGGCGCCCGCGATTGCGCTGTCGCGCACAAACACCAATCGTGGTGCCGCTTGCGGCGCATCGATGCTTCGCACCAGGTCATCGAACACACCACGCACCATTCGCTCCCAGGCAATCGCCCACGCAGCCTGCGAGTCGCCGATCGACGTAATCGCCATAGGGGCCTGGGCACTTGCTACGCCGCTCCCGGTTACGGCCATCAACAGCGCAATACCGGCGATCGCCGGCGGCCAGCATCGGATGCGGTTCGGCGCACGCAATCGGCGCCCGCCCATATCGCCAACATTTGAATGGCTGCCGGTCATGTCACACCACGTTCATTCTCAGTAGCACAACATTGCTGGGCCCATCGTCGCCGGTGGCCGAAACCCGAAGAACGGGCGGTCCTTCGGCCGGTGGTTGCACGCTGAGCTGCAGCACGAACCGGGTAGTGTATTCGGCCGGCAGGTCGAACAGGCGCCGGCACTCCACCCACTTGCTTGCACTGGTTTCGTGCGAAAGCACATAGGGCTGGTTCTCATCCAGCTCAAATCGGAACACCAGTACTCCAGCAACAGCCGTGCGGACGCTGACATCAACCACGAAGGGTTGATCCATTGTTACCTCGGCCGGCCAGCATTCGGTTCGAACTATCAACGGCATCGCGTTCAATCTCCTGCACAAATCCCTGCCCGCATCGATGGAATGGATATTCAATTCGTTGGCGCCGGATGCCCGCTGATCGCATCCGGATTGCCACATATGCCGGCGTTGCGGTCGCGGAGTCGCAGGCGCTGGCAATGTCTTCACGCTGAATAAAGGGCCGGCACCCGGCGGCGGGCACCCGGGCACCAGCCCGATCGAATTACAGAAGCAAGTTGGCCCCGCGCTGGCGGGCACGCGCTACATACGATCTACATACGCCATTGGGCAGCGGCCAAGCGCGGTGACATTGGGAGTGGTTGTGGTCGAAGGCATCGAAACAGGGGAACAGAAATGACCCTGACTAACACACACCAGATCAACGTGGAACATGGCGCTGCACCTCTCGCACGAGGCCAGAACGGAGTATTCAGACGAAGGAGAATTCAACCAAGCACACCGTTCCAAAGCCGCATGGAATGTCGGGCTGTGAGTGGTTCACCGGCGGATGTCCGAATTCGGACACCCGGTGTCCGACGTCGCCCGGCACGTAACGCATGTTTGCGGGTGCCCGGGACAACAGCCAATGGGCGACAACAACCAAGGGCGGAATGTGCAGGCGCGATGGAAATGCTCGCGCACAACGTTCATGGCACAAAGCCCCTACACGATCAGCGTGCAACAGCGGAGACATGGATTATGGCGGGAACAACACGAAACCTACAGGCTGGTGATAAAGGCACTGAAATCAACGTCCCCCTCCAGCTTCATCTTCCTTCTGATTTTCAATCGCTGGGTCTGCACGGTCCGTGGGGTATTACCCAGAATGTCCGCAATGTCGTTGTTGTTGTGGCCCAGCCGTGTAAGCGCGCAGATCTTCACCTCGGTTGGCGTAAGCGTCGCGCACAGCGCGAACAACTTCTGCTTGAATTCGGGGTCGCGCTTGTCGAGCAGTTTCTCGAATTGCCGCCATCCATGGTCTGCAATCATCTCGGCCGCAACGTACTGTTCAAGGTCGCGCACCAGCCCATCCAGCGCCTCTCCGGTTCCGGACTTCGCCCCCTTTGCGGCCCGCTGAAGCTCCGTTGCCCTGGCTTGCAACGCCTGGAGCATTGCGCGGGTCTGCGCCAGACTGGACATGGTGTCGTCCAGCTCCCGCTGCTGTTCCTCCATCTCCAATTGCATCTGCCGTGTGCGGCTTTCCGCGAGCGCACGGTCGCGTTCGGCCTTCTCACGCTCGTATTTCACCTGCAAGTTGGCGATGGCGCGGCGCATCTCCTCGCCGGCAATTTCCTCGCGCAGCTGGGCGGATTGCCGGTGCTGCACCAATGCCTCGCGGAATTCGCCAAGCTGTTCCAGCACGTCGGCAAGGGAACCATGGAACAAGGCGCTCATGGAACGATCGCCCAGAGCACCGGCAATGCCAAGCGCCTGCACAAATACGTGTTGCGCCGATACCAGATCACCGCTGGCCTGGTGCATCGAACCCACCCTGTGATACAGCGCAAGCAGCATGCTATCGGGCGGATGCTGTTGAAGCAGTTGATAGGCCTTCGCGTAGCGTTCAAACGCAACATCATGGTCACCACGTTGATGATGGATATTGGCAATGGTGATGATCATGCCGGCCTGCCCGGCCCAATCGCTCCGCGCCTCGAAGTGCATATGCGCGGTAGCGGCCGCGGCCAGGGCGTCGTCCAACCGGCCCTGCTCGCGATGGATGCCAGCGATGTTGGCAAGCACACGCGCCTGATTGCCGATATCACCGGCAGCAACAAATGCGGCCAGGCTGCGCTCGAAATGCTCACGAGCTGCATCGGGATTGTTCAGCTTTCCAAAGGAAGATGCGATGCTGTACAGGGTGGAGCCAACGCCATCGTAGCGACCGAGGGATTCGTACACGGCCAACGCCTCGCGCAGATACCGCACGGCTGCCCCATAGTCGCTGAGCTCCAGATAAAAACCTCCAAGCGCGGTCAACACTTCGGCCCGAAGCTCCCCGGCGCCGTCGTTGCAGTACTCCAACGCGGCAAGCAGGGATTGCTCGGCACGCTGCGGTGCCTGGCCCTTCATGTGTGCTTCGGCCAGCAGCAGTTGCACACGAGCAGCGTTGGTGGCATCGGATGCCTCGGCATACCAATCCCAGGATTTCTGCAGATCGATAATGGCTGCGGCATGATTGCCGAGATGCAGATACGCCGTGCCCCTGAATCGCAGGATGTCCGCCTCGGCCCCCCACTCGCCCAGACGGGGAACAAGACGGTCGGCCTCGGAAGCAAACGCAACGCCCTCGGCCGGGCTCGATTTCACGATCGATGGAAGGTGACGCACGTACGCCGCCAGACGGTCGGCATCGGTAGCACAACGCGCCAGGGCAAGTCGCAGTTCGGCGGCAGGATCGGCAACCGGCGGAGCCTTGACTGGAGCCGCTTGCACGGGTATATCATCGTGGTTCATCACATCTCCTGGTGTTCGGAAGTACCAGTGCCAATTTCCGCGTTCGCCGCTGCCCCCACAACGCCCATGATCGGCACCGATGTATGTAGACCGTATGTAGGCAGATGCGCGGATTTACCGGCGAACTTTGCAGCGGTCGCTCCGCACATGTGTAGCCATACATGCAGGTCGCACCGGCTTGGCCGGGAACATGGCTGCACCACACAACCGAGGCAGACAAGTCTGCAACGGAACACTCCGGAGTTGCCGGGGCTGCTCCGCTCGGGCGCTCGGCGGAAGCATATTGATACGCATGATTCAACAGGAGGCTCAGCCGTGGCTCTTGGACTCTCTCTCCACATCGGCATCAATTCGATCAGTCGATCGGCGTACCGCAATACACGCTATTCAACCCTGAAGGGTTGCCACAACGACGCGCTTGCCTTTCAAGCGATCGCGCGCCGCAAGGGATTTCATGTGATGGCGGTACTGCTGGATAGAGCGGCAACGTTCGCCACCGTGGAGTCGTTGATCCGCAGTGCAGCACAATTGCTGGAGAACGGCGGAACATTTCTGCTCACCTTTTCCGGGCATGGTGTGCAGCAGTCTGACGCCGAGCCCGGATTTC
>CBHYLN010000018.1:0-51215 GCA_966128725.1 uncultured bacterium | reverse complement strand
CGCCAACGGATTTCTTGGCACCGCGCATTTCGGCGGTACGCTGGGCGCGCCAAACTGGTGTACGTACACTTCAAACCGCTCGCTGCTGGATGGCCTGCGCGCGGCCGGGTTCGAGCCATCGATCGGCGAAAAGGATTTTCTGGCAAACCTGCTGCTGGTAAAGGGACAGGAGAAGGGATTCTACTCGCGCAACGAGGCCTACGCCCGCGATCTGCAGCCAGGGGATATCGTGATGTTCCTGTTCGACAAGTGCCAGTGGGGCGGCCACACGGCAACAGTGGTGGAGGATCTTGGCGACTCGTTTGTACATGTTTCCGGCAACACCGGCGACGCAATCGGCGTTGGCATCTCCGAAGCCAAACGCATGAAGCAGAAACCTGGCCGGTTGGATCTGGACGTCGCCAACGATTCCTCCAGCGCGGCCGCCAAGACCGCCGCCAACGCGCATATCGCGTCGATCCCGTTCGGCGATCAGGTGCTGGTGTATTCCATCACACGCAGCAGCCAGCCGTTCGCCGCATTGATGGAGCTGAACACCGTGGACGCCGCCACACAGCCCGATCGCATGGCCGCGGTGCTCAATAAATATCACCTGCGAAAAGTGAAACCGAAGTGACTGGGCTGAAGTACTGCGGGCCTTGGCAAAAACACGACCGCTACGCCACTACACAACCATCAGCGAGATGTGGCGGTGTAGGAAGAAACATGCCGGAATAGCACACGAATGTGTGCGCAGGCATGCCCTGCGCGAGCTGCCCCGCCGCTCCAAAGCCTGGAGAATTCGGCGGGATAACTCGCGAGGTTTCGCATTGTACTACGTCGAGGCGCCGACGGGAATAGAATATAGAGTAATGATAGTGTGGCCTCAACGAACCGAAATATTTTGGTTACGGGAACCTGCAACACACCTGTTCCCTATCGAATTCTCATAATCCATATCACGGACATATTGATGGGGCGAGTTTCGTTCCCAACTCTGAGGGTCGTGGCACCAGTCAACAAATCCACAGCATCTCCTAGTTGAACTTGCACAGGGTTGGTTTGGCCCGGCGTATAGACATTGCCATTGTAGCTCGTAACATAGTCCCCGAAGCCTCCCGGCTGCCCATGCCCGTTCACACCAACATAGTGTTGATGCCCAGGCTCCACATGCTTGTGGCTCTGTATTTGGTCATCTTGCAGCTTTCCTGAAACGTCACTTCCCCTCAGGAACCTTCTCTCACCATTCAAGTCCGGAACTCCTTGCCCATTGTACGGGGAATCCCCGTCGCTTATCGTCTGCCCATTACACTCGACCCAACCGTTCGGCAGCGCCGGCGTACCCCTCAACGACTTATGCCACGCAATGATCGAGCCGATAGGCACAATGCCGAATCCGGAGATAGCGCCGGCCACGTCCAGCTTCGCCTGTGGCGTGGTGGTCCCGATGCCGACATTGCCGCCTGCTATCCACGATGCCCCCGTAGCCGACAGCTTGTTGATATACGCCGTCGTCTCTTCCGGCGGCGCGCCCGCCGCAGTGAATGCCGAACCGCTTACGTAGTCGAAGATGGTATTCGATGTCTCGATGTACTTGTAGGCGCCGGTCGCAGTCAGGGCTCGGAACACGCGGTACTTCGTAGCGCCAGGCACGGCGTTCCAACTGATCCGGATACCGTGCGCGGGATCAACCAGATCGAAGCGCAATTGATCGGATGCCTTCGTCCAACCGGCGCCATCAGTGGCGGCGACACGGAAGAAGTAGTCATCCGCTTCCAGGCCACCGACAGCGGGTGACGCCGTGGCAGTAACCCCCTGTGGCGTCGGCATCTCGATCGCGACGTTGGATGCGGGTCCGAGTGTCAACCGCTCCTGTGCATTCCGCGTGACGTCGATTCCGATACCGAAATTCCCGCCCGATTCGGTGATCTCCGAGCTGCCTCCTCCACCGAAAGCCGCGGTCGTCTGCACACTCCCATCCGGAAACTTGAACCCGCCCGTCTCCGACTCGATCACGCCGTCCACCGAAAGCGCTTCGCCCGGGGTCGGGGTGCCGATGCCGACATTACCGCCGTCGTAGAACACCGTTGCGCCGTCGGGATCCATCTGCCACGTCGAGCTTGTGCGCTGCGCCTGCAACTCGAACGAAACACGAAGCCGTGAGATGTTGCTTCCGCCCGCGACGGCACTTACCAGCACGCCCACACGCTGCCCGGCAACCACCGGAATGCTCATCGGCACGGCACTGTTCGTGCGTCCGTCCAGTGAGGCAACAAGCCCGTCGGTCAGCGCCGGTGCGGCTGATATCGGTGTGGGATGCGCCGCGCCGATCTTCACGATGATCTTGTTACCGATTCCGGTGAGCCCGTTCGTCTGGCAGTCCCAGTACAGGTTCGTCAATGTTCCGTCCCGCGGAACCACCACCGTAATCTCGGTGGACTGATTGGTTCCGCCCGTTTCGGCGAGATATGTCGAGGTTCCCGCCGCGATTGTTGTCCTGTGGCCGAAGCTGAACACGGTGGCCACGTACGATTCCAATTGTCCAATTGTCATGATTGTACTCCAAGTAGCATTGAGAATTATGATCCTGTGTGGCCCCACTACTCATCGGGGTCTGTGCCATGGCGTTGGCAACGTTTGCCGATACGAGACTGAAGCACCGGAATGATGCTGCAGGCCATGGACTCCACGTGTTGAATGCGCCAGCGGACTCTATCGCATGGCATACAACTCCTGTCTGTGAATCCCTGATTACTTCGAGCGCCACCGGACACTGATCGCTTCGCAACTGAATAAATATCCCCGCATCCGTCCGGACAGCGCATGGTGAACATCAGGGTTTATTCTGACCCATCACCCAATTCATGATTATTCCAATCCGAGATCGTCGTCCGGGAATTTCTTCTTCACCTCCAGGACCTTGTCCAGCAAGGCGTCCAGCTCCGGGTCGAGTGTTTCGCCCTTGTCCTTTCGCCTCTGAAATTCCTTCATTATCGCGCCAACCTGGTCGCCGATCGACGGATACACGGTACCACGCTCGAAGGCCGATCGGCGCTTCGGCTCGGATCGCTTCCTGAGCATCTCCCACAGATCGCGATTCTCCTTGCTCTTCAGATCGATCGGCCCAACCAGCTTGATCTCCGCAGGTTGCTTCGGCATGTCACCTTTCACCGACACATAATGCCGTTCATCGATCTTCATCAGATATACCATCGCGTCGGTCTGCGGCGGCTTTGCAACCGGTGGCACAAGCGCCACACCGTCCACTTCGAGATATGAATAAATCTTTGGCATGATTGTTCTCCTGTTATTGGAATTACATGTTGACGCGCTGCGCGACGGTGAGGTAGTTCGGGTTTGTATCACCAATGCATAACTGGTATGAGCCATGATATCCGCAGGCCCAGACACGCCCGCTTGCATCGAGAAGCTGTGTGCCAGTCACGTTGGAATATCCCATCACCCCAACCTGCAACACCGCACCCTGCACGCCGGCCGGAAGGCGCATCAGTGTGTGGGAATAGACATAGTCCGTGGTGCCCACGCCACACTGCCCATAGCCGTTATACCCAGCGGCATAGGCGAAGCCATTGGCATCCAGCAGCACAGTATGCGTGTACCCATTGTGCGCTCCGCCGGATACCGCCACGATATTGGTGCGCGGATTCTGCGCCGGCAGCGACTGATTGGCCGTGCTTCCAAGACCCAATTGCCCGTAGTTATTACACCCCCAGGCAAATGTTGCGCCATCGGCGGCACGCCTGGCAAAACTGCTACCCGGCCCGCCGCCAACGGCCCAGATATCGGCGATGCCCGCCAGACCGCCCACGATGATCGGGTCGCCGGTGACGTTTGCCACCGCGGCGCCCGCGCCGGTTTGTCCACTGCCGTTGTGCCCGGCGGCACACACGCGGCCATCGGCAAGCAACCAGAGCGTATGCCCGTAGCTTCCGGAACCGGTGGCACGCACCTTGATGCATGGGCCAGGAAGATTCACCTTCTTCCACAAGGCCTGGTTCGCCGTCCCTGCCCCTGTCTGCCCGTAGCCCGAGTAGCCTGCCGACCATGCATCACCGTTGGCCGTGACCGCGAAAACCGAACCGTATGTACCGCCTGCTGCCTCGATATCCACCACATTGGTCAGGCTGGTAAGCACCGGCGTGGGCCAGCTCGTGTAATCACCGCTGGCGAGTTGACCGTACCCGTTGTACCCCCAGGACCAGACCCTGCCGGCGGCATCCAGGGCATACCACGAGATGGCGGAGTCCGCACTGCCGTTCTGCGTGGAAACCAGTTTTACGATCTGCGGCTGGCTGGCAACCGGGAACAGGATGCGCTTTGGTGCATTACGTTGATTGTAGGTTCCGTCGCCAACCTGTCCGTGGCCATTGTACCCCCACCCCCACACACCGCCTGTCTGTGTAAGCAGGTGCGCGCCGTCGTAGGTCAGATGCACCGACCGCACGGGGTCCATGGTGGTTTCCTCGAACGTTATCGCCAATGGGCGGTTGACCGCCGGCTGGTTGTTGCCGATGCCATGCGAGCCGCTGGTTGGTATGCCTCCGATCCTGACATTGCCGTCGCGCATGACAAACGCCTGCGAGTAAAACGTGTTCACGCCGCACTGTCCCTGATTCATAAGCGCGTTCACCAGCACGGAATCATCCGGACTGCCGGCAGGCCCCGGCACACCCTGAAGGCCTTGTGGCCCCTGCGGACCGGGCGCGCCCATCGGCCCGGCCGGGCCACCCGATGGGCCTTGTGGGCCAACTGGCCCCTGCGGGCCGGGATCGCCCTTGTCGCCCTTTACCCCTTCCGCGTACTGAATCTCGAACCATGTGGCCGGATGCATCAGCACATCCAGCGGCACGCCGCCGCCCGATTCGTGCTCAACAACCAACTCGAAGTAATCGCCGGCCTGCACATCCACAATCGACGAGCTTATCGAGAGCGCCGCACCAAGATTCGGACCCTGAACACGTTGAAAGCCCACACCACGAACGGCGGCACCATTCATCGTCATCGACACCGAACGCGGGCTGGCAGCATCGTTGGCCCACACCACCGAAGCACGAAGCACAACCTTGCCCGTATCGGGGCACTTCAATCGGGTGGGCATCGCCGGTTCGAATATTCCGCCGGTATCACGGTCGGCAGCGGCCCACGCGATGGCCGTGGGAACCGACAACGGAATGGTCTGGTTTCCAAGCAACCGCAGGCGTGCTCCGCGTAAAGCGGTAACAACCCCACCTCCATCGAGAACGACTGTTAATGACTGAGCCATAACGATTCTCCTGAATTAATTATCAGAATCAAATCCGGTACAATTATCAACCATGATTTGAACACCCCACATCGCATTATGCATGGTTGATTTCGGCACGGTGACCGAACATGTGGTCGCGCCGCGCAATAGCGGCCGCGCGTCCAGAACCACATGGCACGGCTATTTACCCGGGGCAGGCCCCTTGGCAACAGGAAAGATTATCTGCGTGTGGTATTGGGGATGGGGTGGCGCGCACGCTCGCGTTTAACGCACTGATTGTCGTGCCCAAGACAACGGTGGTTCGCGATGTAACATCGCACTATCAAAATTCCCGATCGTGGCAGTAAAAATCAGCAGGCGTGCGACGCCGTCCCATGATCGCTTCATGGATTTTCCGGCGCGAATACATCACACAACCTGATGTACCCATCGCACGCTGTGCTGTTCCGCGCCGGGCAACGCCGGACACAGGCGTGGGAGCCGGCGGCGTACATGCGCAACATTCATGCGCCCAGCCAATGTTGAACCAGCTGGGCGTGCCCAGCCAACCCGCTCCGGCCCGGCGAACACGAGCAGCATCGGCCGCGAACAGCCGCGAACCTGAGCCCGAATCGCCGGTTGAGCACACTTTCGGGACTCGTCACTGTATGTTGTTTCATTTATTATTCGGTAACTTCGCGCTCCGGTGTTGTGCAACGGCCGTATCGCACGCAAACACCGCTGGCCTGTTTGTATAACTGTCCCCGGCAACAAATAGGCCGCACGAGATTCACCGACACCCTAAACATTTACCCGGAACCCTCCACCGGCCGATGGCTGCATGCGCGCCACGCCGAATCGTGCTGTTTTTCATTTTCGTCAGGAGATTATCATGGCCACGGCTCGTGAAAACATCGAACGATTGATGGGCGAATCGATGCCCCAGGAGGAGAAGGATTCGATCCTTGAGGAACTTTTCGACGACATCGGTAACGACATCGAAACCTTCTTCACCGATGTCAAGAACTGGATCATCGGTGAGAAACCGCTGTTCAAGAAGATCACTGGCGATGCGCGCCACACGTGGAAGAACTGCGTGGACAATCAGGTGGTGCAGCCGCTGCAATACCTTACCCCGCGCAGCATCGATGATCTGGTGCAGATCGTGCGCACGGCCGAGAGCAACGGTTGCAAGGTGCGCGCGGTTGGCACCGGACACTCGTTCTCCGATGTGGTGCAGACCAACGATTTCCTGATCAACACCGACGAGCTTAACCGGCCGATCGAGTTGGACCGTTCGCTGTTGAAGGACGGCGTGGATACAGCGTGCCTTGTGCATGTTGAAAACGGGATCAAGATCCACCAGCTCAACACCTATCTGGACGAACACGGGTTGGCGCTGCCGAACATGGGCGGCTACGACGCACAGTCGATCGTGGGCGCGGCATCCACGGGCACACATGGCTCGGGGATCACGCTTGGCCCGATCGCCAGCATCTATCGTTCCATCGTGCTGGTGGGCGATGGCGGCATCAAGTACCGCATCGAGCCAACCAACGGCATCACCAATCCCGAACGCTACCATGCGGCCTTCCCGGATAACAGGCTGATCCAGGATGACGAATGGTTCAACACCGTGGCCGTAAGCATGGGCTGCACCGGCATTATCTACTCGGTCATCATGGAGGTGATCCCGAAATACTGGCTGGAGGAAGTGCGCACCATGAGCGACTGGGAAACCGTGAAGGCCATGCTTGTCGACGGCAGCGTCCTTCGCGATAACCGCCACTTCGAGGTGCTGGTGAACCCGTACACGCTGAAGGGCCAACACGATTGCCTGATCACACGCCGCAACATGGTGCCGGAACCAACCGGCCCGTATACCGATAAGAACGAGCGGAACTTCCTTACCTCGCTTATCGGCATGATACCGGGCGCGGTGGATGTCTTCGATTTCATCTTCAACGACTTCCCGCATCTCAGCCCGGCCCTGATTTCCGAGGCAATGAAGGGTCTGGTGGACGACGGCTACACCGATATCAGCTACAAGGTGTTGAACCTTGGCACCGCCAACGATATCAGCGCATACTCCGCGGAGATCGCCTTCCCGATGGAGGGCAACAGGTACATACACGCGGTGGAGCACATGTTCGAGGTTGCCGATCAGATGCGCCGCCTGGGCGACCAGTACCACACATCCCCCATTTCGTTGCGCTTCGTTCGCGCCTCGGACGCATACCTGGCGATGATGAACGGCCGCGACACCTGCATGATCGAAATCCCGGTGGTGGACGGCACGTACGGAGGCATGCAATTGCTGCAACGCTACGAAAGCGCCATGTACGAGTTCGCCGGCCGGCCGCATTGGGGACAGGTGAACTATCTCACCGGCAGCAACAACCTGATCGCGGCGATGTACCCGAACTACGAAACATGGCTGCGTGTGTACCGCCAGCTTAACACAAGAGGCACGTTCAACAACCTCTTTACCGATCGCTGCGGATTCTCGGTTATCAACTTCCGGTAGTTGTTCCAATAGTCATTGTGGTATCCCCAACAAGGGAGCGTTGAACATGGATTACACCAGTGCCGAAACCAGACTGAAGACGCTTCTTGCAACGTGCGCGATAGTGATGCTTGCAGGGGCCGCGGCGGCCGCCTATTTCTTCGTTGTACGCACGCGCGAGGATCAGTTGTTGCTGCTGTTCACACCGCTGCTGCTGGCCTGTTTCTCGGTGCTGGCCAAGGTGGCCGCGGGCGGCATCCGCAAGAATGAGAGCTATGCCGGCCTGCTGCTGCTGGGTCTGTTCGGCATCGGCGTCTATTCGGCCATCCGTTTCGTGATGGAGCTTTCGCGCCATACGCCCGCGCGGACGTTCGGCATCTATGCGGTGTGCGCGCTGCTGCTGTACGTCGTAATCTGGCTGGCGTGGCGCGCTGCGGTGAACTCGCGATTCAAGCTCAGGTCGCTGTCGCCCGTGCAGGCGCTGGCGTATCACGCCGTGGCCGAGGCCGTTATCGGCAACTACCGTACCGAGGGCTACTCGTTCGATACCACGGTGACCGACTTCGACGACTACCTTACGCGATTCCAGTCGCCGGGCAAGTTCCAGGTGAAGATGGTGTACACGGCCATGCAATATCTGCCGCTGCTGTACCTGCGCCTGCCGCTCTCGTGGATGGGTGTCGAGGATCGGCAGGCCTTCATCAAGCGCAAGTTCTATGGCGCGGCCGGAATCCTTCTGACGATCATCCGCAGCGCGAAGCAGCTTGTGTACTTCATCTACTACGGAAGCAAGCCCAACTTCACGTCCGTTGGCTACACGATGTTCGAGGATCGCGAGCGCTTCCGGATCATGCCCAAGGAGCCGGAGCCCGAGAAGCTGACGGTAACACGCGGTGGAGCGGCGCGCGAGTTGGAGACCGATATCTGTGTGATCGGCAGCGGCGCGGCCGGCGCGGTGGTGGCCTACAATCTTGCAAAGCTCACGGGCAAACGTGTGATGATCCTGGAGAAGGGCGAGTACCGTGTTCCGCAGGAGGAGTTCACCAACATCGAGCCGCAGATGATCGGCATGTTGTACAAGGACGGAGGCCTGGAGATGACACAGGACGCCGACCTTGCCGTGCTGCAGGGGATTTGCCTGGGTGGCTCAACCACGATCAACAACGGCATCTGCTTCCGCACGCCGGCCGAGGTGCTGACCGAATGGGAACGGCTGGGCGCACGGATCAATCGCGATCGCCTGGAGCAGCACTTCACAACGGTAGAGGAAATCATCAAGGCCAGGATGATCGACTCCGCAACGCCGCCAATCGCGAACATGGGCGCACAACGATTTTTCGACGGCGCAACAAAACTGCACAGCCAAGGCGGCATGCCGATGATGGAACCTCGGTGGTTCAAGACCAACTTCGGCGAGTGCGGCGGCAGCGGTTACTGCAACCTTGGCTGCAAGTACAACCGCAAGCTCTCGATGTTGCTCAACTATCTGCCGATGGCACAGCGGTTGGGTGCCAGCATCGTTGTGGACGCCGGCGTGGAGAAAGTGGAAACAGCCGGCGGGAAGGCTACCCGCGTGCACTGCAAAACCGCCGCGGGCAACCGTTTCACGGTGAAGGCCGATCGCGTTGTGCTGGCAGCCGGCGCCATTGCCTCAAGCGGACTGCTGCTGAAAAGTGGTATCAGGAAGAATGTGGGCACGCGCCTTGCGTTCAACATCACCACGCCGATGATGGCGGAATTCCCCGACACGGTGAACTCGTTCGACGGTGTCCAGATGTGCTGCTATGTGAAGGGCGACGGGTATCTGGCCGAGACCACGTTCAACCCGCCGGGCGCCTCGGCGCTGAGCATGCAGGGCTGGTTCGAGACGCTGAACGAGCGGATGCGCAAGTATCACCGCTATGCCACGGCCGCGCCCGTGGTGGGAAGCGAATCGAACGGACGTGTGAAGCTGGACCTGTTCGGCAACACGGCGATCGACTATGACATGACCGATCGTGATTTCGCGACGCTGAAGGAAGGCATGAAAACCGTGTGCCGCATCTTCCTTGCCGCCGGCGCCGACATGGTGCTGCCATCCTCGTACAGTGACATGGTCATCCGATCGGAAGCGGACTTCGGGATGATCGATGCGCTGACCACGCCGCATGAGATCAGCCTGAGCTCCGCGCATCCGCAGGGAGGCAATCCGATGTCGGACAACCCGGAGTTCGGCGCGGTGGACACCGGATTCCGTGTTCACGGGTTCAGCAATCTGTACGTGTGTGATGCCAGCATCTTCCCCACCGGGGTAGCGGTAAACCCGCAGCTCAGCATCATGGGGCTGGCCACGTACGCGGCCGAGTCGATCGCCGCGGATATTCAGAAGGAAGCCCGATAATGGAATCCGCATTCCGGTTTGCGCGAAAGCGACTCATCACCGTACGGATCAACGCCGGAGGCATGCCATGAACGAAGAGGAATGGGAGGAGATCGCCCGGTTGCTTGCCGACTGCGAGGCCAGCGGCGCCGCGCCTGGTTACGAGGTGAACCCCGATACGTATCGCGAAGCCCGCTCACCGTTTTTTGGGAGCGCGCTCCCGGTGCGCACCGAGCCAATCACCCACGATGCCGGCGGGCGCGAGGTATTTGTTGTCAGCGACCTTCACATCGCGGCCGGACGCAATCGCGCGGGCGTGTACAAGGGAACGGAGAATTTCTTTGCCGACGATTCGTTCCATCGCTTCCTGGAACACGCGCAAACACTGCTGGAGCGCCCGAACGCGCTGCTGATTATCAACGGCGACATCTTCGATTTCCTGCGGATCACGGAGTACCCTGGTCGCGTTCGCACGGCACGGCTGGGCAAACGCCTGAAGCGGACGCTGAAGTTCGACCCGATAGCAACGCCGGCGCCGCAACCGGCCGACGCGGTAACGGCGCAGTACACCGAGTGGTCGCGCGAGCTGGCGAAGATCGGCATCGCGATGACACGCGAACAGTTGGAGACAAGCATCACATCCCGCGAGCAGAAGTACGGGATGGGGACCGAGGATTTCAAGACGGTCTATAAGCTGATCCGAATCCGGCAGGGCCACCCGATGTTCTTCACGGCATTGGCACGGTGGCTGCAGGGCGGGCACACGTTGATGGTGCTGAAGGGCAACCACGATCTGGAACTGTACTGGCCCGCGGTGCGAAACTATCTGCGGCTGATCCTGGCCGAGGACATCGTTGCGTGCGATCCACAACGCGGCCTGGCCGAGGTTCTGCGCGATATCGTGCTGCCGAACATCACGTTCGTGGATGACTCGGTGGTGATCGACAACGATTTCTATGTTGAGCACGGCCACCGCTACGACAAGTTCACGATGGTGCTGGAGAGCCCGGTGCTGGCGAAGAACCCCAAACGGATCAACATCCCGTTCGGTTCGTTCTTCAACCGGTATCTCATCAACCGCATCGAGCTGTATTATCCGTTTCTGGACAATGTGCGCCCCAGCGGCAACGTGCTGCCGATGCTGATGCGCGAGAACTTCCCGCTGGGCCTGAAGGTGCTGCTGCAACACATCCCCATGCTTATCCGCGTGTTGTTCACCAACCTGCGCTATGTGTGGTTCATGCTGCACAAGGTGATATGGTTCGCGGCCGTGTTGGCGATACCGCTTGTGTATGTGTTGATACATCGCACGCAACTGCCCATCATCGCCGACATTCAGCAATGGGTTGGTGAGTCAAGGATCCTTACGCTGGCGTTCGGGCAGTTGAAAACCGTGGCGCTGATGTTCCTTTCGTACGCGCTGGCACGCGTGGTTGCATGGTTCCAGCTCGCCGAACCGGAAAGCCTGGATCGCTTCGCCCGCACCAGGTTCGAGGGCACCAACTACCGCATCATGACCATGGGGCACACGCATAATCCCGGGGAATACCTTTTCGCGGACGGGCGGCGATTCTACAACACCGGCACGTGGATACCGGTGATCGAGATATCCACCGCGTCGGTTCGGGAGGACCGAACCTACACGTTCCTGCATCTGGTGCGCGACCCACAGGGCCTGCTGCAACCCGCCTGCGACGGGCTGTTGCAGCGCTGGAACGACGACGCCACCCGTGCCGACGCACAGGTACTGGTGGAACGCAAGTAAGAACCACGCGCCGTTGCCGGCAGGTTCCAACCGGCAACGGCGCGCATCACCAACACATGTTTCGCTTATCCGCTCTGGGAGAATCTCATGAAGCTGCGATTGGTCATCATCATCCTGGCTGCGCTCACGATTGGTGGATGCTCTTCCTGGATCAGGGATCTCAACGATCTGGTACGCTCCACGCCGGGCATCGTGGACTCGTTGGGCCAGCGGGCCGGCAACGGCCTGATCACGGGCATCCGTGATTCCCTGACCAGCCCCGAAAGCAAGCGCCGCCTGGCCTCGCTGCTCGATACATTGCTTACGCGCGTTGACTCCAGCCTGATTCGCGGCGGCACTTCGCTGCGCGACACTCTCCTGGGCAACTACACAAAGGAGTGGATCGCCAGCCTGAAGGACGAGTTGCTGGGCGCAAAAACACGAGGGCAGATCGCCGCGTTACGCGATGAACTGCTTGGCCCGAAGACCTCGGCACTGGTGCGCCGTCTGCTGCACGAGGACGTACTGGGCAGCCGCACCACCGATCGCGTGCAGCAACTGATGCGCGAAGGGGTGATCGGCCCGATTACCAGCGGCCTGGATGAAATCCTCTACAACCTGCGCACTCGTGATCTCCCCGGCCTGCGCGACAGTCTGCTGGGCAGCGCAACCCAGGCGCATCTGGACAGCATCCTGGCACATGCGTTGTCGCGTGTGGATACCGCCCTGGCGCACGCCAACCAGACGGCGAAGGATCAGGAGAGCTTCCTGAAGAAGAACATCACCGCGATACTTTGGACCGTAGGGGCCGTGGTGGCATTGCTGATTGCCTTCGGTGCCTGGGTTGCACTGCGGGCATATCGGGCGCGTAAGATCATCGACGTGCTTACCTACCAGATTCACGACTACACGCAGCGCACCGGCGACAACACGCTTACCGAGAACATCAAGGCCGAAAGCAAGCGTGTTGGCACCGAGGGATATCTGCGGCCAATGCTGGTAAAGAAAGGGCTGGTGAAGCCAGCCGCGTAGCCGTGTGCCGGGCACCCAAAAAGCAAAAGGCCGCGAACTTCGATAAGTCCGCGGCCTTTGGTGGGGTTAGTAGGATTCGAACCTACGACCTCATCCATGTCAAGGATGCGCGCTAACCAACTGTGCCATAACCCCGGTGCCCCTTCAAAGGGGATTCAAATATATGCGCGTCGGGAATCTCTTTCCAAGATTTTTTTGCTGTGCCACATGGCGTAACACTCCGCCGACCGGCGCGTGGAACTTCGTGAACGGCAATGAAACTAGCGTTTGACACATTTCGGCCGGCGACGTAGGTTTGCGCAAGTCAGTGCGCCGGCAACATCGCTCTGCAACGTTCACAACATACTGCTGTCATATGCGGCAGTAACAACAGCCCGGCAAGTTTGCCCGGCATATACTCACATCCAAAAGGATAACAGATGAACGCACGTGCTGTATTTGTCGCCGGGTGCCTCGTTGCATTCGGTTTCGTCGCCTGCGGCAAGAAGGCGGAGGAGCCAAAGAGTGCCGACACCACGATGACCCAGCCGGCCGATACGTCGCACGCGGCCGACACCGCGATGGTGCCCCCGGCCGACACGACCCACGCAACGGACTCGGCGGCAACGGCCCCGGCCGACACCACCAAGAAGGATTCGGCCCATGCCGAGAGCACCGGTGGTGCAAAGGACGGCGGCAAGAAGGGCAGCTCGCACGCGAGCACCAAGCCCGCGAGCAAGCCGGCCGACAAGCCGACCGAGGGTGGAACCAAGTCGAGCGAATCACGTCGCCCAAGCGAAGGTGGCGCCGTCCCCTCGACTTCGCGTCGCTAATCCCGACAGCAGCAACAATAACTCGCCCGCCCACGCGCATAACGTGAGCGGGCGAGTTCGTTTATGTGGGGCTATCCGATGGTTCCATCGCGGGCTCCGGATTACCCGTTGGCGGCTCGCGCCGCACAAGCCCATACACCGCCAGCACCACGAATCCTCCCCACTCGGCAATCAAAACGTCCAACCGCTCGCCTGGTGGCTGCGATGCGAAGTACAGATAGGTTAACGGCGCCACGCCCGCTACCCACAACCACGCCGCACGAAGCGTTTGGCGGGAAACCAGCGGCAACAGCACCAGCGGCGCCACGAAGTACCATACATGCACTTTGGGGCCAAGCACGATCTGCACGGTAACCGCCAGAAGCGCTCTCCAGGCCAGGGCACGAACACCACGATCGCGTACAGGCCACAACCAGATTGCCAGCAACGTAACGGCCAGCGTGCCGCTGGAGACCGCGCCGGCGATCGTGTTCGAGGGCTTTATGTGCCACTCGTCCAGCAGCCATTTCACGGTGTTGTAGAAGCCACCGTTGAACTCGTAGAAGTTGGTGAACCGCTCCAGCACGGTTGAATAGGTTGCCCAGGCCCTCGGCTCGAACAGCGGCACGAGCAACAGCAACGCCGGAACGGCGAGCACAAGGCCACGTGCAGCGGCACGGTAGCCAAGGAATCGCCACCACAGCGGGATAAGGCTTGCCGGATGCAACCGTGCGGCCACACCCAGGGCAATCGCCGGCAGGCCACTGCCCGCCGAGCCCGCCGCATACCAATACAGACCGGCAGCCAGCCCCAGTACCCAGAACGCATCGGTATGCCCCTGCCCTGCCAACTCCACGATCACAAGAGGGTGCCAGGCGTACAAGGCCGCGGCTCCCGGCGCTATTCCCACCATCCCCAGCGTGCGTATCAGCATCGCGATCGCCACGATCTCGGCCATCACCAACAGCAGCTTCCATGCCAGGAAACCCACCATGTGGCTGCCTGCGATTTCGGCAATCGCCATGCTTGCGGCAAACCCAAGCTGCGCCGCCGGTGGATAGATGGTATTGGTGGTTGGGTATCCCTGCACACGATACAGCGTATCATGGAAACGCTTGAGCGCGGGATCGGCCGGGATGTACAGATACGGGTTAACGCCATGCAGCACCAGGCGCCCATCCCACAGATAGCGATAGGCATCGTCCGACAGCGACGGCGACATCGGCAACATCAGCAGCCGAAGCAGTATGGCGCCGGCAATTACCGTTGCGGCCGACGGCGTAACCGACCATCGGCGAAACAACCACATTGCACCATACAGCAAAACCGTCGACGACAGAGCAAGGATAAGGTATGGCGTGGAACTGGTGCGCAGGTCGCCCAGCCAGGGAAGTGGTGCAAGCAGTACGGCCAGGCCGCCAAGCAGTATCAGCGGCAACCGCCGTATCAGGGCGGGGTCATGGGCGGCCTCGCGGCTCATTCGCGACCGCAGACGAACTCGACACGCATGCCGCGATCGGTTCGCTCGGCATGGAAACTCTGCATCAGCGAGCGGATCAGGAAAATCCCGCGACCCCCTTCCTGCAACAGGTTTTCCGGGCTCACCGGATCGGCGATGTCATCGGGCGCGAACCCTTTACCTTCATCCTCCACAACACAGTGGATCCCGTCGTGTTGGCATCGGATACTGTAGCGCACCGTGCGTTCCGGGTTCAGTTGGTTGCCGTGTACGATGGCATTGTTCACCGCCTCGGTTACGGCCACCACGAGATTGAAGAACTGTGTGTCGCTGATGGAACACCGGGAACGGAATTCTTCCAGAAGTCGCGGAAGTTGCATCAACTCATCGCGACTGCTCATGAACTCGCGTTGCAGTGTAGGAGGATTCTCTCGATCCACGATTTGGCCAGTTGCATGGATGTATGTGCACCGTTGCCCAACGGCATCGCCAGCGGCCAAGCTACAACTTCGCTCCAACAGTCAGAAACAGTATCGGCAACCGGCTCACCAGTCGGCTTTCCTCGAATCGATGCTCCCACCATCCCCAGAAACGCACATCGGTTGACGCCGAAAGCGTTGCCTGCACGCTGGCCGTGGGGCCAAATGACGTGCGGTCGGAAAACGGCTCCAGAACAGTGCCCCGCTGCAATGCCCGAAAGGTTTTCACACGCGAGAGACGCCCGCCCACGCCGAACCACACATGAGGCAACGCACCGCTCAGCAGTTCGGCGGTAAGCCCTTCGGTGCGTATCCGCTCCAACGGACTTTCGGCGAATTGCCTCCAACTGAAGTTGCCACGTTCGGAAATCTGCAACACGCCGTTCAACCCAAGCCGCAACCGCGAGGCCACGTCCACGACAATCGAATCGCGCAGGCTGAGCTCGCGGAATGAAAGGCCACGTATGTTCTGCGTGCGTCCCTCGAAGTCGTACTCGGTGTAATTGGCCAGCACCTCGGCCTTCAGCAGGTTGTACAGGCTTCCTTCAAGGTTGTACTGAACCCACTGCGCAATGCGGAACACACGCTTCCAGTTATTGTTGTTGCTGTTCTGGCCGAACAGATACACAAGGTGGGTAAGGTACACCTGGCCGTAGATCGACGCGTCCAGCAGCCGGCTGAATCGCCGTGCATAACCAACCTGCGCCTGTATCGATTGCTCGTCCTTGTCGAAATGGTTCTCGGGGCTTGGCGTGTCGTAGCGATAGATGCCGATCGAACCCGAGAGCAGAATCGTATCGGTAGGCGCCAGACGATACTCCGCCGAGCCGCCAAGCATCAGTTGCCGCACCACGTAATCGTTCAGCGCATTGCTGGCCCGCTTCTGCGCCAGCTCGATATCGGAAACAGCACGCACGGCATCCACGATGTTCGCCTCCTCGTTGGTGCTGTACTCCAGGCGCAGCGAAGAAGTAAGGCCCGGCGGTGCCCAACGCAATGATGCAGCGGACCCGATCGAGAATTCGTTGCGCGCGTATCGATATGGCTCCGGGTCGCGCGGCAGCGGCGGCAGGCCATCGCTCAACTCCTCCTGATTGATCCGCTGATTGCCCACATTCATTGCCACATCGATCCCGAGCTGCTCGTCGATCGGGTAGGTAAGCGTAACGCCAACCTGCATGCGCGATTCGGCGCGCCGTTGCACGCCGTCGTAGGTAAGGCCGCCGTAGCGTATTACATCGTCCTCGCTCCGCTTGGTGTACAGATCGTTGCTGAACAGATCGTACCGGCCGCTGGCGGTAAGGAACGCGCCTTCATCGAACCGGCGATCCACCCGCAGATCGAGATACGCATTGGTGTTGGTGCGTGGTGCGATGTTATGCCACCGGGCGCGGCCGTCAACCGCTACATCGTATCCGCCAAGATCGAACTTGCCAACCGCCTCGCCATACAGGCCGATGCCCGCATCCTTTACATTCAGTTGGCGATTGTACGCGCCGCCCACCGCCATGCCAAGGCGGTTGCCCGTGGAATCCACCGCGCGCAAACCGGTGCCAACGAAGGCGAACGCGGTGTTGTTCACGCCGGGGATCAGAGCATCGTGCCGGACGTCGGAACTGATGCCGGTTTCGGCGATCGCGAACAACCGTGTGGCCGTTGGCATACGGTACTCCACATCCACCGAGGCATCAACCTGATCGCGTGTTGTGGGGGATCCGAAGAACGTGGTGATGGATGCAAGGTTGGCACGGATCAACGCGCCGGCATGCCGCTGGTCCAGCTCGTAATCCACCAGCAACGATGTGATGTGCGTGCCGGCAAAACGCTCGGTGGTGGCCACCACCCAGTGCGGCCGCAGAAGGCTGTCGCCAACCTGCGGCACCTGCGCGCGCAGCCCGGCAGCCTGCAGCACCAATACCATAACAACACCCACGGCCCAAACGGTCGTGTGTTCCCGGCGGGCCGGGCATCGGGCCACGGCACGCAACAGCCGATGGATCAGCCCCCGGCGGCGTGCCATTCCGTGTTGCCCTCCGTTGCCTGCACAAATGCATGATGCAGCGCCCGCACAACGTCGCGAGCACGATGCGGCGCAACCGCCACGCCGATTGCTCCGGCCACCTCGCCAAGCACCGCGCGCGGCCGTTCGCCGGCAAACGCCGCGAAGAAGCGGGCCAGATCGCCATCGGCAACACCCCCCTCGCGCACCAGCGACACCACCGAAACCTCCTCGGTGCCAACCTGCACCGCCTCGCCCAGCAGCGCGGCATGATGCGCCACATCAACACCACGACCGGCGACCACAACCTGAAGCCTGCGCCGGAATCGCGTGTGCCACACCGGCGGCGCCTGCACGGCAAGCGCGGCAAGGAATCGCTCAACCGGCGAGTTCGCCGCATTGGTATTGGCGGTCACCAAGGTCGCGCCTTCCAGAATGGCGATCGAACACACGGGCGACCTTTCGGGCTGGGAAGTCTCCCCTCCTATCACCGTATGCGCGCCTCCTATCGCCGAAATCACCAGCGGTATGGCGGCGCGCCTAACCGGCCACACGGTGCGCGGATGCAGCACCTTCGCGCCAAGCTCGGCAAGGGTTGTCGCCATGTCGTAGCTCATGCCGGGCAGGGTGCGCGCATTGGGTACAAACGCGGGGTCGGCTGTGAGCACGCCCTGCACGCCCGTGTAAATCGTGACGCTTGTGGCGCCCATCAGCTCGGCAAGCAGGGTAGCGCTGTAGTTGGAACTTTCGCGCCCCATCGTGGTTGCCTGCCCGGATGTGCTGCGGCCGATGTACCCTTCGGTAACCACCACGTCGTGTGTTGCAAGCGCCGGCAGCAGCCGGTCGTTCACACGCTCGCGTGTAAGCTCCAGATCCGGACGCGCGAAACGATGGCCGGCATCGGTGATCACCAGATCCAGCGCGGAGATGTTGGTGACGGTGCCCGCGTTGGCACCATCGGCAAGCGCCGCGCCAAGCAACAGCGACGACATCCGCTCGCCAAAATGCACGATCAGATCCAGCGTGCGGGGCGTAAGGTCGCGCACGATGGCCAGGCCATCGATCACCTGCGCCAGCCGTGTGGCATGCGGCTCCATCGCCTCCTGCCAGCTTGCATAGGCGCTGGGCGCCAGAACCTCGCGCGCAATGCTCTGATGATGTTCCAACAGGTCCGCTAGGCATTCGCGCGCATGCGCGGGATCCGCGACAGCGGAATCGGCTATGTGTTCCAGGCGGTTGGTGACATCGGCGAAAGCGCTGGCCACAACCAGCAGCGGCTTCGGTAACAGGCGTATCTCACCGCATGCACGCCGGAGGCCGTCAGCCCCGTTGAGCACGGCGCCACCGAACTTGACAACGATCATGGAGTAGGAAGGGACTTGGGAGAGTTGGGATGAGCTGAACGCGGAAACAGGCGTACGGCGCGAGGCGCGGCACCGGGTTCGAGCATGTCGGGAATCACATCGCGCGAACGACGCCAGTCGCCATAATACCCCACAAGCTGCCGAACCACGGTAAGCGGCAGGCGGCGAAACGAGGCGGCCTCGGTAAGGAGCGAACGGAGCGAGTGTCGAGAAACCTTCTTCATCACGTCATACCAGAAGTGTCGTGCACCACAATGCGCCGCTATGCTACGCAGAATCGAACCGGAAGTCAAGCCCGATCACAAAAGCAGCACCGAGAACACGGCACCCAACACATGCACGATTGCCACCGGAGCTTCCGGGCAGCAACGGCTATGCCGCCGTCTCGGTCGCCATTACGGCCTGGTGGAGATCGTGCAGTTGTTGATGAAACAGGCTCACACTTTCGATCTCACTTCCCCGGATTACGATTACCATATCCTCCAAATCGATCGCCACAGCCGGCGGACTCAACAATCCGTCGTCCTGATCAAACTGGTACAACAGCACGCTGAGCATTTCGCGATAGTCGATCGTGAAATGCACGCCATGTTGCTCGTTACGGTATCCGGTCTGGAATCGAACCAACCGGATCGAGTCGACGTCACGCCCCGGCAACGGGATGTGAACGATCATCCCCTCGTACACACGCTTGCTTTTGAGCGTTACCAGAACGCGCTTCCCGGCCAACATGGCTTTGCGGAGAAACACCTCCAACGGGTCATCCTTCGCGCGCGCTGCGCGCATCATCTCCGTATCGTCACGCCACTCGGCAATAAGATTCACTGGCATCCAGGCAACGGCACCAATACAGAAAGCCAGAATCGAAACCGCGGCATGGTCAAACGGAATGGTATCGTGCCACCAGGCCGCGATACCGAACGAACGTATCGCCGGCCGTATCAACAGCAGAAGAACATGTGCGGCAAACAGCAGAACAACGCCCGCCACTGACGCATTCAACAGCAGCAAATAGCCATCCAACCGGGCCGCAAAATACCGTGTACGCTTGCATTGCCGCAGAAACAGATATCCGCCCAACAACGGCAACAGCAGAAGATTGTACGGCATGGGATCTCCATGTACGCTCTACTACGCACGTCGGCCTGCAAATACAGGCAACGCACGTAACCGCTTAGGAACTTCTGGGGAAGCGTTGTTCAGGGGAGTGCTGTGTGGGAGGTGGGAGGTGCGAATCGGAGCCCGGGCCAAGATCGACAGGCCTGAACGGCAGCAGGCGGGACGCATGCACGCGTTTCACGCGGCACACTCCGGAAGCCTACTGGTTGCTGGAGGGGTTCGTTGTTCCGTTGGTATTCCGCTGAGCCTTCTGCCGTGCGGCCCAACGCAATGCCAGCTCCTTTACCCGTTCCTTGCCGCCAAGGGCGCGGAACATAACGGCCCGCCCAGCATCGGTGGCAATAAGGTCGTTTGTGCGGATCGTCATGCCACCGGTCGCGTTGATTTGCACCAGCGATCGAGCGTCAGCCGATACTGTGTCGGTATCAATACCTGCACCGTGCATATCGGCCCGGCCTGTGTACCCGTTCATAGTTACCTCGAAGTATACGGCCAAAAACGTATGGCATTTATGCGAATCATCCACACGAAAAGTTGTAACCGCGTACCCCCCCCTCGCAAAGACCCATTGCCGTGCCCGGCGCGCGGATTCCGCAACGCCATTGCCCACGACGAGAGCGCGGGGATTGGCCGGCGTGCCGTGTTCCCCGCGCATCCCCACAACAACACCGCCGACTCCCGTATCGGCCAGCGAAGCCTTCGCGGGCGGATAACGGTGTCGGCGGTACAGGTACGGGCAGAAGCGTGGCCAGGGACCTAACGCACAGTGAAGGCGTCGCGCACCGAGGCGTCGTCATCCATGATCGAGATCAGCGTGGGGTCGCCTTCCGGCGAGTTCGCCGCCAGCAACATCCCCTGCGACTCGTTGCCCATCAGCTTCGCGGGCTTCAGGTTGGCCACCACCACAATCCGGCGCCCAACAAGCTCCTCCGGCGCGTAGCGTTTGCCCACGCCGGCAACAATCTGCCGCTCAAGATCGCCGATACGGATCTGAAGCCGCAGCAGCTTTTCGGACTTCTTCACCCGTTCGGCCGCAAGCACCGTGGCAACCCGCAGATCGAGCTTCATCACGTCCTCGATCGTGATCTCCGGTTTCAGCTCAACGGCGATCGGCGCCTCGGCAGGCACCGCGGTGGCATCGTGCCCCAGCTTGGCTACCTGCTCCTCCACGGCCGAATCCTCCATCTTGGTGAACAGAATCTCCGGCTCGGCAAGCAGGGCCCCGGTGGGCAGCGCAAGCTCCGCCGCCGTGTTCCAGGGCGCGCCGGCAGGCAGGGCCGCGTTCAGCATCCCCAGCATGCGCTGGCATGTTGTCGGGATGATGGGCTGGAACAGAATCGACAGCGAGCGGACCACCTGCAGGCAGATGTTGACCGCCGTGGCGCATCGTGCGGGCTGATCCTTCCGTGTCTTCCACGGTTCGGAATCGTTGAAGTACTTGTTCGCGGCACGCGCCACGTTCATTGTCTCCAACGCGGCCTCGCGGAATCGGAACGCACGGTACAGGGCTCCGATACGCCGTGGCGCTCGCGCCAGCTCCAGCAGCATCACCAGATCGGTGCGCGAGAAGTACTTCAGATACTTCGGCTCCAGCTCGCCCAGAATGTCCTCATCGGAGGCGCCACTGTCGCATCCACGCTCCAGATCGGCGGCCAGCAGGGCCTTCAGCTCGGCTTCCTTCTCAGCCGCCTCAACCAGCGGGGGAACCGCGCCGTTGAAGTAGCGGCCGGCGAACTGCAGTGTGCGGTTGACGAAGTTGCCAAGGATATCGGCAAGCTCGTTGTTCAAACGGGCCTGATACTCACGCCACGTGAAGTCCGCATCCTTGTTCTCCGGCAGGTTCGCCGCGATCGTGTAACGCAGCGGATCGGCGGGAAACTCGGCAAGGTAATCGCGCAGATCGATCCCCCACTTCTTGGACTTCGAGAACTTCGCCCCTTCGAGATTCAGGAAGTTGCAGGCGGGCACGTTGTCCGGCAGAACGTACTGATCGCCGCCGCGATCGTTCCGGCCCATCAGCATCGAGGGGAACATCAGCGTGTGGAACCAGATGTTGTCCTTACCGATGAAGGCCACATACCGCGTTGAGGGCTCAAGCCACCACCGGCGCCAGCCCTCGGGGTCGCCCTGCCGGGCGGTCAGCTCCTTCGTGTTGGTGATATACCCGAACGGTGCATCGAACCACACGTACAGCTTCTTGCCCGCGTAGCCTTCCAGCGGCACGTCGATGCCCCAGGTAAGGTCGCGCGTGATCGCCCTGTCGCCCAGGCCCTGCTTCAGCCAGCTTCGCGACTGCTGCAACACGTGGTCGCGCCAGTCGGGCTCGTGGCCGTTCACATACGCTTCCAGGCGCTGTTGAAAATCGCCGAGCTTGAAGTACAGATGCCGTGTCCAGCGAAGCTCCGGCGTATGGCCGGTCAGTTTCGAGATCGGATTCTTCAGCTCGGTTTGGTCGTACGTGGACGAGCAGTTGTCGCACTGGTCACCGCGAGCGCCCTCGTACCCGCATACCGGACACACGCCTTCCACGTAGCGATCGGGCAGGAACATCTCGACCTGTGGATCGAAGAACTGCTGCACCTCCTTGTCGGCCAGGTACCCGCCCTCGTGCAGGGCAAGGAAGAATTCCTGCGCGGTCTGGTGATGCGCGGGCCAGGTAGTACGGCCGAAGATGTCGAACGCGATACCAAGGCCGGCAAACGCCAGCTCGTTGGCGGTATGGTACTTATCCACCACTTCCTGCGGTGTAATCCCCTCCTCGGCCGCCGAGATCATGATCGCCACGCCGTTTTCGTCGGAGCCGGAAACGTGAATCACGTCCTCGCCCATCGACCGAAGGAAGCGTGTGAACATGTCGGCCGGCAGATATGCGCCGGCGACATGCCCCAGATGAATGTACCCGTTGGCGTATGGAAGCGCGCTGGTAACCAGCGTGCGTTGGAATCCGTTCGTATCCACTGCGTTGTCCTTCAGCTGTCGTTGCTCGTTGCTCATTCGTTGCAATCGGCCGCACCGCAAATGGAATCGGCGCATCACAAGGAGGCGCCGCCATTCGGTGAGTTCGGTATGATCGAGATCTCCGCCGCATGCTTCAACGCATGGCGGCTATCCCTCCTCGGCGTTATCCTCCCCGGCAAACGCGTTCAGCCCGTTGTCCTCGGCTTCACGGTTCAGGTCCTCAAGCCTCACCTGCACGATTCGCCGGTCCACTGTCTTCAACACCGTCATTCGCACCTGATCCCGCTCGAACGACTCGGTGGCCGACGGTATGCGGCCGAACCACTTGTTCACCAGCCCGCCAACGGTGGTATAATCATCGCCTTCGGGCAGCGAGAACCCTTCTACGGCGTCGTTCAGATCCGGTATCGACATCGAGGCGTCCACAACGTAGGAACCGTCCTCCAGGCGTTCCACCTCGGGGGTCTCCTCGTCGTATTCGTCCTGGATCTCCCCAACCAGTTCCTCCAGAATATCCTCCATCGTCACCAGACCCGCCGTTCCGCCGAACTCGTCCACAACGATCGCCAACTGCACCTTGTTCCGCTGGAACTCGCGCAGCAGCTCGGAGATAAGTTTCGTCTCCGGCACGAACGTCGCAGGGCGCAGAAGGTCCTGAAGGATGATCAGATTCTGATGCTCCAGCAGCGTGATCAGATCCTTGGAGTAGACAACGCCGATGATGTTGTCGATCGAACCGGTATACACCGGCATGCGCGTGTACCCCTCCTCCACCACGAACTTTATCAGCTCCTGCGGAGGCTTGGTAATATCCAGCGCCACGATCTCGGTTCGCGGCACCATCACTTCCTTTACGATCGTGTCGCCGAACTCGAACACGTTTTCGATCAGCTCGTGTTCGGCTTCCTCGATGGTCCCCCCCTCGCGGCCCTGTTCAAGCAGCAGACGCAGCTCGTCGCCGGAGTGGTAATACTCCGACTCGCTTACCGCGTGCAATCCGAAGACGCGTAGAACACGATTGGCCACCCAGTTCAACGACGCAATCGCCGGGCGGAATACCAGATAGAATACCCGAAGCGGATAGGCAACCAGCAGCGTCACCTGCTCGGCGCGCTGGATTGCCAGGGATTTCGGGGCCAGTTCGCCAAGCACGATGTGCAACGACGTGATCATCACGAACGCCGCGGGCAGCGCGATGCGGTGCGCCAGATCGGGGTCGGGCGCAACACCCACCAGCGACATCACGTCCAGAACAACCTTCGTAACGATCGGCTCGCCTACCCAGCCAAGACCAAGCGATGCCAGTGTAATACCAAGCTGTGTGGCGGATAGATAGGCGTCGAGATGCGTGATCAGCCGTTGCGCCATCTTGGCAGATCGTGCTCCCGATTGGGCGCGAAGCTCGATTTGCGACGAACGCACCTTCACAATCGCGAACTCCGCGGCAACAAAGAACGCGTTTGCCGCGACCAATAGCAGCGTAATCAGTACTCCGAGTATCGGATCAACCATGCGCGAAGCTCACGCCTCCCAGAGGATGTGGCACGGAAGATGATACGGCAACTGCGGATGGCGCCAACGGGCGCCCGCGAGGTAAAGGGTCGTCCATAACTTGCGCGGAAGATAGCGCGCGGCAGCCGGCTGAACAAGAAGTACAAACGGCACGCCGGTTGCCGAGTGCCGGGAACCCGTGTTGGCCCACCAATTTTCTCAGGTCGGGCAACGGGTTCCCGCGACGATTGTGGGCGCAATTGACGTCAAGGTTCCGAACTTCGTGTTTCATGATATGATAATGGACATGCACACCGCACGCGGCATCATGGGCCGCGCGATCAACTGGCACGCCACATGTACCACGAGGCAATCGAACGATACGGCGCCCAGCGACGCTCCTCGGCAATCGCCTCCAACTGGCGTGGGGTTGGCAGCTCCTCAAGCCCGTACAGATTCAGCGCGCCACGCCGCACACCCAGATCGCCCGTGGGCAGCACATCCAGGCGACCCAGCGAAAAAATCAGGAACATGTGGGCGGTCCAGACGCCGATGCCCATCACGTCGGTGAGCGCGGCGATAACCTCCTCGTCGGTCTGGCTCGGCAGCCGATCCAACCGAAGCCGCCCATCGATCACATGCTCGGAGAGCGACCGCAGATACCGGAGTTTCTGTGGCGACACGCCAGCGCCGCGCAAGGTCTCGTCCGGAACGGCCACGATGGCCGCCGGATCGAACACGCCCCCCAGCGCTGCCCGTGTCTTCCTGAGAATGCTTTCGGCCGCCGACCCGCTGATCTGCTGGCTGATCACCGAATCCACCAGCGTCGCGAAATAGTCATCGTGCGGGCGGAATGTGGGCAGGCCATGCTCCTTCAGCAGCGGCTTCAGGCAGGTATCGCGCCGTGCAAGCAACTTGGCGCCGCGCTCAAGCTCGGTTACGAACAACTCCATGCGATGCCCGGCACCGCGAACACCTCGTGCTCCCATGTTCATTCCAATGTGATATCGCCCACGATCGCCTTGACAGGCCGGCACCTGGCGGTTATACTCCGGGCCACAACGGCATCCGGCACATTCTCCCAAACGGAAGCGACATCGTGCTTCCGCGCCCGCTAACATACGCCGACATCATGAAGCCACGCACACAACGGCCGCGCGCAACAACTCGCACCGCGATATGCGCCGCGCTGGCTACGTTCGCAACGATGTGTACCCCGATGATTGTTGCCACGCGGTGCGGCGCCCAGAACATGCCGGACCGCACCGTCATCTACGATCCGCTGGCAGCCCCCGCGGCCGATTCGGGTTTCAGCATGTTCAACGGAACCCGATTGTTCGCGGAGTTCGGCAGGTATTCCAACGGCAGCGGACCACATCACCGATGGAATGCAAAAACCGGCGGCTGGTTCGAGATCGCACGATGGGACTCATCGTGGAGCATCGCCATGATTGGCACGATGGAGATGGTGGCCGACGCGTTCAGCGATATCGGATTCAACCCTCGGGCAATCTTCTGGGAAGAAGGCCTTCTGGCCACGGCGCGCCTTGGGCAGGGCACGGCATTGCAGTTCGGTTACGTTCATCGATGCAAACACGACATCGACAATCTGGAGCCCTACCTGCTGGCAGGCAGCATCGAGCAATACACGCTGATCTACAGCGGCATCACCGCCCGGCTGCTGTTTCGCCCGCGCGTGGTGGTGGATGGCCCCCTGCAAATCAGCGCTGGCGCGGCGCTCCGGAACGACATCTTCCTGCACCGGTTCTCGCAAACCGAGCCCGGCGGCATCCAGCGCCCCGGCAGTGATATCTCGTCGCTGGCCACCGCGTTCAACATCACGGCCCGCATCGATGCCCGCCCCCGCGATGCCCGGTTCGGCATGCATTGTAACGGCGCGGTGATGCTGAGCATGTTCGGCGGTCAGCAAACCCCGGCACCGCCCTGGAACGGGATAACCGTGCGCGGCGCGGCGCCATTCGTGGAGTTGGGTGCGGATTTCTTCAATCCGAAGGGGGCGGCATTCACGGTGTTCGCGCGGGGCGAGTGGCAACACGATGGGGCAATCGTGCCGCAGCCTACCCCGGCCACACTGTTCATTGTTGGCGTACGGGCAAGCAGCTTCCAGGGGATGTGGTAGCCTTGCGCCGGCACGGGCAAGGCCACCATCGTACGGCATCGTACGGCACGGTGTTCTATCTCGCCAACACCACAAACGCGGTTCGCCGGTTCCGCTGGCGACCTTCGTCGGTATCGTTGTTGGCCACCGGCATGGAAAACCCGAACCCGCGCGCACGAATCCGACTGCTGTCCACCCCACGCGCAACGATGGCCTGGCGAACCGCTTCGGCGCGACTCTGCGAGAGCTTCATGTTGTATTCCTCGGTGCCGCGCGAATCGGTATGCCCCTGCACTTCGATCTTCAGCCGCGGGTGGTCGCGCATGAGCTCGGCCATCGCCACCACAATCGGCAGCGCTTCCTGGCGAAGCTCGGCCTTGTTATAATCGAAGAACACCAGCTTGGATGCATCCAGCGTGGTGTCGGTAAATACCTCGCCCTTCAACGTATTGTACGTCGCCATCGCGCCAAGCGGACGATCGGAGTGCGGAAGATTCAGCGTAAGGTGCGCGATGTGCTTGCCTCGCTGGTATGGTGGCTTGTAGGTCACCAGATAATAATTCCGAAGACTGCGGTAGATGTCCTCGAACGCCGACTTCAACTCGTCGGACGTATAGGTCTGGTAGAATCGGCCGCCGGTGTACTCCGCGATGTCGGCCAGGACATCGCGGTTAACCGCGCCGAACGCGATGGCGAACACCGGTATGCTGTTCACGCGGCAGTACTCGAACAGGTCCTTGGTGGCAATCGTGCTGGCGTTGTCCTCACCGTCGGTAAACAGCACAACCGCGCGCGGATGGCCCGCCGGGGCCGCGGCAAGCTGGTCGGCGCCCATTTTCGCCGCGCTGTAGATGGCGCTGTATCCACCGTAACCGCGCAGGCCCTTGCCGTCGAACGTGGACATGATTTCGCCGGCATCGGCGCTCAGCGGCCGTACAAGCTGCGGCTGGCGATCGAACTTGATCACGGCGATCCGGTCCTGCGGTCGCTTCAGTTGCACGAACCCGCCCGCGGCCCCTTCCAATACATTGATGTTCGAGCCCATCGTGCCGGAATAATCCAGCGCCAATGCAATCTCGTACGGGATCCCGTCCTGATCGCTGAACTCGCGCACGGAGAACTGATCGATCGGCATGGGTTTGCCATCGTTGCCGATCTGTTCGGTTAGGCCGCGCCAGATTGTACGGTAGTCCTCGGTGCCGCGATAATATGGCGGCGCAAGGTTGGTGATCAGTTTCCCGTTGTTGTCGTACACGCGCACGAACAACTGCACCGAATCGGGATACGGATCGGAGTTGACACGCCAGACCTCGGCGGTAACCGTCGTGGGATCGGTTTCCTCCACGGTGCGTGTGCCGGTCATATATACCGGAGGCCTGTATCCGGGCGGGGGCTGGTAGGTAATCAACGGCCGCACCCGTTCGTTGAACGACGTACAGCTCCCCAACGCAACGGCGGCAAGCGTAATGCAAACGAATGATCGCAGGTGATTCATGAAACGAAGATACAAGCTGAGATGAGAAGCATCCTACCCTTTCGCCACAATCCGGGCGCCCCGGCGCGTACAACATGCGCACCAGATGGAGAACGCTATACGTGGATAATCGTAACACCGCAACGCCACGCGCAAGGCAATCCGGCGGCCGCAACCAACAGGCAACACGACATCGCCGCAAGAAGTGTTACACGTTCGCGCCGGTGATGCAGCGTGTTTGCAGGGTACAACTTTTACTATCTTTGCCCGTTCGACGGCCGCTGCACACACCGTTCCCACTGATGTTGCGCGCCCTGTCATGCCAGGCTTCACGGTATCCCCGGTGCAAATGGCTGATCTGGCGCCGCACGTGGCGACTTGGTTTCTCTGCTTCGTCCGCGTCGCACATCACGATGCGTATCAACAACATCAACTGAATCATACAGACGCAACTGAGATGAACATTCACGAGCATCAGGCAAAGGAACTGCTCGGTAAGCATGGTGTGCCGGTACAATCCGGGCGTGTGGCATTCACGCCGGAGCAGGCCGTTGAGGCCGCCCACTTCCTCAAGGAAGCCGGGGCATCGCTCCTAATTGTGAAGTCGCAGATCCACGCCGGCGGACGCGGCAAGGGTGTCGTGCACGACGCTACCACCGGCCAGCCGATCGAATACGAAGGCAAGGAAATGCGCGGGGTGAAGGTTGTCCCGATCGGAGAAGGCGACGCACTGCACGAGGTGTACGAAATCGCCTGCCGAATGCTCGGCAACACGCTGGTTACCATCCAGACCGGAGCCGAGGGAAAGACCGTCAACCGCATTCTGATTGCCGACGGCGTTGACATCGCCAAGGAATTCTACTGCTCCATCCTGCTGGATCGCACAACCGGCCGCAACATCATCATGGTGTCCACCGAAGGTGGCGTCGAGATTGAGAAGGTTGCCGAGGAAACACCGGAGAAGATCGCACGCGAGTACATCGAGCCCGGCCTGGGCCTGCAGGGCTTTCAGGCCCGCCGCCTGGCGTTTGGTCTGGGCCTCACCGGCAAGGCGCACAAGAGCTTCCTCACGTTCATCGACGCTCTGTACAAGGCCTATGTCTCCATCGACGCATCGCTCGTCGAGGTCAACCCACTGGCCCTCACCGTGAACGATGAGATCATCGCGGTGGACGCCAAGGTCTCCTTCGATGATAACGCTCTCTACCGCCACGCCGATATCGCCGCGATGCGCGACGAGTCGGAGGAAGATCCGCTCGAGGTCGAGGCGGGGAAGCATAACCTGAACTACATCAAGCTCGACGGTAACGTGGGCTGCATGGTGAACGGCGCCGGCCTGGCAATGGCCACCATGGACATCATCAAACTGGCCGGCGGCGAGCCCGCGAACTTCCTGGATGTTGGCGGCGGTGCCAGCGTCGAGCGCGTGGCTGCGGCGTTCCGTGTCATGATGAGCGATCCGAATGTGAAGGCTGTTCTCATCAACATCTTCGGCGGCATCGTCCGCTGTGACCGCGTTGCCAACGGCATTATCCAAGCCATGGAAACGGTGAACGTGAACGTACCGGTGATCGTCCGCCTGGACGGCACCAACGCCGAGGAAGCGCGCGAGATTCTCCTGAACTCGTCGCTCAACTTCTCGGTTGCCGCCACCCTCAAGGACGCTGCCGACAAGGTGACCGAGGCCATCGCGGCCCTCTCGGAAACCGAGGTTGATTCCAGCGCCGCGGTGATCAATGCTTCGATGGCATTTGCCTCGATGGCCATCCCGCCCGGCGAAGATGACGACGACGACGATTTCGATGAAGACGAGGACGCCGACAAGGAGGACGCCGGCGAAGAGGAAGAGGAGTTCGACTTCGACGCTGTTGAGGATCCGGACTCGATCGAGATCGGCGAGTTCGATGATGAGGAGATTGATGACGACATCGACGATGTGCTCGCCGATGACGACGACGACTTCTAACATCCAGCATGCGCAGCCCCGCGTTTTCGCGCCGGGCCGCCGCCGGTAACTGGCGCACTACGCAGAGAGGCCCGTGATCAAACAGTCACGGGCCTCTCTTTTTGTTTCCCTGTGCCGCACCTCCTCGGGCGCGGGCTACGGCTGCGGGCTACGGCCAGGCGAGGAAGATTCCGGTCGCCTGGCCGGTGCGCCATTTACGCCAACACGAAGCAGTGCATTCCTGATGCACCACGCTGCCGCATCAATGCACCACCACCAACTGCCCCGTGCCCTGTTCGCCGGCATCGGTACGCAGATGATAGAGGTACGTGCCGGCCGCCAATCCGGCGGTGTTCAGCGTAACGCTCCGATCCCCGGCCTGCATGCGGCCATCGAACACCGTTGAAACGGTACGGCCCAGCGGATCGTGAAGCGTAAGGGTTACCTGCGCAGGCGACGCCAGACGGAATCCGATCGAGGTTTCCATCGAGGCCGGATTGGGCACAGCGCGCATCGCAAGCCCGCTCTGGCCGGCGACCGGACCGGCCGGCACAGCGCTCGAAGGATCGAACTCCTGCCGAATCGGAAGCGCTTCGTTCAATATGTCCAGCTCGAACGTGGTCTCGCTTCCCAACACCAGCACGGTAAGGTAGGTGGTGGCGAAGTTGCCGTCGTTCTCCTTGGTGTAGAACGGCACGGTGTCGGCATATGCGAACGCCTGCACCGTGAAGTGCCCGCGAGGAATGGTGAACCAGTCGGAAGCTGTCAGGAACTGCACCGGCGGGAATCGCACCGTATCACCCGCCGAGGTAACGATGCGCACCACGACGTTCGGATGGAAATCCGTTACGTACGCAGCGCGCACGAACAACGAATCGGCGACGTTTCCGGGAACGGAATTCGGGGAGCTGAGCGTAAGCGCGGCCGCGGCACCTTCCTTTGACTTGGTAAGGATCGCAACGTAATCGCTATCGCGCCGCAGATGAATCGTCTGTGTGAAGATGGCGCTGCCCGGCCCTTCGCTCACCGGCGCGAAGCGGATCACGGCGGAGTCACCGGTAAGCGGACCATACTTCTCGGTGGCATTGCGGTACCGCAGGTTGGCCGAGCTCGGCTGGGCATTATCGTTCAGGTACACGTCGAGCGGCTGCACACCGGAGCCCTGAATCTTCGGCTGCCACCAGGCGTGCACCGCGCGCACCGAGGGAAGGATGCCGCCCTGCACACCCTCCAGGGTCGGCAACTGGTAGCCGTCCTGATTTTCGCCGTTCAGCGCATGCACGGTGATATTGGTCTTTGATGTGCCGGTAACAATCAGCGTGACACGGCCCGAGGCAACCAATGGAACAATCAACTGTGCCACCGAGGTCTTGGTGCCGGCGTTTGTGATGTACAGAGTCTTTGGCTCGGCCTTCAGCTCCAGATAGTTGGTGGCAGCCTCGGCCGCAACGCCGGAAAACGCGGGCGTGCCGGCAAGCGAGTCCAGATAGAAATCGAACGTTGCCGCCGGGCTGAACGATGAGGCATTGAAGATCCGAAGCAGGGCCTTGTTGGCGCCGGGGACCTTTGAACGCAGGCGTTCAAGCACCTTCATCTTGGGTGTGCCCGCGGCCATGTACACGATGCCGGTGTACTCCACCGCCGAAGCAACCGTGGCGTTCTGGTTGATCACCGCCGCGCCGATGCCGGCGCCGGCCGGCGCAACCTTGAAATTCAGCGTCCCGGTACCAATCGGAATCTTGGCTACCGCGGTGGTATATCCATAGGCCAGGTCGGCGACCCCGGCCGTGGTAATGTCGTTGAAGAAGACGTCGACGTTCGGGGCTCCGGGAGCCACATGAACAACGCGGATGTCGCAGGTTTGTGCCTGCGCGCCCGCACATGCCGCCACGAGCGGGACGATCAGGGCAATAAGGCGGCAGAATGTAGAACGTAAGCTCACGATATGCTTCTCCATGCAAATGAAAACGGACTGTACCGGCTAGCTCGGCCCCATGCCAGCGTACAACGGCATGGGTTGACGAAGCAACAAGATAACCGACGCCAGGAAAAACTTCCATGCTCTTGCGAGCATTATGTACATTTGCCGTTTAGCATCCCCCAGAACAATGCTTGTGGGCATGACGCCCACAATGCGAAATCCCGCCATGCGGCGAAACGACAATGCACGCACACGATAACGATCAGGTTGTACGCCGATTCGAGGAACTTGAACATCTCGAGGCCGACGGCGTTGTAGCCTATCCATATTCCTACGACCGCACACACAGCTCGGCGGAGGCCGCCGCGGCCTGCCCTGATGATGACACCGAAGTCAACGTTGGCGTCGCCGGGCGCATCGTTGCCATCCGCCGGATGGGCAAGGCCTCGTTTGTCCATATTCAGGACGACGCCGGCCGGATACAGGCCTATCTGAAGAAGGACGACCTGGCCAACTACGACCATATCCGCCTGTACGACATCGGCGACATCATCGGCGTGACCGGATTCATGTTCCGCACACGAAGCGGGGAAATCACCGTTCATGCACGGTCGATGACGCTGCTTACCAAGTGCCTTACCACGCTCCCGGTGCCGAAGGAGGAAACCGACGAGGAGGGCAACCGGATCGTTCACGACCAGTTCTCCGACAAGGAACTCCGCTACCGCCAGCGTTACATCGATCTGGCGGTAAACCCGTCGGTGCGCGACATCTTCCGCAAGCGTGCGCGCATCATCTCCTCGATCCGCAGCTTTCTGGACGAACGCGGCTATCTGGAGGTGGAAACCCCGGTACTACACACGATGTACGGCGGCGCGGCGGCACGGCCGTTCTCCACGCATCTCAATGCCCTTGGTATTCCGCTGTTCCTTCGCATCTCGCTGGAGCTGAACCTGAAGCGCCTGATGGTGGGCGGATTCGAGGGTGTGTACGAGTTGGGCAAGAACTTCCGCAACGAGGGGATCGACAAGACCCACAACCCGGAGTTCACGATGCTGGAGCTCTACGTTGCGTTCAAGGACTACAACTGGATGGCCGATATGGTTGAGCAGATGCTCAGCCGCACGGTGAGCAATGTAAACGGCGAGATGACGGTGAAGAACGCCGCCGGCGACGTGATCGATTTCACGCCTCCGTATCGGCGCGCCACCATCGTGGAGTTGATCGCCGAACATACCGGCCGCAATATCGAGGGGCTGGATGTTGGCGCCGCGCGCGCGATGGCGGCCGAGCTGGGGCTGCACACCGACAACACGATGGGTGTTGCGAAGATCATCGACGAGATATTCTCCGAGCTCGTGCAGCCGAAGCTGATACAGCCGACGTTCGTGATGGATTTCCCGGAGGAGATGGTGCCGCTGGCAAAGCGCCACCGATCCAAGCCCGGCCTGGTTGAAGCCTGGGAACTGATTGTCAACGGCAACGAGCTGGGGCCGGCTTTCAGCGAGCTGAACGACCCCCGCGACCAGCGCCGCCGGTTTACCGAACAGGCCAAACTGCGCGCCGCCGGCGACGATGAAGCGATGCTGATCGACGATGATTTCCTGCATGCTCTGGAGGTTGGCATGCCACCGGCGTCCGGCCTGGGCATTGGTATCGACCGTCTTACGATGCTTCTTACCGGCCAGGATTCCATCCGCGATGTGGTGTTCTTCCCGATGATGCGCCCCGACGAGCGCCGCACACACGGCGGCCTGCCGGAAGACGGGCAGGAGTAATCGTCCGAACACCAAATCGTATCGCGATTTCCACAACGGGGCCGTTCTTGAGCGGCCCCGTTGTTCGTAAATGCCTGCATTTCTACAGTTCGTTTCCATCCCGGCGCAACTCCCTGATGCCCTTTACGTCCGTAGGGCTCTGTTACGTACGTGGGCCTGGTAGTCTGTGATGAGGGGATGGTCGTGATCTCGTTAAACCCGCCCCAGTTCGCCTGATCTACAGTCGCGTCCCGGACGCCTGCTCGAGCTGAAACGAATCGGAGAAGGTATCGTGCTACGACGTCTAGGAATCTTCCTGCCAGTACTCCTCGTGGCAATCACGTTTGGTGGTTGCCCGCAGCATCTTGTGAAGATTGCCGAGGATGTGACGCCACCGAAGGACTACAAGCCTATCTACATGACCTCGACGGTGGGGTACGACAAGATTATCGAGGCCTATCGCGCCAACGGCGGTAAGTGGCCTCAGGCGTTGGACAGTCTTGGCCGGCCCATCGATCAGCCACCAACCACCGGCAGCGATTCGCTGATGTCATCCGCCGCCGCGGCCGGCCCGCTCCGCATGGATATCCGAGCGGTGGACGACAGCCGTTACCCCGACGAGGTCGTGCTGCGCGCGTTCGTGTACGATACCAGCGGGCGCTTCGTGATGGGATTGGCGCCGCCATATTACACGGCCGCCGACTGGCGCAGGTTCTGGCCCACGCTTACCGATTCCTGCTCGGGCCAACGCGCCAACATCGACAGTTTCACCGTTACCGAGGTTCGCCAGGATCGCCGCGAGCCGTACGCGGTGGCGTTCGTGCTGGACCATTCCGGTTCCATGGGCGATGAAAAGATCCGGCGCCTGCGCACGGCCGTTGGGCGCACGCTGCGGATTATCCGCAAGGGTGATCAGATCACCACCGTGAAGTTCGGTGGTCGATGCGCCGTGGACGTGCCGCTAACGGAGGATTCGGCACGGTATCGCCGCGAGTTTGTTGTGGAGGATATCCAGCCACCATTCGGCAACGGTGGCACCGCGCTGTTCGACGCAGCGATCGTGGGCATCAACGAGCTGGAAAAGGCGCCGCCCACGCACCGGCGCGCCATGATCCTGTTCACCGATGGGATGGACGGCAACTCCACGCAGACCGTGGAGGCCGTGCACCGCATCGCGCGCGAGAAACACGTTACGTTGTACACGGTTGCCTACGGCGAGGCCGACGAAACCGTGATGCGCAACATGGCGACGTATACCGGCGGCCGCATGTATCGCATTTACTCCTACAAGGAGTTCCCGTACGTGTTCGCCGATATCTATCGCGGCCTTAACAACTACTACCGCATCTCCTACCGGCCGCCAAGCTGCCAGGGCATGCACACCGCAACCGCAACACTGGCACTGCCCGATGTAAACCTGCACATGAGCGCCAGCGGCCGTTACGACCGTTCCATCTTCACGCCGTTCGACTCGGTGGGCACGATGGTGCTTGTGGCGATCGAATTCGATTACGACAAGGCGACGATCCGCCCCGTATCGGCGCCACGCCTGAACGAGGTCGCCGAAGTGCTCCGCAATAATCCGGACATGAAGGTCGAGATTCGTGGCCACACCGACGACCGAGGCAGCGATGAGTACAACATGCGCCTGTCGCAGGATCGCGCGCAATCGGTTGCCGATGCGCTGGTGGCAATGGGGATCGGCCGCGACCGCCTTACGGTGAAGGGCTTCGGGGAATCGCGCCCGCTGGTTGCCAACGATAACGACGAGAACCGGCAAAAGAACCGCCGAACGGAATTTGTGATCACCTCGCGCGGCAAGAAATAACAACGGCGCGCACCGGCCCGCGGTAAACAGGCTGCGAGCAACAAGCAACCGTTACTCTCCTCTCTGACTTGCGCGTTGAAGCGAACTTCATGAAACGATCTACACTCTGCACAATCCTGCTGCTGGCGGCCGGCATCTGCCTTGCTGATTTCGGCTGGCTGCGCGCGCAGGTTGCCATCGACACGGCCCGCGGGCTTGTGGGCAGCAAGGTGCCGTTGGTGCTGCGCGATCCCGATGGCCGCGTTGGCCGTACCGGTGTTGTGCACCTTGCAGCGCTGATGCGCCTCAGCAACCCAACGGTGTTTTATCCGGAGCGATTCATCGCGCCAACCGGCGACACGATTGTCGCGGCCACCCTTACCGCGCTTCAGGATTCGGTGTATCGCATCGATCTGCGCATCGTGCGCAACCCGGCCAATACTGCCGCGGGCGATACGGTGATCACGTTGGAGGGCGAGGCGCTGGCCGGCTCGGACTCGGTATGCATCGTGATGCTGGAGAACACGATGCTGAACGACGCACCGTTCGGGCCATCGCGCGGCGTTGTTATCACGCGATCGATCGGCCCGCCGCTTCCCTATGTGCGATTCGCCATCCTGGAACAGAACTACCCGAACCCGGTGCCGCACGGGAACTCCACAACGTTCGCCTTCCGCATCGACAAGCCCTCGGATATCCGATTCGAGTTCTACGATCTGCTGGGCAAGTCGCTCACGGTGGAATATCTGGGCGTGCTGGGCCTGGGACCGCACACCTATGTGTATACGCCGCCGCCAACGCTTCCAACCGGCGTCTATCTGGTGCGCCTGGTCACCAATTCCGGAACGGCCGACAAGGCAATGCACGTGATCCGATGAAGACGAATACCGAACAGCCCATGACACGCCGCATCACGAATTGGGGCCTGCCGAAACCATACGGCACGATTTCCGGCCGTGGCACGTCCGTATTTGCCCTGGCCTGCCTGTTGCTTGCGCTTGCTGTAGTTCCGGCAAGCGCGCAGAATGACGACGCCGACTCCACCTGGGATGACTACGGCCTGAACCCCGACGGCTTCAAGCTTGATGAAGATGTGTTCGGCCACGTTTCCACCGGTTGGTTCCCGCAACCGTACTCCGCTTACACGCTCAGCTATTCCGGCTCGGCGTTCTTCGCCGATGTGTATGATCGGGCTCCCGGCATCCGCTCGCGCAGCTTCGCGGCCACAAGCCAGCCGTTCACCGGAACCGACCCGTACGACGGCAGCAGCGAGCGCAAGATCATGCAACCGAACTCGGACGAGGAGGAGGACGACGGATATCCGACCACGAACTACGATGAGTACTCGCTCACGTTCCTGTACAACCTGCCGTTCCCGTGTGTGCTGCGCGCAAGCGCCGGCCTTCAGGTAACCGAGGGGCTGCTGTTCTCGAACGACGAGTCGCGGAGCTACCTCACCATCGGCGGCGCCAAGCAGCGTTTCAAGGAGGTGGGCGTGGTGTACATGAAGCAATATTCGCTGATGGGATCGGCCGGCCTGGTGATACCGTTCTACGGCGGCTTCATCAAGAACGAGGCGTTGCAGATGTCCTCGTACTACTACATCTTCGGCGGTGTATCGGGCTCGTATGCCGTATCCAGCAAGGCCACGCAATACGAGCAGATCGCCAGCGCAAAGGATCAGATCCGCTACGGCAACGGCGCCGACACGGTAACGCTGATCAACAAACGCACGCTTGCCGGGCTGAATCGCGGGCGCACCGCGATCGAAGGCGGGATCGGTTGGAATCTCGCGTTCGAATCGATCGCCCTGGGCGTGGAGGCATTTGTATCGCTCCCGCAGACATCGGTTCTGGACGACGCGGAATGGAAACAATACTTCGTTGGGCTGCGCCTCTCGCTTGGCGTGCACTGGGTGGATGACTGATCCTCCCTGAGGCATTGTGCGGGCGCGGCGTTCATCGCGGCCCGGCACAATCCACACGGAGGACGTCAGGATGACCACACCCCGGTCGCAGACCAACACCAGCAACCTGCCCACGCCCGACGGCACACCAGCACCGGGCGATCGTGTCACCAGGCATATCCGGCACGAGCTTTCGCCGCTGCGGCCCGACATGTCGATCGCCGATGCGCTCGAGACGCTGCGAGCCGATCCGCCCGGCGGACGTGTCGTGTATCTGTACGTTCTGGACGATGACCACCATCTGCTTGGCGTTATTCCCACACGCCGGTTCCTGCTGAACCCACCCGGCACGTTGCTGCGCGAGATCATGGTGCGCGAACTGGTCACGATACCGGATTCGGCCTCGATACTGGATGCGCACGAGGCGTTCGCCAGCCACAGGCTGCTGGCGCTGCCCGTATGCGACACCAGCGGGCGCATGCTGGGTGTGATCGATGTTGAGATCTACACCAACGAGCTGGACGCAATCGAACGCGGTCGCCGCGCCGATGCGTTGTTCCAGCTCGCGGGCGTTCATCTGGCCAGCGGCCGCAAGCCATCGGCACTGGGCTCGTTCAAGGGCCGGTTCCCGTGGCTGCTGAGCAATATCGCGGGCGGGATCGGCGCGGCGTTTCTCTCCGGACTGTTTCAGGAGGACATGGAACGCGCCGTGGCGATTGCCCTGTTCATCCCGGTTGTGCTGGCGCTTGCCGAAAGCGTGAGCATCCAATCGGTAAGCCTGGCGCTGGAAACGATACATGGCCGGCGCCCAACGGCCTCGGAACTGTTCGCGGCACTGCGTTCGGAGATGGCAGTGGGCGGCTTGCTGGGCCTGGCGTGCGCGTTGACGGTGGCCACGGTTGCGTGGTTGTGGATTGGATCAACCGCGGTGGTGTTCGCGCTGCTGATCGGCATTTCCGCTGGTGTTACCTCGGCGGCGATGATCGGCCTGGCGATGCCAACACTGCTGCGCATGGCGCGCCGCGATCCCCAGGTGGCGGCCGGCCCAATTGCATTGGCCGCCTCGGACATCGTAACGCTGTTCGCCTACTTCAACCTCGCGCGGGCGCTGAGTTAACCGGCTCCGCAAAATTTTACATTCTTCGATTGCTCAACGGGCAGGAAAACTCTAAGTTTGTACCCCTGTTCTCCCATATGGCGGGTGTAGCTCAGTTGGTTAGAGCGTCTGATTGTGGCTCAGAAGGTCGTGGGTTCAAATCCCATCACTCGCCCGAATACACGTAGCGCAGCACGAACGTTCTCGTCGTTGCGCTTTTTTGTTCGCGCTTGTTGATCGTACACGGCGCGCAGGGCAACGTGCCCGCCGCCCTCTGATCCCAGTACTCCCGGTAAAACTCCATGGTTCGCGTACGCTTTGCGCCGTCGCCCACCGGAATGCTGCACGTTGGCAGTCTCCGTTCAGGGCTGTATAACTACCTCTTCGCCCACCACATGGGCGGCAAGTGCATTCTGCGCATTGAGGATACCGACCAATCCCGATTCGTGGCGGAGGCCGAGCAGAACATCCTTGATATGTTCGCCTGGGCGGGGATCGAGTTCGACGAAGGCCCGCACATCGGCGGCGAATACGGGCCGTACCGCCAGTCCGAACGCACCGAGATTTACCGCCAGCACGCGCAGATCCTGTTGGACCGCGGCACCGCGTATTACGCCTTCGATACGGCCGACGATCTGGAGCGCATGCGCGAGCGTCAGCAGAAGGCCGGCATTGCGCCGAAGTACGACCGCAGCTCGATGCGCAACCAGTTCACGCTGGGCGAGGACGAGACACGCCGCCTGCTGGATTCCGGCGCCGAGCATGTGATCCGTCTGTTCGTGCCGCTCACCGGCGAAACCCGCACCAGCGATCTGGTGCGCGGTGAAAGCGTGTTCGCAAACCGCACGATCGACGATCAGATCCTGCTGAAGTCCGACGGCTTCCCAACCTATCACCTGGCCAACATCGTGGACGATCACCTGATGGAGATCACCCACGTGATCCGTGGTGAGGAGTGGCTGCCCTCGCTGCCGAAGCATGTGATCCTGTACGACGCGTTCGGTTGGGAGAAGCCGCAGTTCGCCCACCTGCCGCTGCTGCTGAGCCCCGCGCGCAAAAAGCTTTCCAAGCGTGATGGCGATGTGGCCGTCAGCGATTACCTGACCAATGGCTTCATCCCTGAAGCGCTGGTGAACTTCGTGGCGCTGCTGGGCTGGAACCCGACCGCCGACCGCGAGATCTTCACCATGCAGGAAATGATCGAGCTGTTCGAGCTGGAGAAGGTGAACAAGGCCGGCGCGATTTTCGATATCGAGAAGCTGAACTGGATGAACGGCATGTATCTCCGGCAGCTTCCGGTGGAGCGCCTTGCAACCGACGCCATGCCCTTCCTGGCCGAGGCAGGATTCGCCGATGCGTCACACGAGTATGTGGCGCAGGTTGTGGATCTGGTAAAGGAGCGGATCAATTTCGTGCGCGACGTACCAACATTCGCCGGCTACATGTTCGGGCCGGTGACGCATTTCGACGAGGAATACGCCGCGAAGCACTGGAAGCCGGAATCGGCCGCTCAGGTGATCGAGCTGGCCAATCGCCTGGCGCCGCTGGCCGAATGGACCGTTGAGGGCATCGAGGCCGTGGTACGCGCCTACGCCGAGGAGCTGGGCCTTTCGGCCGGCAAGCTGATCCACCCGATCCGCCTGGCCGTAACTGGCAAACGCGTTGGCGCCGGAATGTTCGAGACCATGGTGGTGCTTGGCAAGGACGAGTCGATCGCACGCCTGCGCGGCTACGCCGAGTCCAGGCAGTAAAACCCTGCACCGGGCAATGCGAACCCTGCTCAACCCGCGTACGTAGTACGCTTCCTGCCGCAACGTGTACCGCGGCAGCGTATCGCAATCCCGCGGCATCGATCCGCGCCACGGGCGCGCACTTTCATTCACTTGGGCTGCACGTGACCATGCAGACAACACACTCCACGAAGCTCGTCGGCGTGTTATGCCATCCGGTTGGCGAGAACCTGATTCATCAGATGTTCTCGGCCGCATGCGCGATCGCCGGCGCCGACGTCGCACCGCTTCTGTTTGATGCCTCCGTTCGCGAACTGGCAACACCGGTGGCCGCGCTCCGAACGCTGGGCGCCAGCGGTGTGTATCTGGATGGGCGATTGCGCGGCTCGGCGATGGGCCTGGTGGACTATCTGTCCGATGAAGCCCATGGCGCCGGTGTCATCAACGCCATCACGTTCGAGGACGATCACGCAACCGGTCACAATACCGAGGCGCGCGCGCTGGTCAGCAGCCTGGAACCCCACAAGGACAGCTTTGCCAACGGCAGCGCGGTGATCCTGGGCGGCGGCGCGATGGCGCGTTCGGCGGCGTATATCGTGGTGCGACATTTTCGCATGAAACACGTGGCGATCGCCAACCGCACGTTGCAACAGGCGCAGGTGCTGAAGCAGATGTTGAGCGGCACCAAAACCAGTTCGGTGATCGAGGCACACGAGCTGTTCCCGCCGGATATCGCGCAGCTTCTTTCGGAGGCACGGTTGATCATCAACGCCACACCGCTTGGCGCGTACCCCAACGTTGGCGAAACCCCGATCACCATCCCGGACATCTTCCACAGCCGGCAGGTGGTGATGGATACCAACTACAGCCCGGCGGTCACCCGCATGTTGCGAGATGCGTCGGCAGCCGATGCCACAATCGTCTCCGGCATCGAGGTGCTCCTATCGCAGGTGCGCGAGGCATTCGAGCTTCTCACCAAAACGGAGTTCCCGGCCGACGACATCCGCGCGCTGCTGGAAACCAACGAAGGCGAGTAAGCACTCTCAGAACCAGGCCGGGCACGGGCCGTCGCGGCAACGCCTCGGCCCGTCTTCGCATACACCCTTCGCATTCCTGCGGCCTGCCGCACACGCCACACACCCTCGCCCTTTAATTCCTCCGGTTCCGCCGCAACGACGCCTCGCGAGCCAACTCGGCGATGCGCTTCGATGTTGGCGAACTCTTGGAGATCCCCTTTGCCGACATGTACGACACCAGCTCGTTCATCACCGTATCGAACTCGTGCATCGGATCGCTCACGGCGTACTGCAGGCGGCTGTGGATGTATTCCTTCTTATCCGACGTAAGGTGCTTGTCGCCGTCGATCAGGTTCTTCGCGGAATGCACCTGGGCCTGCAACTGCTTGTACCGTTTGTCCAGATACTTCTTGCGATCCTTGGGCTTGTCGTCGTGCTCGTTGTAGAACACGCCCATGTTCGGTGCGTTCATCGAATATTTCTGATCCGATGAGATGTGCGTAAGCTCGTGGATGCGGTAGGATTCGCGTTTATGCGGGTCCTTTTCCTTTTTGTTGAGCTTCACCTCGTACTTGCTCTTGTCCTCCTTCAATCGCGACGTCTCGCCCTTGTCGCGCACCTTCGGGTCGTCCACGAACTTCACCTTCGGGGCAACACGATGGGGATTGTCGTACGGATTCACTTCGTTGTGGATTGACTGCAGCACGCGGTCGCGATCGTTGTGGTAGTGCTCGTGCCCCAGGTATCCGGCACCGCCCACGGCCGAAAGAAGCCCGCCACCGATGAGCCCCGCTGCCAACAACGGCGAGGCTACAAACGCCCCACCAATGGCCGCGGCAGTACCACCCACGATGCCCGCGCCGGCCAGTGCCTTCTTCCAGAACGGTGTCATTTGCACCGGCCCGCCCGCGCCGCCGGCCGTTGCCGTGCCCTGACTGCCGTGCGCGCCGGCGGCCACATCGTGCCGCCAGGCCTTCGAGCCGCTCATCGCACGCTGCGCGGCGACATCGGCCTCGCGCTCGAGGCCCGTCTCGTTGTTCAAGGGCAGCCCCCCGGTTCGCCCGGTGGCGCGTACACGGCCGCGCCGCTGCTGTACCACGTGGGCCAGCTCGTGCGCAAGCAGCCCACGCCCATCGGCGCTGTGCGGACGGTAGGCCCCGCGCGCCATATGGATGGCATTACCCTGCGCAAACGCCAACGCGCCAACCGAGGGGGCAACATCGCCCTCGTGCACGCGCACACCGGCGAAGTCCTCACCCAGCCCGCGCTCCATTTCCTGCCGCACATCGCGCGGGAGTGCGCGGGCTGTGCCACGCGTCGGCTGCCGGCGAATCGGCAGGCCCGCGATGCCATGCGCGCCGCCTAACGCGCCCAGATCGGTTTGCGGCACATGGCCCTGGCGCCTGGCCTGGATGGGCAACGGCGTGGCACGCTGCATAATCCGGGGCCGGACAATTGGCGGGCTGTACGTTGAGCTTCTCATGGGTTCTCCCGTTTACCTAACTCGCATGCACACACGGCGTTGCGGGGGATCGCAACACCAGCACCGGCATGCCGGAGCATGTCACCGTGGGTGATCGTTGCGCGTAAGATCGAGCTTCAGCCTGGAATAATCCTCGCCCTCAACACCCGACGGCACGATGCCATCACGGCCGATATGCAGGATGCGGTTTGCCGGTGGCGCCTGCACCGTTGTGGTGGTGCAGTTGGCGTCGGGCCAGCGAACGTCGATACGGTCGATCGTGGCGCCGTCGCCCAGCCCGAAGTTCAGGATAAATGGCTGCTGCGCCGAGAAATTTCCCTGCCCGGCATAGATGTCGCGGGTGAGCGTGCGATTACCGGCCACCACCGTTACGCGCGCGCCGATTGCGCTGCGGTTTACACCAGGCGGTGCAATCAGCTTCACCGCAACCCAGTTGTTGTGCGTTCCGATGTTGTTCCGCAACAGCAGGAAGCGCTTGTCGTTGGGATACTTCCCAACGATCAGATCGTCATCACCATCCAGATCGAAATCGATCGGCTCGGCGGCGTGCGGATTGATAATCAGCGGCGAAATGCCGGCGGCCGTGGTGCCCTTGATAAAGCCGAGCTGCCCGGTAATGTCGGAGAAGTTGTGCGTGCTGTCCTGCCGCAGGAAATACAGCCTGTCGCTTGCCGGCTGATATACACATTCGGTTATCACCAGATCGTACAGGCCATCGTTATCGAAGTCCAGGTACCGCCCCTGATTGTCGCCGTGGTGGCTGCTTTGCGGTGTCTTGCGCACGATGCGGTTGGGCTCCGGCACCAGCGCGTAGTTGCCGGCCGGCCCCTGATTCACGAAGATCGTGGACCTGCCTTCGTTGGCGCCTGTGCCGCCATGCACGAACATGAACAGGATATCCATGTCGCCGTCGTTGTCGAAATCGAACGGCTCGGCCGCCCACGGCACCATCGCCTGGCCGTTATCGCCGGCCTTGAAATGCGGGTTGTAGCCCGTTGTTGCGGCTACGTCGGTGAATGTCCCGTTGCCATTGTTGCGCCACAGGTTTCCCGTTCCCTCGGCCGCGTAGATCGACGTGAAAATGTCCTGATGGCAGTCGTTGTTCCAGTCGCCGGCATTCACACCGAACAACGCCTGCGCGTAGCCGGAAATGCCGGCCGGCTCGCTGACCTCGGCGAACGTGCCGTCGCCACGCCCCTTCATCAGATGTTTGTCGGCGCCGGTACCCGTGCAGAACGCATCCTCGAAATGCGTGGCGATAAACAGATCGATGTTGCCATCGCGGTCGAAATCCAGGAACGACAACCCCGAGCCGGGTATCGGACCCAGCGCATGCAGGCCATTGTTGGGCTTCAGCGCGAAATGGCCGGCGCCGTCGTTCAGGAACACCTCGCAGCGCCCGCCGTTGTCGGGATTGGGCGTTACGCAGTCGGACTTCACGGAATAGTAGTACGTGGCGGTCACCAGATCGTTATCGCCGTCGTTGTCCAGATCGGCAAGGCCAACCAGATCGGCATACCGCCCGGGAGCATTGATACCGCTTTCGGCCGTGGCCTCAACAAAGGTTCGCTCGCGAGGATCGGCACCGCCCGGTTGCGCCCTGTTCAGAAACAGCCGCACCTGATTCTCCTCCTGCACGCCTGCCTGCAAAACCAGATCGGGGTAGTCATCGCCGTCGACATCCGCCACGCAGATAAAGTAGTTGGCGATGCTGTCCAGGCCGGCAGGCGTGGTCACCGGCTGGAACCACGTGCTATCCTGCGCATGCATATCGCGTGGCAACAACGCCACAACAGCAGCCAGCGCAAGCACCACAACGGCACTCTCGCGGCGAACACTGCGTCGGATCATAACTCCCTCTCCTGTTGATCGATCGTTGATGCCGCAACGCGCGGCGAAACCAGGCGCGAGCACGCACCGCGAAGCGGCTACTCCTCCTCACCGGCCGGCAATCGTGGCTCGGCCATGATTACCTCCTCGCGTTCCATCACCACCGCCCCTGGAGCAGCGCCGCGCGGCTTGCGCACATGTTTCTTCAGCGTGTACGCCACCGGCACCATCTTCGCGCCGCGGGCGCCGGAGTAATACGCCGCAATCGAGGCCGCCTGCCGCAGGGCGTCCTTCGGCGGCTTGGTTTTGGTATCGTTCCAACGCATCACCACGTGCGAGCCGGACGTGCCCCTTGCGTGCAGCCAGTAATCGTTCGGCCGCGCGAATCGTACAGTCAGTTCATCGTTGTTGGCGGCATTTTTTCCGGCATACACCTCGATCCCACCGGCAACTTCAAATCGCCGGAATCGCTCCGCCGTTCCAGGAGCTTTCGCCTCTGCGGTCATGGTAAACAGATCCCTGTTGTTGTTCTCGATTGCTTCCAACGCTTTTACGGTCGTGGCCGCCTGGGCCTGGGCCAGCAAACCGGCAATGCGCTCGATGGCGGCACGGTTGCGCGCAACACCGCCGGCCGCACGCGTTGCGGCATCGCGCGCGCCACGCGCACGGCGAAAATAACGTTCGGCGTTTTCAACCGCGCCCAGCCTGGGGTCGAGCGTTATCGTGTGCGGATGCCCGTCCCAGTCAACCAACTCGGCCTGATCGGTGCCCCTGGGCACGGCCGCCATGTTCGCCATCAACAGCTTCGCGGCATGCTCCCAGGCCGCAGCACGGCCCTCGTGTTCCGGAGCATTCAGCCTGTTGGCAAGGGCACGTTCCAATCGCCCCTGCTCGCCGGCAAGCCTGCGCACAATGCGCTCGCGTGCCGCGGCGAACGCGTGTACGCCATGCCATGCCGATCGATGCGCGCGTATGGCATCGGCAATCGATTCGAAATACTCCACGCCCACGGCTTCGCGTTCCAACGTCGCCAGCGGCATCAGCGCCAGCACGGCATCGTCGTGCAGCCGATACAGAGGGTACCGTGTTGAGGCCTCGCAGGCTCCGTACAGCCGGTCCACCTCCTCCAGAAGGCGGTCCACTTGCGCGTCGCCAGCATCGGCCAGCGAAGTGGCATCGGCAAGGCCGGCGCAATACAGGGCCTCGGTCGCCAGGCGGCGGCCCAGCATCGGGATGGCACGCATCAACGCACGGATCGGTTGATCGGCCGAGGCTCGCAGCGCCGGTCCGATCGCTTCGGGCGCAGCGAGATGTTCGGCATGGGCGGGCTCCAGAAATCGATCGTACTCACCCTGATACTTCATGAACGCATCGGCGACAACACCATCGCGCAGCAGCACGGCATTGCCGCCGCCGCCGCCAAAGAAAAAGAAGGCGAGAACAGCACCGTCGGCGAAATGCATGCGTATCACACGCTCGCCGTCGTCAATCGTGATGGCAACAAGGGCCACGCCGATCATGCCGCCGAAGAAATCGATGGTGTTGCGGCGCGCGCGCGCGGCATCCTCACGGGCCAACATGTAGCCCAGACGCGGATCAAGCGCAACCTCCACGAATCGCGACGTACGCTCGCGAAGGAATCGAAGCAACAGGATGTTCTTCTCCTGCGACCAGCATTCGGCCAGCACCCAGCCACGCAGCTCGGCATCGAGCGCGGCGGCCTGGTGTGCAAAGGTGAGATAATGACGGATCATCGTGATGCACAAACAAAGTGGCAACCGGCAACCATACCGGCATGCCGCATGATCAAAATGCCCGGCAAGATACGGCCATCGCGCATGAACACGCCGCTTGCGCAGTCACGGGCGCGCCGCCAAATTGCCCCGCACTTGTGATGACAACCCGCAAACCATATCGCCGACGACGATCGCTGCTGGCGCGCACTCGCCCCATGGGCGACCGCGCCACACCGCTTTGGAAAACCTTCCTGCTTGCCAACGTGCTGGCGCTGGCGCTGACGGTTGCCGTCGATTGGGCCAACAATCCGGATACGCTGGCACACATTCATCTGATTGCGGCCATCACGCTGGCGTTCACCGTGCCGATCAGCGTGCTTGCGTTATACAGCGGACGCATCGCCGAGCGCGCTCCCAGGGGGGTGCAACGCACAATCGCCACGATTGTCGCGTGGGCCGTAAGCGGCGCGCTTGGTTCGTTTCTTGGATACACCGCATTGCGCCTGTTCGATGACAGTGCATTCGGCATCGGCGAGCAGGTGGACGCGATCCTGCTTGTTGGAAATGGTATCGCCGCGTTGGTGATCGGCACGATGATCGTGACGCTCCAATTTCTGCGAACCCGTATCCGGCATCGCAGCGCCTTGCTGGATCAGCAGGAGATGCTCACCGCCGAGTTCCAGGCCGCACGCAACGTGCAGCAAAGCCTGATGCCGCTGGAGGATCTGCGCATGCAGGGGTTCGATATCAGCGGGCTTACGCAGCCGGCCGTGGAGATCGGCGGCGACTACTTCGACTATCTCACATTCGCCGACGGCACCAAGGCAATCGTTGTTGCCGACGCGGCCGGCAAGGGGATACCCGCGGCATTGCTGATGGCGAAGTTCCAGGGGATGGCCCAGGCGCTTTCGATGCACACACTCAGCGTTGAGGAGTTCTTCGTTGGCCTGAACGACACACTGACCGTGCGGCTGGATCGCCGAAGTTTCATCACCGTTGGGATGATCACGATCGACTTCGACGATCAATGCGCCTTCTACCGCGCCGGACACAACCCGCTATTGGTGTATCGCGCCGAGGGGCGCACCGTCGAGATATCCCGACCATCCGGCATGGCGCTGGGTCTGGCCCATGGGCCGATCGACCGCTACCCGATCCAGGCCGCGCCCTTTGTGATGGCTGCCGGCGACATCGCGCTGCTGTATTCCGATGGGCTTACCGAGGCAACCAACGAATCGGGCGACGCATTGGGCGACGACACGGTGGCGGCAATCCTGCTGGAAGCTGGCGCACGACGGCTGACGGCACAGGAAACACGCACGGAGATCATGGCGCAACTGGCGCGCTTTGTTGGCGCGGCCGAACCGCACGATGACATTACGCTTGTGGTGGTCCGCAAGGTATAACACGAAAGGGCTATCTTCGGCCGAACGAATCCAGGCGCAGAACCCATGGCAACAGGCTCATCCATCTCGATTGTCGACCGCGCGAAACGTGCCGGCTGCTGGGCCGTTGGGCTCTACGGGTTCGCGCTGTTCTTCGCGCTTGGCGCAATAATCTCGCTGCTGAACGCGGACATCCTGCGCGCGTTGGGCGGCGCGTTCCTTACGGCGCTTTCGCTTGGCACCGGCATCTGGCTTGCGCGCCGCGCATCAGGCGCCGGCAAAGGCAGGGCAGCATCCCAGCCAACCGAACCGAATCGGCCCGCCCCACGCAAGCGAAGCGCCACGCCGCGCAAGCGGCCGGCGAAGTAATACGCAGCATACCGCACAACGTCCCCCCCCTGGGGCTTCATCGCACCGCCCGCAGCAGTTGCGCCATGCGACGACCATCAACCTCCAGTTCCACCATGTAGGCGCCCGGGCCGTCCGGCGCATCCAGCGCCAGCGAACCTTCGCCCGGCGCCAGCCACCCCCCGCCGACGGCGCCAACCTCACGGCCCAGCATATCCACGATACGCCCGCGCACGTATGCCGCCCGGGGCAGGCCCAGCACAACCCGCACCGGTTCGCAGGCACGGGCGGGGTTCGGCGCAATCGTCATCGTGACGCCGGCAGCGGCCGAAACGTCCTTCACCGAACCAACCGTGCGCTCCTGGCGCAGGATGTTGCCGTTAACATTTACAATCAAGGCGGTGTTCAATGAGGGATAGGCAACAGCCGTAAAACTTGGGCTCGACGACTCGGCGAAACCGCCTGTTTCACGCGTCCAGGTTTCGCCGGCATCGTTTGTTCGGAAGATTCTTCCCACGTCACTCACGCCCAACCCATGCAGATGATCGGCAAAGGCTATCCCACGCATACCACCTGATCGAGGAAGCACACTGTCGATCTGGGTTTGCCAACTGGCACTACCGTCAATAGTGCGGCGGATCACCGCCCGCTCCTGGTCACCAAGCCCGGTGCGCACACCACCGGCGGCCCAACCACTATCAGCCCCGACAAAGGTCATCCTGGAGCATCCAGCGGCGAGGCCGCCCTGATGCCACGTGTTGCCTCTGTCACTGGAACGCCATATTACACGCGCCCGTGTCATCATGTAGGCCTGATCCAAACCAGGAACGGTGGCAACCTCCAACCAGAGGATCGATCGCATCGAATCCGGCATTTGCATCGTGGACCACGTTGCCCCCCCGTCATTGGTACGATATATGGAGTCAAGGCCAGCTACACATAACCCTGAGAGCGAATCCCACATTGCTATCGTGTATACCCCTTCATTTGAAGCGGTCTGAATCATCGCCCACGTATCGCCACCATCCACCGACCGCAGAATACGCCCGCTGTCGCACGCTACCAGGCAGAGACCGGGTACCGGACATGCAATACGCCACATACGCAACGCGATGTACGGCACGTTGGGCGCCACCAGATAGCCGGTATCACGGTACACCTGTTTCCACGTGCGCCCCCCGTCCAGCGAACGACGGATTACGGTGAGCGTCTGCCCGGTCCAGCCGATTGCGTAACAACGCCCGGTGTCCGCGCAGGCAACATCCGCGTAGTGCATGTTTGGGATGGAGTCCTGATGGACCCAGCGATATTCCTGCGCCGGCAGCACGGAAGCGGCCAGCAGGAACAGAAGGGCGGCGTGCAACACGTGCCATGCTCTGCGCATGTTCGCCTCCCTCATCGCACCGCCCGCAGCAGTTGCGCCATGCGGCGGCCATCAACCTCCAGTTCCACCATGTAGGCGCCCGGGCCTTCAGGCGCGTGCAGCGCCAGCGAACCTTCGCCCGGCCCCAGCCACCCCTCGCCGACGGCGCCAACCTCACGGCCCAGGACGTCCACGATGCGCCCACGCACGTATGCCGCCCGGGGCAGGCCGAGCACAACCCGCACCGGCTCGCCGGCACGCGCAGGGTTCGGTGCAATCGTCATCGCGATGCCGCCAGCGGCCGAAACTTCCTCCACCGAACCAACCGTGGTCTCCTGGCGGAGGATGTTGCCGACAATACTCACAATCAACGCCGTACTTGGTGATGGATACACAACGCCTAGATAGGTGGGGTCCATGTTCTTCCCAAACCCGCCCCATTCCTGAACCCAATGTTCGCCCCCATCACTTGTGCGATGAATCTTACCGGCACGCCCCACGGCAAGCCCATGCAGGCGATCGGCAAAGGCGATGTTTCGCAGTCCAACCGTTACGTCAATCAAGCTGTCAACCTGCGTCTGCCACGTGGCTCCGCCATCCGTGGTTCGGCGAATCACGTCCCGCTCCTGACTGCCAAGCCCTGTGGATATCCCGCCCGCAGCCCAACCGCTGTCCGCGCTGATAAACGTTAAACGTGAACATCCCGCGATCGTATCGCCCGAACGCCAGGTTCGCCCGCGATCCGCCGACCGCCAAACCTGATACGCCCGTGATACCAAATACACTGCATTCGTATTCGGCGCCGTGGTTACCACTCGCCAGCTTATTGGTTGCATCGAATCCGCCAAAACAATGACATGCCATGTCGCACCGGCATCGTCGGTTCGATACACCGAGTCCAGGCCAGCAACACAGATCCCGGAAACTGAGTCCCACATGGAAATTGTGTAAACACCTTCGTTGGATGTTGTTTGAATCATGGCCCAGTTATCACCACCATCCACCGAGCGCAGGATACGCCCACTGTCGCACGCAACCAGACAGAGTCCCGGAGCAGGGCAGACGACACGGCGCATGCGAAGCGGATAATGCGGCTCGTTTGGCGCGATCAGATATCCGGAGTCCAGATATACCCGTTCCCATGTGCGCCCACCGTCGCGCGAGCGGCGAACGGTCTGTTTCAGGCCGCCGTCGTTGCCGATCGCAAAGCAATGGGCCGTGTCGGCGCAGGCAATGTCATCGTACACGAAGTTGGGGATGGAATCCTGATGGACCCAGCGATACTCCTGCGCCGGCAGCACGGAAGCGGCCAGCAGGAACAGAAGGGCGATGCAACAGATCGGGATCAGACGGCGCATGGCGTGTATTGATATGTATGGTTGAACATGAACATAACGGTTCGCGACCTTGGAAGCCAGTCACACCCCGGCGGCCGGGAGGCAGCCGGGGTGTGACGGACAGTGAGGCAACGGGATGTGGCGGCGCTCAACGTGGCGCCGCGGGCGCGGGCGTTCCCGAAAGCGCCGGCCCATCGCCCATGCCCGGAGCGTTGCCGCCGTCGGGCAGCTCGCCCACCGCATGCAGATACTCACACACGGGTGTGCACTCCGGCCCGAACGTGGAAGGGCACATCCCGCCGCCGTTCGGCGTACCAACCGGCGAGAAGGAAACCGAGCCGCCGGAGTTCACGCACACCTGGAACGACTGCACGCAGCACAACGGATCACAGGCCCGCACGCCGTATTCCGGCGGCGTGGCCATCCGCCAGCACACC